>JADCEV010000144.1 GCA_020249865.1 Roseomonas sp. | reverse complement strand
TTACGGCCTGACCGCAGGCGGCTATTGGAAAGACCGCAATATGCTGGGCGGCGCCGAGCGGCTTCGCCTGGAAGGTGAAATTGCGCGGATCGGCGAAACCGGGATTGAAAACGCCACCTTCCGCGCCTTTGCCACGCTGCGCACGCCGGAATTTCTGGGGCGCGATCTGCAAAGCACCTCACAAATCGGTGCGGTGCGCGAAAGGCTGCGCGCCTATGACCGGGACGCTGCCGTGGCATCCTTTGTTCTGGAACATCGGCTTTCGGATACCATGGCGATTGCGGGCGGGCCGAATTATGAGGAAGGGCGCATTGGCCGCGATGGGGACATGCAAGCCTTTCGGCTTTTTGGGCTGACGGGGATTTTTCGTTACGATAACACCACCAGCCCGCTCGACCCGCGCCAGGGCCAGCGCGTCACCCTTAGCGCGACACCTTTCTATTCAGCGATGGATGCCAATAGCTTCACGCGCATTCTGGCAATCGGCACCAGCTATTTCGACATTCTGGGCAATGGCGACAGTGTTCTGGCGCTGCGCGCAGCACTTGGCAGCGCGCCCGGCGCGGGGCGGGATGAAATTACCTTGGACAAGCGCTTCTATGCTGGCGGGGGCGGGTCCGTGCGCGGCTATACCTATCAATCCATCGGGCCGCGGGATGCCGCCAATCGGCCCCTGGGTGGTGCAAGCCTGGTGGAAGCCAGTGCGGAATGGCGTCAGCGGCTGACGCGAAGCTGGGGCATGGCCGCGTTTCTGGATGCGGGCAGTGTGGGGGAAGAAGCCAAGCCGGATTTCACCCGGCTGCGCGCTGGCACCGGGCTCGGCATCAGGTATCTGACCGCGATTGGGCCACTGCGCTTTGATGTCGGTGTGCCTTTGGATCGGCAAAAGGATGATCCATCCTTTGCGATCTATATCGGCTTTGGGCAGGCGTTTTGACATGCGCCTTTTGCGCCGCCTGCTGATCCTGGTTTTGGCGATACCGCTTATTGGCGGGGCGCTTTTGGGGGGCGTGCTGGCCTGGGTGCAATGGGGGAATGGCGCGGCGGCACTCGCGGCCTTGGCGGGGCGGTTTGTGCCGGGGCTGGTGATTGAAGGGCTTGCGGTGACGCTGCCGCGCGAGGTGCGCGCCACGCGCATCTCATTGACGGATGAGGGCGGCGTGTGGCTTGAGGTCAAGGCGCCGCGCATCGGCTTCGACCTGCGCGCGCTATGGCAACGCGAAGCGCATGTGCAAGAAGTGAAGGCCGAGCGCATCAGCCTATCGCGCCTGCCCGCTTCCGAAGCTGGTGAAGCGCGCGATGGCCCGCTGGTGCCATCCCTGCCGCATTTGCCTTTGGGCGTTCGAATTGATCGCTTGGCGATTGCGGAAATCGCCGTGGCTGAGGGTGTTTTCGGCCAGGGCTTTCGGCTTTCGATGGAAGGCAAGGCAGCGCTGGTGGCAGCGCGCCTTTCGGGGGATGTGGCACTCACGCGGCTTGATGCGCCGGGCACGGCGCGGCTTGCGCTTGATCTTGCCCCCGCTGCGGATCGGCTTTTTGCGCGACTGGATGTGGCGGAACCGCCGGGTGGGGTGATTGCAGGCGTGCTTGGCGCGCCGGCCGAAGCCTCAGCCGTGATGCTGCGCCTGGAAGGCCCCGCCAGCGGTGCAGCGCTGAACGCCGAAGCACAGCTTGGCAGCGCGGCGGATGCAGCGCTTTCCGGCACCATCAGCGCCGATGCGAAGGGCGCCGGTTTTGCGCGGCTTGCTGGCCATATCGCCGCCGCGCCCTTGCTGCCGGCGCCATTGGCCGAAGCACTGGCCCGCTTGGAATTTTCGCTGGATGCGACGCGCGATGGCGCGGGCGTGATCAATCTGCGCAGCGCAACAGCCAAGGCACCGCTTGGCGAGGTGACGCTTGCAGGCAGGCTTGATCCGAAGCGCGAGGAGGCGATGCTCGCCGGCACTATCGCGCTGGGTGAAAGCGCGATGCTCGCCGCCTATGTGCCGGAGGAGCTTGCCTGGGAGGCGACCACCGCGCGGTTTCGGCTGGATGGCAAGCTGCTGGCGCCCCATGTCGCGCTGGAAGCCGAGATGAAGGGTTTTTCCAGCAGCATCGCCGCCCTTGGCGCGGCGCTTGGCGCGAAACCACGGCTTGAACTGCAAGCGCGCGCGCCGACGCAGATTGAACGCCTGGTGCTGACGGGCGATGGCAATGAATTGACCGCATCGGGCGATATCGGCGAAAGGCTTGATCTGCGGTTCGGTTTGCGCATGGCTGATCTTGCGCGGATTGTGCCCGAGCTTTCCGGCGCCTTGACCGCTGAGGGCCATGTGCAGGGCGCGCGGGATGATCCTTCCATCACCCTGCAAGCGCGTGGCGAGGCCATCACGCGCGGCACTGAAGTGCTTGCTGCGCCAAGCCTTGATCTCAAGCTCGAAACGCCCTTCTCCAGCCCGCGTGCGGAAGCGCGGCTTGAGGCGACCTATGCCGGGCTGCCGCTGACACTCTCGCTTTCCGGTGTGCCGGAAGGGCGTGCGCTCCGCATCACTCAGCTTGACGCTACCTTCGGCGCGGCACGGCTTGCCGCGAGCGGTTTGCTTGATGTGCAAAAGCCACTTTTTGCCGGCGCGCTATCTCTGGCCATTCCCGATCTCGCGCCCTTTGGCGATATCTTCGGCCATCGCCTCACGGGCAGCCTTGCGCTGGAAGCTGAAGGGCGCGATGCGGATGGCGTGCAGCAGGTCACGCTGAAGCTGACGGCGCCGGAAATGACCTGGGATGGGCGCGTAGCTGCGGTTGCGTTGGAACTTGATGGCGGGCTGGATGAGGCGCGCGCGCAATTCTCTGCACGGCAGGGCGAAGCGCGGCTTTCGGGTGCGGCGACCCTTGCCCGCCAGGGTGACGCCCGCCTGTTCAGCATCGAAGCCCTGGAACTCATTTACGCCGCGGATCAGGTGAAGCTTACCGCGCCCGCGCGCATTGAAATCGCGCCGGATGGGCGCATTACGCTGGCGGAAAGCATCATCACCAGCAATCGCGGCGGCAGGCTGAGGCTGGAAGGTTTTTGGAGTGCGGCAGAGATCGCGCTGAAGGCATCGCTCGCCGCGCTGCCTATCGCACCCTTCGCCGCGCTGGTGGCACCCGAAGCAAAACTGGCGGGTACGGTGACCGGGGAGGCGCGCATCAATGGCACGCCGGAAGCGCCGCGCTTTGACCTTAAACTGGAAAGCCCTGCCATCACCAGCGCCATGCCGGCTGCGCGCGGCGTGCCGCCCTTGCGCCTTTCTGTCTCGGCCAGCGGCACAGCGGAAGGGGCAGAAGCGCGCGCCACGCTGAATGGTGGCAATGTCGTGCGGCTGGCGGCGACAGCGCGGGTGGCGGGCCTCAAGCCCGATGCTCGGCTTTCCGGCAGCATCACCGGGCGGCTTGATTTGGGCAGCGTGGTGCAGCCTTTGCTTGCCGCCGGGGCGCAGCGCGTGACAGGCACGGCCAATCTCAATCTGCGGCTGGAAGGCAGCCTGGCCGCGCCACGCCTTGGCGGAGAGGCCAGTATCGCCAATGGCAGTTTTCGGGATTTGCAGCAGGGCGTGACGTTGAATGACATCGCCGCCGCCATCACCGCGGAAGATCGGCGCTTCAACCTGACCCGCTTTGCCGCGCGTACCGCGGGCGGTGGCACCCTGGGTGGTTCTGGCATGATTGATCTTGGCAAGCCGCGCTTGCCTTTTGACTTTAGCCTTAGGGCCGATGCCGCGCGGCCGATCAATTCCGATCTGGGCAATGCGACCTTGGATGGCACCTTGCGCTTCGCCGGTGAGGCTTTGGGGCAAAGCCGCATTGACGGCAAGCTTCTGGTGCGGCGTGCGGAGCTGCGCATTCCAGACAAGCTGCCGCCTTCCATCCAAACCCTGCCCGGCGTACGCGAACGCGGCCAACGCCCGCCAGGTGTTGCGCCTTTGGCCACTTCAGCGCGCGGTGATGGCAAAGGTGCGTCTCTGCCGCCCATCGCGCTTGATCTCACCATCGAAGCGCCGCGCGCGATTTTCCTGCGCGGTCGCGGATTGGATGCGGAGCTGGGCGGTGAGATTCGCGTAGGCGGCACGCTTGCCGCACCCGTGCTGGCAGGTGGCTTCATGCTGCGCCGGGGCAGCCTGGCAGTGCTGGATCGGCGGCTTGAACTGCGCCGCGCCAATATCAGCTTCGATGCTGGCGGGGTGATGCCCAACCTTGATGTGCTCGCATTCTCTCGTGCGGCAGAGGTGGAGGTGAATGTCGCGGTGGAAGGCCCGGCGCGTGATCCGAAAATCAGCTTCACCTCCAACCCCGAATTGCCGGCGGATGAGGTGCTGGCGCGGCTGCTGTTCGGCCGGCGTGGCGGTGATCTTTCGCCCTTCCAGATGCTGCAATTGGCCGAAGCGCTTTCTGGTGCAACAGGTCGGCCTTTGCCCGGCCCAGGCGGGCTGATGGAGCGCATCCGCCGCACCTTGGCACTTGATCGGCTTTCCATCGGCCAGGAGAAGGAGGGCGATCAGCGCGCCGGCCAGGAACCGGGCGCCACCTTGGAAACCGGGCGCTATGTGGCGGATGGTGTCTTTGTTGGGCTGAAACAAAGTGCCGATGGCGGGCCGCCGCGTGTGGGCGTGCAGATAGATCTGACGCCAAGGCTGAGGCTGGAAGCGGAAAGTGGTGGCAATAGCCTAGCGGGGGACCGGGTTGGGGTTGGGTTTGAGATTGAATATTGATGTTCATCCATTCTTCAGACTCCCCAACAAGAAGTTACCGACGCAGCCGAATGGGGCGGCATGGGTCGAGCATTTAGGGTTCCGCGAAACGTCATATTCACTTTACTTTTTCCAAATGAAAATTTGCGATATCAGGCAACGCGCAGTGCAACCGCCTCCCTTATTCAATCGTAAAATTCCCATGCGGCACAACCAGCGCAGCTTAAGCCTTCCGTAAGTTTATCAATGCATCTTGTCCTGATCGCCCTGCCCAACCCCGCCTTGGCGAGGATTCTTGCAGCAGTGCTGCGGTGATTTGGGATGGCTTGCTGAAGCGCTAGCCAAAGAAAGCATTGCAATGAGTGACGTCAACCGGGACCTGACAAGCGGTAATGATACCTGGCCAGGAAGCGGCTTTCCGGGTGATATCAATACAGGCAATGACAGCATCAATGGGCTTGCCGGCAATGACTCAATTGATGGCGGCGCGGGCAATGACACGCTGAATGGCGGCCTTGGCAATGACACGTTAGTTGGCGGCGCCAATAATGACTGGGCAAGTTATGGCGATGCTCCCGGCAGCATCAGTGTCAATCTTGGCACGGGCGGTAGCAGCGGTACGGATGGTGCTGACAGCCTGGTGGGGATTGAAAATGTCCTCGGCGGCAATGGCAATGACAATCTTGGTGGCGATGGCAATGCCAATATCCTGGATGGAGGCAATGGCGATGATCAGCTGAATGGCGGCGCCGGCGCTGACACGCTGATTGGCGGCGCCGGCAGCGACTGGGTCGTCTATTCAGACGTTAACCTTGTCATTGATTTTACTCTTGGCATCGGTCCCGGTGGGGATAGCCTGGTTGCGATTGAGAATGTCGTTGGCTCTGGTGGTGCGGATAGCTTGTTTGGCAGCGATCAGAACAACACTCTGCACGGCAACCCTGGTACCGACACGATATTCGGCTTTGCTGGCAACGATTACATTGCTGCTGGCAGTGGCGACGATTCGATTAGCGGCGGCCTTGGTGATGATACCATTCTGGGTGGTACCGGCAGCGATTGGATATCCTATACTGCCGCGAGTGGTTCGGTTTCGGTCAATATGCTGGCGGGCAGCGCCACCGGTGCCGACGGCAATGATGTCCTTGGCAATGATCTTGAAAACATCCTCGGCGGAAATTTTGATGACACCCTGATCGGCAATACGCTTGCCAATACCCAGAATGGCGGCGCAGGCAATGACTGGCTGGAAGGAGGTGACGCGGCAGATTCGCTCGTGGGTGGCAATGGTAATGATACGCTGGATGGCGGCGCGGCAAATGATACGCTGAACGGCGGGCTGGACAATGATTCGCTTGCTGGTGGTGCCGCGATTGATACGCTGATTGGCGGCAATGGTGATGATTCGCTGGATGGTGGCACCGAGAATGACTCGCTGATCGGTGGGCTTGGCGATGATGTGCTCAACGGCGGGGCTGGTAGCGCCGATTGGGCAAATTACTCAGATGCGACTGGCGCGGTTACGATCGATCTTCTTGCTGGCACGGCCAGCGGTGCCGCCGGTAATGATCTGCTCTCCGGCATCGAAAACATTCTCGCCGGAAACGGCAGTGACTGCATCTTGGGCGATAGTCTTGCCAATGAGCTCATTGGCGGCCTTGGCAATGATACCTTGGTGGGCGATGACGGTTCTGACACCGCAAACTATTTGAATGCGGCTGGCACTGTCACGGTTGATCTTGAACAGCGCAGCAGCTCCGGCGCGGATGGCGCGGATAGCCTTCTTGGCATTGAAAACATCATCGGCAGCAACAGCGCCGATAGCCTGCGGGGTGATGATCAGGATAATTTCATTGATGGCCAAAACGGTCTTGATACGATTTCCGGCGGGGCCGGCAATGATACTCTTTCCGGCCTTGGCAGTGATGACTCCATTGCCGGCGGTCTCGGCGATGACAGCATCGGTGGTGGTAGTGGCAATAACTGGATTTTTTATGGTGCGGCAACCGGTTCGGTTTCCGTCAATCTGGGATTGGGCCGCGCCATCGGTACCGATGGCAATGACACACTAACCGACATTCAAAATGCGCGCGGTGGCATTGGCGATGACACATTGGGTGGCAGCACCGACGCCAATATCCTTGATGGCGGCCTCGGCAATGATTGGCTTGAAGGGGGTGATGGTATCGATTCCCTCGCGGGCGGCAATGGCGATGACACGCTGAACGGCGGCAGTGCCAATGACACACTGATCGGCGGCCTGGGTAGTGATTCCCTCTGGGGTGGCGATGGAAGTGCCGATTGGGCCTTCTATGCCGATGCGACCGGCGCGTTTACGGTTGATCTTCTCAACGGTACGGCAAGTGGCGCTGCGGATGGTGACCGATTTTCCGGCATCGAACATCTGCTTGGCGGAAACAGCGCAGATAGCCTGCTTGGCAGCACTACGGCCAATACCCTGGACGGCGCCAATGGCAATGACGCGCTTGCAGGTGATGCCGGGAATGACTCGCTCAGCGGCGGCAATGGCAATGACACGCTGTTTGGCGGGAATGATGATGACACCGTAAGCGGTGGTACGGGCGATGATTCGCTGCTTGGCGGTGCGGGCAGCGCCGATTGGGTCGTTTTTTCCAATACGGTAACAGTAGATCTTGGCGCTGGAACAGCCCTTGGCGAGGGAACCGATGCGCTCAGCGGTGTTGAACACTTGCTCAGTAATTCTGCCAATGCTGATCATCTGATCGGCAATGATGAGACCAATATTCTGACTGCGGCTGGCGGCCGCAATACGCTGGTGGGCGCCGGCGGCAATGATACGCTGATCGGCTTCAGCTCGAGCGTTGCTGAATCGCTCGCCGGTGGCCTGGGTGATGATTCAATCCTAAGTGGCGGCAATCCCGGTGCCGAGTTTGATTGGGTCTTTTATGGCGCAGCTTCGGGCGCCGTATCCGTCAATCTTGTTACAGGAAGGGCAACAGGCGCTGAAGGCAATGATACGCTCGACGCCATTCAGAATATCCGCGCCGGTATTGGTGATGACACCCTGATCGGGAGTTCGCTTGCCAATATCTTTGATGCCGGCGCGGGGAATGACCGGCTTGAAAGTGGCAATGGCAATGACAGCCTGTTGGGCGGTTCCGGAAATGATTTCTATGTGATCGGCCCTTCCGGCAATTGGACCATAAACGACACATCGGGCAATGACACGCTGTCCTTACAAGGCAGCGGCAGCGACACGCTGACCATTGCCGAATTGGGCAATGCGACAGGTATTGAAGCGATTGACCTGGCCGGTAGTGGCAATCTGCTGGAATTGAGCAGACAGCGGGTCATCAGCCTTTCTGATAGCGATACCTTGACCGTATTCGACAGTGGCGATGATCGTTTTTCCTTTGTCGATTCAGGATGGGCAAGTGAAACCATAGGCGGCGGCTTCGTTACCTTCACCAATAACGGCGCCACGGCGATCATCGCATCAAGCCTTGTCGTACCGACCCAGGGTAATGATACAATTTGGGGCACTGAAGGTGCGGATACGATTGATCTACTTGCTGGCAATGATTTTGTTTTCGGTTTGGGTGGTGCAGATAGTCTGGCAGGCAGCGATGGTGATGACAGCATCAATGCAGGCCTTGGGGATGATAGTCTTACCGGCGGGCGCGGCAATGATTCATTGCTAGGCGGCGAGGGTAATGATTGGGCCAATTACAGTGATGCCAGTGCCGGCTTCACGATTGACCTTGTTGCCAATCGTGCAACGGGCGGTTCCGGCAATGACATATTGTCGGGAATCGAAAACATCCTTGGTGCTTCTGGCAATGACAGCCTGCTGGCTGACAGCATTGCCAATATACTGCATGGCGGGAGCGGCAATGATACGCTGAGCGGTGGCGCCGGCAATGACACGCTGGTGGGTGATGCCGATACTGACCTCGCAAGCTACGCCAATGCTACTGAGGGTGTCACTGTTGATCTTCTCAATCGCAGCAGCAGCGGTGCGGATGGCGTTGACAGCCTGACGGGCATTGAAAACATTGTTGGCGGCAATTTTTCAGACAGTATTTTGGGCAATAGCCTTGGCAATAGCCTGCAGGGTGGCCAAGGCAATGACAGCCTTTCGGGCGGCAGCGGCAACGATACGCTGGATGGTGGCGCCAATGACGACGAATTGCTTGGCGGTGACGGTGATGATGACTATGCCAGTTACGCGAACGCGACCGGCAGCGTTACGATTGACCTCGCCGCGGGAACAGCTTCTGGCGCAGATGGCAATGACACGCTGGCGGGGTTTGAAAACATCCTTGGCAGTGACCACGCAGATAGCCTGGTAGGCAGGGATATTGATGGCGGTTACGTCACATTCCTTGGCGCTGGTGGCGAAGATACGCTGCGTGGGGGGGCGGCGGACGACCAGAATCTTCTTGGTGGTGCTGGTAATGACAGTCTGTTTGCCGGTTCGGGCGCGAACCAGACCCTTATGGGTAATGAGGGCAATGATACGCTCGTCGCGAGTGGCGGCGATGCACAAGAACTCTATGGCGGTTCAGATGATGACAGCCTGCTTGGTTCTGCTGTTGGCGAAAGATTGGATGGCGGCAATGGCAATGACACGCTGAATGGCGGTGCAGGCAATGACAGCCTGAGTGGTGGCGACGGCACAGCTGATGTCGTAAGCTACGCTGCGGCAACCGGCAGCGTCACGGTTGATCTTGCGGCGGGTCGGGCCTTTGGCGCCTTGGGCAATGACACGCTTGCCGGGCTTGAAATCGTCCTTGGCGGCAATGCCAATGACAGCCTGCTGGGCAGCAGCGGTAATGACACGCTGGATGGTGGTAATGGCAATGACACGCTGAATGGCGGTACTGGCAATGACAGCCTGAATGGTAGCAACGGTACGGCCGATGTCGTCAGCTACGCTGCTGCTACCGGCAGCATCACGGTTGATCTTGCGGCTGGCCGGACCTTTGGTGCGCTTGGCAATGATACGCTTGCCTGGATTGAAATTGTCCTTGGCGGCAATGCCAATGATAGCCTGGTGGGCGGCACAGCGAATGACACGCTGGATGGCGGAAATGGTAATGACACGCTGGATGGTGGTGCAGGTAATGACAGCCTGAGTGGTGGTAATGGCGCTGATAGCGTTGTTGGCGGAGAGGGCGATGATACGCTAGTCGCTGGCTCGAGTGACAATGCGCGATTATCTGCTGGCAATGGGGCAGATAGTCTATTTGCTGACTCTGACGACTTTCATGTACTCCGTGGCGAGGACGGCGCTGATACGCTGGTTTCGGGCGTAGGCGCGGTGCAAGTTCTTTACGGCGGTAATGATGGTGATAGCCTGCTGGGCGGGGCGGGTGATTTCCAAGAGTTATATGGCAATGCAGGCGCTGACACGCTGTTGGGCGGGGCCGGCGAGCAGCAGGAACTTTATGGCAATAATGATGATGATAGCCTGCAGGGCGGGTTAGGAAGTTTACAGTTCCTCAACGGCGGTCCCGGGAATGATACGCTGGTTGCTGGCGGGGGTGCCGACCAGAATCTGAATGGCAATGATAACAATGATAGCCTATTGGGTTCCTCTATTGCCGAAGCATTGGCGGGCGGTGCTGGCAATGACACGCTGAATGGCGCTGCAGGTGATGACAGTCTGAATGGTGATAATGGCACGGCTGATCTTGTCAGCTACGCGTCAGCCAGCAGCAGCGTCACCGTTGATCTTGCGGCTGGTCGGGCCTTCGGCGCCTTGGGCAATGACACGCTTGCTGGGCTTGAAATCGTCTTTGGCGGCAATGCCAATGATAGCCTTTTGGGCGGCAACGGTAATGACACGCTGGATGGCGGCAGTGGCAATGACACGTTGAATGGCGGTGGGGGCGATGACAGCCTGAATGGCGGCAATGGTACGGATGACTTCGCCAGCTACGCCACAGCAACCGGTAGCGTCACGGTTGATCTTGCGGCTGGGCGGGCCTTTGGCGCCTTGGGCAATGACAGTCTGACTGGGATTGAAAATGTTCTCGGCGGCATCGGCCAAGACTGTATCCTGGGGGATGCCAATGCCAATATCCTAGAGGGCGGTATCGGCGGCACCAATATCCTTGATGGCGGTGGCGGCAATGACACCTTGATTGGCAATGCCAATGGTGACCTGGCGAGTTATGCCAATGCAACCGGCGGTGTCACGGTTGATCTTGGTGCCGGCAGCAGTGCGGGTGCAGATGGCGTTGACAGCCTGCCAGGGATTGAACAAGTCCTAGGCAGCAATTCAAGCGATACCCTGATTGCGGGTAGCAACAACAATGTTATCGCGCTCTACAGCAATGGCGGGGACGATAGCCTTGCTGGCGGTTCCGCCAATTTCCTTCAGCTGTTTGGCGATGATGGGGCTGATACGGTTAGTGCCGGAAGCGGTGAGGATCAGCTTCTCGACGGCGGTTTAGGCAATGACCAAGTGTTTGGCAGTGGTTTCGCTCGGCAGCAACTCTATGGCGACGCTGGCGATGATACGCTTGTCGCGGGCGGGGGCAACGATCAGCTTCTATACGGCGGCGACGATGCCGATAGCCTGCTGGGCGAGTTTGGTGATCAGCAAACGCTCAACGGCGATGCCGGGAACGATACTTTGGTTGCTGGCAACGGGATGGATCAATACCTATTGGCTGGCGATGGAGCCGATAGCATCCGGGGCGGGAATGGCGTTTATCAACAGCTCTTTGGGGACGCCGGCAATGACACGCTGGTCGCGGGCGAGGGCGTTGGCCAATACCTCATGGGCGGCGCCGATGCTGATAGCCTGGTAGGCGGGAACAGTGGTTTTCAACAGCTCTTCGGCGAAGCCGGCGCTGACACGCTGGTCGCGGGCGCGGGCAATGATCAGTACATCCGAGGCGACGCTGATGCCGATAGCCTGCTGGGCGGGAACGGCGATTGGCAGTGGCTCTTGGGGGACGCCGGCAATGACACGCTGATCGCGGGCGGAGGCGTCGGTCAGCAGCTCATGGGCGATGACGATGCCGATAGTCTGCAGGGCGGTAATGGAGATTGGCAGCTCCTATTTGGCGGTGCCGGTAATGACACGCTGGTCGCGGGCGGAGGCAATGATCAGGCCCTCTACGGAGGCGCTGACAATGACAGCCTACTTGGTTCGGCGAATGCCGAGACACTGAATGGTCAGGCGGGCGATGACACGCTGGATGGCGGCGGCGATACTGACTGGGCTAGCTACGCCTATTCCTCAGGAGCGGTCACGGTTGATCTTGTCAATGGTCGCAGTGGCGGTGCGGATGGCAATGATAGCCTGATCAGCATTGAAGCCGTGGAGAGCGGCGCGTTTGCCGATAGCCTACGAGGTGATAGCGCTAACAACACCCTGGCCGGTGGCCTTGGCAATGACACCTTGGGCGGCGGCAACGGCAGTGACTGGGCCAGCTACGCGAATGCCACAGGCAGTGTCACGGTAGATCTTGTCACTGGCCGCAGCACCGGTGCGGATGGTAATGACAGCCTTATCAGCATTGAAGCAGTACTTGGTGGCAATTTCGATGACAGCCTATTGGGCGATAGTCTTGCCAATACGCTGGAAGGTGGCCTTGGCAATGACACGCTGGTTGGCGGCAATGCTTTGGATTACGTCAGCTATAGGAATGCCAGTGGCGGTGTCACGGTTGATCTGGGCGCGGGCAGCAGCACCGGCGCTGATGGTGACGATAGCCTGATAGGCATTGAAGGCATCCTCGGCAGCAATCATGATGATAGCCTGCTAGGTGGCAATGGCAGCTTCCAGTTCTTCTATAGCTACAGCGGCAATGACACCATCGTGGTCGGTGATGGCAACTCCCAGTTTATTTTTGCTGGTGACGGAGCCGATAGCCTGACAGGCGGCAATGGTAGCAGCCAGGCCCTTCGTGGCGAAGCGGGCAATGACACCCTAGTCGGGGGTGAGGGCGGATCCCAATATCTTATTGGCGACGCTGATGACGACAGCCTTCAAGGTGGAAACGCTTCAAGTCAATTTCTGGCCGGTGATACTGGCAATGATACTTTGGTCGCAGCTGGCGGCAATGATCAAGTTCTTTCCGGCGGCGATGGAAATGATACCCTTCTTGGTGGGAATGGTACCCGGCAATTGCTTGGTGGCTGGGGCGGCAATGATACGCTCGTTGCTGGTGGGGGCGACAATCAAACTCTTAATGGTGGCGATGATGCAGATACGCTGCTCGGGGGCAGTGGAGTAACTCAAAATCTGAATGGTGATGACGGCAATGATACGCTGGTCGCGAGTGGGGGTGATTATCAGCTCCTCAATGGCGGCAATGATGCCGATAGCCTTGTCGGCGGTAACGGCACTTCGCAGCAATTGAATGGCGGTGCCGGCAATGACACGCTGGTCGCGGGTCAGGGTGGCGTTCAGCGACTATGGGGCGGCGTTGGTGATGATAGCCTTCAGGCTGGAAACACCGCAAATCAATATCTGATGGGCGAAGCCGGGAATGATACTTTGGTCGCGGGAAGCGGCAATGGCCAGATCCTCCATGGCGATGATGATGATGACAGTCTTGTGGGCGGAAGCGGTGCTGGTCAGGTCCTCTATGGCTTCAACGGTGATGACACGCTCGTCGCTGGTGGAGGCGACAGCCAAAGCCTATTTGGTGACGATCCTGATGGTGAATTTACCGGTAATGACAGCCTGGTTGGGTCTGCGGCTGAGGAATCACTGTATGGTTCTGTCGGTGATGATACGCTGGATGGCAAAGCAGATAATGACTTTCTGGATGGTGGATTTGGCAGAGATTGCCTGCTGGGTGGTGAAGGGGCTGACACGCTTTTCGGTGGTTACGAGAATGATTGGCTGGATTTCGGCGTTGGCGATGAGAGTTATCTGCGCGACACGGCATATGAAGTCGGCAATGACACGCTGATTGGCGGCGAAGGAAATGACACGCTTGATCTTGCAGCCAATTGGTCATTCCTGAGCGAAGCTGGTGGTTTTTCACTGTATCAGGCGCAGTCGGATACGATTTACGCTCAAAGTTGGGAAAGCGTTGTCTGCTTCGCCGAAGGCACCCGGATTGTCACACCGGATGGTGAAACCACAGTGGAAAACCTCCGCGCCGGCGATATGGTACTGGCGATGCGCAACGGTCAGGCCGGGTTCGAACCACTCCGCTGGGTAGGCTTCATGGATATCGCCGTGCCGCGCAATGCGGTGATGGCGGCGAAGACCGCGCCCATTCTAATTAGGGCCGGCGCCATCGCCCCCGGCATGCCGGCGCGTGATTTGCGGGTCAGCCCGGATCACGCGATGGAAATTGATGGCCATCTGATCCCGGCCAAGCATCTGGTGAATGGCAGCAGCATCATCCAGGAAATCTGGTGCCGTCGTGTGCGGTACTTCCACCTGGAATTGGAAGCGCATGGGTTGTTGTTGTCAGAAGGCACATGGTCCGAAAGCTATCTGGATGATGGCAATCGCCACGCCTTCAACAATGCGGCGCTGACTGGGTTGTTCCTGGATTTCGAAGCCGGGCGGTCAAAAGGGCAGTATGATCATCTGGCCTGCCTGCCCGTGCTGCGGCAGGGCCTGAAGCTGGATGAAATCCATGGGCGGCTGGCGCTGCGTGCGGAAGTGCTGCCGCGGGCAGGAACAGCGCGTCGCACGCCATGAGACCCTAACCAAGGCCACACCACAAAAAGAAGCCCGCCCCCTGGCACTCGGCGCGCGGGAGTGCCAAATTACAGCCTGATGACACATGCAGGTAATGACAGGGTGATCAGGCCATGATCCGCTACGAATTGCGCTGCGATCAGGCGCATGAATTCGATGGCTGGTTCAAGGATAGCGCGGCTTTCGATAAGCTGGCGGCCGCCGGGCTTGTGGAATGCCCCCATTGCGGCCCGACCAAGGTTGCCAAGCGCCTGATGGCGCCCGCGATCCCGAAAAAGGGCCGCCCCGCCAGCAACGCGAAGGCCGAGGCGCTGCCCGCGCCGGTAGCTGATTCTCCCGCGCCGCCACCCTCCCCCGCTGCCCTGCCCGCCGCGGCGCTGGCCGCCATGCCGGCGGAACTACGTGCCATGCTGCGCCACATGCGCACCGAAATCGAAAAGAATTGCGATTATGTCGGCGCCGATTTCGCCGAGGAAGCGCGCAAGATCCACCACGGCGAAACCGAAGCGCGCGGCATTTTCGGCGAAGCCAGTGAGGATGAGGCCGAGGCGCTCCGCGAAGAAGGGATTGAGATTGCGCGCATCCCCTGGGTGCCGCCTTCCGATGCCTGATTTCGCGCGCCGTTGCGCGGTGTTTGATCTGGATGGCACGCTGGTGGATAGCGCGCCCGATATCCATGCCGCGCTTGATCGGCTGATGGCACGGCGCCGCCTGCCAGGCTTTGCGCGGGCCGAGGTGGTGGGCATGATCGGCGATGGCGTGCGCGTGCTGCTGGAACGCGCCCATGCTGCGCGTGGCATCACGTTGGATGAAGCCAGTTTTGATCATTTCATGACGGATTATGAGGCGAATGCCGCCGTGCTGACCCAGCCCTTCGCCGGTATTCCCGAATTGCTGAACGCCTTGCAGGCTGGCGGCTGGCGGCTTGCGGTTTGCACCAATAAGCCGGAAGCGGCGGCGCGGGTATTGCTCTCGGGCCTTGGGCTGGACCGCCATTTCAGCGCGCTTGGTGGGGGCGATAGCTTCCCCATGCGCAAGCCCGATCCGGGGCATTTGCGCGCAACGCTTGCCGCTGCCGGAGCGGCACCCGATCAGGCGGTGATGATTGGTGATCATGCCAATGACATGCTGGCGGCGCGTGGCGCTGGCGTGCGCGCGATTTTCGCGGGCTGGGGCTATGGCCCGCAAAGCATGGCGGGCGGTGCGCCGATTGCCTTGGATGTGCCGGCGCTGAGCGCCATGCTTGGCTGAAGCCGCTACCTCAGGCGGTGCAATTCCATGCGCATGGTGCCGAAAATCGTGCTCGGGAATTCCACCCGGATCGGGATGGGCGGCAGGCGGTGATCCACCGTGGCAAGCCAGGCCGTGGCAGAGCGCGGCTGGGTCGCGCGGGCGGGATCATCGCCATGGCGCACCCCCGCCACCAGCCGGCTTTCCAGCCCACATTGCAGGGACTCGATCTCCTTCCCCGCATGGGTGACGCGCACTGACCCGATGGTGCGCGATGACCAATCCAGCCGCCGCCTGCCATCAAAAATCGGGCCCGTCAGGTCGCAGCGGCCGGTTTGCGCCACGGTACGCGACATCAGCGCAAAGGCTGAAAGCCCATCAATCGCGCCCCGCCGCGCCGGCAGGGGGACGGGTTCATTGGTGGCACCCTCGGGCGGTTGCAGCTCAAGCGCCTGGGGCATGCCTTCCCGATAGAGCATGACCGTGCGCCTGGCATCGCCGCGCCAATTCCCCTCTGCCTGGAAGCGCTGCGGCGCCACGCCTTCCGCACGCCAGGCGCCTTCCACCTCGGATCGGATTTCATGCGGGGCGAAAAGCCGGCCAATGCCAATGGCGCGGCTGACCGAGCGCATCCAATAGCCATCCGGACGAGCTTCAAACTGGGCAGTGATCTCGACCACGGCGATCCCGGTTTGGGTGACCTGATAAACCGCCTCCACCGCCCTTGCCGGGAAAACTCCGGCCGGTGCGCAAGCCAGGATAAGGCCAAGGCATGGCTTCAGAAAAAAACGCATCGGCATCTGGTAGCAGAAGTGGCACCAGAAGAAAAATCTTTCAGGCGGCACTTTGTTCAGCCAAGGCCGCTTTGGGGCGGCTGGCAAAGATCGGCGGCAGGCGGGCGAAGAAGTCAAGCTCTGCCCGGTTGTAGCCTTCAAGCCGCGCCAGGGCCGTGGCGTAATCCGCCTGCGTGCAGGCCGGGGCCACGCCAGGCAAGACCGGCCTTTCATTGGCGCGCGGCAGCGGGCCGCCAAGCGTCACGCCAAAAAGCCCAAGTAGCTTTTGGGCAAAGGCATCCAAGGCATCCATGCGGCCGAGCATATAGGGGTAGCGCTGGAGTGCCGCCACAATCCCGTTAGGGTCTATGGCATTGAACAGGGAACGCAACTGGGCATTGTGGCAATGCGCGGCGAATGCCGGCACGGCATCCAACGCCTGATTGAGCGAAAGCCTGCTGAGCGCTGCATGTTCCGGATGGTCAGGTCTTCCGCGAATGTAATCAAAGAGTGAGACAATGCGTTCCAGCGGATGGCGCAAAACAGCGGCAATGGCGATTGGGCGCGGTGCATATTCAATAAGCGGATGGGCCAAACCGTAATGGCCTGTCAGCAGCATCATGTGATCATAGATGTGGTGATCAGTCATGAGCGCAGCGGCGAGCCCTGCCTCTCCTCCGCAGGCGGCGCAAAGGTCAGCATGGAAGACAGCATGTTCCCGCAATACGAAGCTGAACACACGGTTAAGGGTGGTGCCGCCGGTACGTGACAAATGAAAAAAACATAAAATCGGCCCACTGACCGGTTTTTTTAAGAAATTCTGTCTTAATATGGCATTCATTTCTTTGGCTCGGGCGATGGGCCAAAGAAATACCGGGGAAACAAAAATAATTTCTTTCCGGCCTGGGCAAAATATCCAGTACGGCGTTCAAGCTTGACGGGCCCGCCCTTACGCCCCTAAAGGCACGTGCAGGTCGGGCGCGTAGCTCAGCGGTAGAGCATTCGCTTCACACGCGAAGGGTCACAGGTTCAATCCCTGTCGCGCCCACCATGCCCCTTCAATAGGATTTCGGCAGGCCGAGCACCTTTTCGGCGATATGGCTCAGGATCAGCTCTCGGCTGACCGGGGCGATGCGCGGGATCATGCTTTCGCGGAAATAGCGTTCCACCTGGTATTCCTGGGCATAGCCCATGCCGCCATGGGTGAGCACGGCGGCTTCGGCCGCCGCAAAACCCGCTTCGGCCGCCAGGTACTTGGCGGCATTGGCTTCCGCCCCGCAATCGCGCCCGGCATCATACAGCGCGGCCGCCTTCATGGTCAGCAAGCCAGCGGCTTCCAACTGCGCCCAAACCCGCGCCAAGGGGTGCTGGATGCCCTGATTCTGGCCGATGGGGCGGCCAAAGACCTCTCGCGTGCGGGCGTAATTGGCGGCGCGGCTGAGCGCTGCCTGACCGATGCCAACCGCTTCCCCCGCGATCAGGATACGCTCGGGGTTGAGGCCATGCAGGATCAGGCGAAAGCCCTCACCTTCCGCGCCGATGCGGTCTTCTTCCGGCACTTCCAGCCCATCGAAGAACAGCATGTTCGAATCAACGCCGTGCCGGCCCATTTTATGGATCAGCCGTACCTCAACCTTCGCGCGATCCAGCTTGGTGTAAAACAACGTCAGCCCATCGGTCTTTCGCTTCACCTGATCAAGCGGCGTGGTGCGCGCCAAAAGTAGGATGCGGTCGGCCACCTGCGCCGTGGAAATCCAGATTTTTTGGCCATTGATGACATAGCGATCACCGCGCTTTTCGGCCCGCGTCTTCAATTCCGTGGTATTGAGGCCGGTATTGGGCTCGGTCACGCCGAAACAGGCCTTTTCGCGGCCTTCGATCAGCGGCGGCAGGAAGCGCTGCTTTTGCGCGGGCGAGCCGAACACCACCACGGGATTGAGGCCGAAGATATTCATATGAATGGCCGAAGCGCCCGACATGCAGGCGCCGCTTTCCGCCACCGCTTGCATCATCACGGTCGCTTCCGAAATCCCCAAGCCCGCGCCGCCAAATTCTTCCGGCATCGCAATGCCAAGCCAGCCGGCGGCGGCGACGGCGCGGTAGAATTCCTCAGGGAAACGCGCTTCCTGATCAATCTTCAGCCAGTAATCATCGCCAAAATCGGCGCAGAGCTTCAGGATCTGCGCGCGGAGTTCTGATTGCGCTTCGGTGAGCGAATATTGCACGGAACCATCCTTGGGTTGGTCTTACTGCGAAATTGCGTTCTTGCCGCGGGCCGGTCAATCACACGGCGTTGCCTTCGCCGTGGCTCTCGGGCAAACACCGCGCTTGGAGTTTTAGCATGACCGAAGACATCCCCACCCTGCCGGACCGGCTTTCCAATGACCCAAGCAGCCCCTTTTATGATGAGGCGCTGCTGAGCCGTGGCGTTGGCATTCGCTTCAAGGGTCAGGAGAAGACCAATGTGGAGGAATATTGTGTCTCGGAAGGCTGGGTCCGGGTAAGCCTGGGCAAGGCCGTGGATCGGCGCGGCAAGCCGCTGACCATGAAGCTGACCGGGACAGTGGAGCCTTATTTGCGTTAGGGCGCCAAGCCAGCGCCTTACGCGCTGGCCGCATCCAATTCCGCTACCGCCGCCGCATCCAGGCTCAGCGCCGCGGCCTTCACGAGGTCAGTCACTTGCGCGGAAGTGGTGGCACTCGCAATCGGTGCCGCCAGCCCTGGGCGGCCCTTGAAGCAGGCGAGTGCAACTTGCGCCGGCGTGGCGCCCAGCCGCGCTGCCACCTTGTCCAAGGCGGCCAGCACCTTCAACCCCTTGTCATTCAGGTATTTCCCCGCCCCGCGCGCGCCGCGCGGGCTTTTGCCGAGGTCGGCCTCTGACCGGTATTTGCCGGACAAAAAGCCCGATGCGAGCGAATAATACGGAATCACGCCAACATCTTCGGCGGCGCAAAGCGGCAGCATATCCGCTTCAATGCCGCGTTCCAGCAGATTGTAATGCGGCTGCATGGTCTGATAGCGCGGCAGGCCATGCTTCGTGCTGATATCAAGCGCTTCCTTGAAGCGCGCGGCGGAGAAATTGGAAGCGCCAATGGCGCGCACCTTGCCTGCCTTGATCATCTTGTCGAAGGCAGCGAGCGTTTCCTCCTGCGGCACGCTCTCATCATCGCGGTGAGACTGATAGAGATCAATCACATCGGTCCCGAGACGCTTCAAGGAAGCCTCAATTGCGCTGGCCAGATAAGCGGGCGACAGCCCCTTGCCGATGCCGGGCATTTCCATCCCCGCCTTGGACAGGATCAGTACATCATGCCGCCGCCCGCGCGCCTTCAGCCATTCGCCCATGATGGTTTCGGACTCGCCGCCCTTATTGCCGGGCACCCAATAGGCATAGACATCCGCGGTATCCAGCGCATTGAGCCCGCGTTCCACCAGCTCATCCAAAATCCGGAAGGATTGCGCCTTGTCCAAGGTCCAGCCGAAGACATTGCAGCCGAAAATCACGGGCGGGACGAAAATGCCGGAACGGCCCAATTCGATCTTTTGCATGGGGTTTCTCCTGTCGTTGCGCCAGCTTGCAGGCTTTGGGGTGGGCGGAAAAGGGGGGCAGCGCTTGTGCTTGCCATCACGCCGTCAGATGGGGCAAAAATACGTCCAAGCAAAACATGAAGGAGGCACCGCCATGGCCAATAAGAAGCTGCCGGAACGTTCATTCCAGGAACTCTATCGTGATGACCCTGAAAGGGCCGATGCGCTGGTCTGGGGCCGGCGCGGGGCGCTGAAAGGGGCCGCACTTGCTGCCATGGGTGCGGCGCTTGGCACCACCATTCCCTTCGGGCGGCATATGCCAAGCGGGCTGGTGCCGGCTGCCTTGGCGCAGGGCGGCAATCAGCCGCAATTGCTGCAAATGGAAGGCAAGGCGCCGCTGATCATGCAGGGCGAAAGGCCGCTTTGCGCCGAAACGCCGGAGCATCTGCTGGATGACCCGATCACGCCCGCCGACAAGTTCTTCATCCGCAACAATGGCAATACGCCAGACCCGGTGGCGGATCCGCGCGCCTGGAAAATCCGTATTGACGGGGAAGTGAATACCCCGCTTGAGCTTACCGTGGCCGAGCTTGAACAGCGCTTTGAAGTGGTGACGCGCCGGCTGCAAATGGAATGCGGTGGCAATGGGCGTTCTGCCTTCTCCCCGCAAGCAGCGGGCAATCAATGGGGAAATGGCGCCGTCTCAAACGCGGAATGGACCGGTGTGAGGCTGCGCGATGTGCTGCGCGCCGCCGGCGTGAAGGATGGCGCCAAATTCACCGGCCAGCATGGCGCCGATACGCATCTTTCCGCGCAAGGCCCGGCGATCAGCCGCGGCATGCGGATTGAAAAAGCGATGGATGAGGATACGCTGATCTGCTTTCGCATGAATGGTGCGGCCATTCCGCAAATCCATGGCGCGCCGGCGCGTCTGATTGTGCCGGGCTGGCCGGGATCGCTCAGCCAGAAATGGTTCACCCGGCTTGAATTGCGCAATACGCCCCATACCGGGCGCGGCATGGGCGGCACATCCTATCGCATCCCCGTGACGCCGATTGTGCCGGGCAGCCGCAACAACGGCGCAGATTTCGTGGAGATGGAGAGCATGCCGGTGCGCTCCGTCCTCAGCAGCCATGCCCATGGCACGCGCCTGCCCGCCGGCACGCGCAGCCTGGATATTCGCGGCCATGCCTGGGCCGGGGATTTGACGGTGCGGGATGTGCATGTCTCGACCGATTTCGGGCAAAGCTGGCAAGCGATGCAGGTGGCGCCCCCACCCAATCGTCATGCCTGGCAGCGTTGGCAGGGCCGCATCGCGCTGCCGAGCGATGGCTATTTTGAGATCTGGTATCGCGCGACAGACAGCAATGGCCGCATGCAGCCGCATGTCGCGGCCAATTGGAATCCGCAAGGCTATGCGGCCAATCCGATCAGCCGTGTTGCCATTCTGATCGGCTGAAGCAGCCCATGCGCTTGCTGCAATATGCGGCGGTGGCGGTGCTGTTGTTTGCATCAGCCACCATCGCGCAAACGCCTGGCCTGGCGCAGCGCCAGGCGGAAGCCACCGCCGCCCTGGCCGAGCAACAGGAAGAGGAAACCGTGCTGGCGGAAGGCGAAGGCCGTTCCGAAGTGTTTGGCTATTGCACTGCCTGCCACAATACCGCGCTGATCCGGCGCAGCGCCTTCACGCGCGAACGCTGGGATGAGCTGATGGATTGGATGACCGAAAAGCACGGCATGAATCCGCTGGAAGGCGAATTCCGCGATACCATCGTGGATTATCTGGCGCGCCATTACGGGCCACGCGCACGCGGCCCGCGCGGGGGCAATCCGTTTCTGAATTGAAGCGGGGTGAGCTTCTCACCCGCCCACGGTGATATTCGCTTCCTGCGCCACACGGGTCCAGCGCGCGAGTTCGGTGCGCACCATCTCACCAAGCTTTTCCGGCGGAGACGGCGGCGCCATTTCCACATTGATGGAAGCGAAGCGCCGCACCAGCGCGGCATCATTCTGCATGGCGGTAATGGCGCGGTTCCAGAAGCTGATCACCTCGGGCGGCGTGCCGACGGGTCCGAGCAGCCCGCTCCAGGCCATGGATTCCAAAGGTGCCAAATCCGGCATGCCGGATTCAGCGAGTGTGGGGATTTCAGGCGCCAAGGGTGAGCGGCGATTGGCCAGAACGGCGAGTGCCTTCACCGCCTTGCCCTGCACCTGCGGCAAGGCGCTGGTCATGGCATCCACCATGAAATGCACGCGGCCTTGCTGCATATCCAGCAGCGCCTGCGCACTGCCGCGATAGGGCACCTGTTCCATCCTGATGCCGACCGCACGGAAGATCTGTTCCGTCACCAGATTGCCGAAAGTGCCCGCACCCGGATTGCAGGCGATATAGCGATTGGGATTGGCGCGGAACAGCGCGATGGCCTCGGCCAGCGTATTCGCCGGGAAATCCGGCGGCACCACAATCAGGAAGGTTGTCCAGCCCACAAGACCAATCGGCACCAGATCCTTCGTGACATCAAAGGGCAGGTTGCGCGTAACGGCGGGGTTCACGACCAAAGGCGAATTGGAACTCATCAGCAGCGTATAGCCATCGGGCGTGCTGCGGCTGACGGCCTGAATGCCGATGGCGCCGGTAGCGCCCGCGCGGTTATCAACCACAATCTGCACGCCGCCGCGATTGGCCATTTCATCCACCATCAGGCGGCTGATGAGATCGGACATATTGCCGGGCGGGAAAGGCACGACGAAGCGCACTGGCCGATTGGGATAGGCGGCCTGCGCGCGGCCAATCGCGGGTGTGGCCAGCAAGGCTGAGGCTGCGAACAGATCGCGCCGCGTCAACTTCATCATGTGATCGTTCCCTTTTCCCTGAGTTTCTTGATGGCCTCGGCATCAAGGCCAAGGCGTTTTGCGAGTATATCCGCCGTATCAGCGCCAAGCGCGGGTGCGGCTTTGGTGGGTGGGCGCGCACCCGCAACGCGCACCGGCCCGGTCAACATGCGCACCGGATCGCCACCTTCGCGGCGCGCGAAATCCGCCACCGCCTGTTGTTCCTGCGCGAAGGGACTTTCCAGGGCCTGCGCCACATCAAACACCGGCGCCGCCGGCACGCGGCCGCCAAACAGCGCCAGCCATTCGGCGGTGGTTTTTTGCGACAGCGCCTCATCCAGGACTTGTGTCACCAATTCGCGATTGGCGAGCCGCGCCTTGAAGCTGGCGAAACGCGGATCATCGGCCCATTCGGGACGGCCCAAGGCGTCCGCCAGGATCGGCCAGAATTTTTCCTTGTTGCACATCAGGAAAATCCAACCGTCCTGCGTGCGATAAAGCTGTGATGGTGTCAGCGATGGATGCGAACCGCGCGGTTCCCGCCCCTGCACATGGCCACCATTCAGATACCAGGTGGCAAGGTAGGAAAGATTATGCAGCGCCGTGTCAAACAGGCTGACATCCACATCCATGCCGCGTCCCGTCGCGCGCGCACCGACAACGCCGGAGACCAGGGCGAAGGATGTCATCAGCCCGGTCATCATATCCACAACCGAAAGGCCAAAGCGCGCGGGCGGGCCATCGGGTTCCCCGGTCAGGGAAAGATAACCCGCTTCCGCCTGCATCAGATAATCATAGCCAGGCCAGGATTTGCGCGACCCCTGCCGGCCATAGGCGGAAAGATGCGCGCAGACGATGCGTGGGTTGACTTCCTTCAACGAATCATAGGTCAGCCCAAGCTTATCCGGCTGATCACCGCGCAGATTATCCAAAACGGCATCCGCATGGCCGACCAATTGGCGCAAAATCGCCATGCCTTCTGGGTGTTTCAGATTAAGCGCGAGGCTGCGTTTGTTCCGATTGAAGGCGTGATGGAAATGGCTATCGCCTGGCCCGAAATAGTAGGGCCCGACGCTGCGCCCCACATCACCACCCTCGGCCGGGTTTTCGATCTTGATGACCTCAGCGCCCATATCGGCCAGCAGCATGGAACCGAAAGGCCCGGCGCCATATTGCTCGACCGCCAGAATGGTCACGCCATCCAGCGGCAGGGGGCGTTCGGCCATCAGATCGGGTTCTTTTCGATCAGGCGCTTGGCGATCACCAGGCGCTGGATTTCATTGGTGCCTTCGCCAATCACGAGTAATGGCGCATCGCGATAGAGCCGTTCGACGACGAATTCCTTGGAATAGCCATAGCCGCCATGAATGCGCATGGCTTCCAGGCTGTTTTCCACAGCCGCTTCGGTCGCGAAAAGCTTCGCCATCCCGGCCTCATAATCCGAACGATCGCCACGGTCCAAGGCATGCGCGGCTTTTTCGGTGAGCAGCCGTGCGGCTTCCACACGCACCGCCATATCGGCAAGCTTCAGCGCGATGGCCTGATGCTGATGGATGAATTTGCCAAAGGTCTTGCGCTGCTGCGAATAACGCACCGCCTCATCCAGCGCACGCTTGGCAACACCGACACCACGCGCCGCGACATTGACGCGGCCAAGTTCCAGCCCGGCAATGGCGCAGGCGAGGCCCTTGCCCTCCACGCCGCCAATCAGCCGATCAGCCGGGATGCGGTAATCGGTGAAGACCAGCTCCGCACTATCAATGCCCTTATAGCCAAGCTTTTCGAGCTTACGGGAAACCGTGAAGCCTGGACCCTTTTCGGCAATGAACATCGCCATGCCGTGATGGCGCGGCTCTGCAGCCGGATTGGTTTTCACCAGCAGCGCAAAGCAACTGCCTTCAATGCCATTGCTGATCCAGGTTTTCGTGCCATTGATGATGTAATCATCGCCATCGCGCCGCGCCACGGTGCGAATGGCCTGCAAATCCGTCCCGCAATCCGGTTCCGTCAGCGCAAGCCCGCCGCGCAATTCTCCGGTGGCGAATTGCGGCAGGAAGCGCGCGCGCTGCGCGGGCGTGCCCATCTTGTCCACAATCCGCGCCATGATCAGGTGCGAATTGAGGATGCCGGAGACCGACATCCATTCCTCGGAGATCAATTCAATGATCCGCGCATAGGTGGAAGGTCGCAAACCCAGCCCGCCAAATTCCTGCGGAATGATGGCGCCAAACAGCCCCATTTCCTTCATGCGGGCCACAATCTCATGCGGATAAGCGTCCTCATGTTCCAGCTTGGACGCCACGGGCCGCACATGGCGTTCCAGAAACCGTGCAACGGAATCAAGAACCAGTTTTTCCTGTTCGTCCAAATCGCTCATTTTGTTGCCTTCACGCCGGCGCCGCGCTTGGGCACCAGGCTTACCCGTTCAAAGGAAAGAAATACCGTGCCATCGGCCTTGTAGCCTTCGGTCCTGGTGGTCACGATGCCCTGATTGGGGCGGGATTTGCTGGCGCGCACAGCGGTGACCGTGGTGCGCGCATAAATCGTATCGCCCGGAAAGACCGGCGCAGTCAGCGCAATATCCTTCCAGCCCAGATTGGCAATGGCGTTGAAGGAAATATCAGCCACCGTCATGCCGGTCACAATCGCAAGCGTCAGCGCGGAATTGACCAAAGGCTTGCCGAATTCAGAGCGGGACGCGAAATCCGCATCGCAATGCATGGGATGCTGGTTCATGGTCAGCAGACTGAACTGGATGTTATCCGCATCAGTAATCGTGCGACCGGGCCAATGTTCAAACACCTGGCCCGGCGCAAAATCCTCCAGGAAATTGCCGCGTTCCCTGCCGGCTATCATCGTCACGCTCTTGCTTCCTTCCTCAACACAAAACCGCGCCGGCTTTAGCCCGTCAGCGCTTCCGTCAGCGCCACCACGCTGTCTGCCTTGTCGAGTGACATGGCAAGATCAATCACGCGTTCAATCCGTGCGGGCGACATCACGCGCCCGGCATTGTCGCGGAATTTCTGTTCGACATCGGAAGCACTCAAAGGCTGGCCGT
Source organism: Roseomonas sp. (assembly GCA_020249865.1). GTDB lineage: Bacteria > Pseudomonadota > Alphaproteobacteria > Acetobacterales > Acetobacteraceae > Neoroseomonas. The sequence continues at coordinate 3,383 of JADCEV010000144.1, read as the reverse complement.
CAGAGCCGCGATTGAATTCCTCCCGATGGCGCAGCGTGCGGCCATCGGTGGTTTCAATCACCACCTCACCGGAATAATAGCGCGGGAAGCGCGAAGCGGGGTCTTCGCCGTAATGCGCGCGTTGGCAGAGTTCCAAGACGCGCGGATCGCGGATCGCCTGTTCATCCAATTCATTCAGCGTGAAGCGGCCATGCACAATGGAAGCCGCCATGGTGTAATGGATGCTGAATTGCGCATCATAGGAATTGGCCGGCGCCTTCTTCGCTTCTTCCGGCTGGCAGACAATCTTGTATTGGCCGGGGGAGAGCAGCGCCGTCATGCTGCGGATCATCTCCGGCGTCAGGCCATGCTTGCGCCTGAGAGCGAGCGTCGCATCCGCAATCGCATGATTGAAGTGGCAGCAGGGATAGGGCTTCAGCGCAACATTGCGGAATTCCCACAAATCGCCGAGTGCCTCCGCGCAGCGCGCGGCGAAACCCGCCGGCGCCTTACCACCCAGATAGGTGCGGAACAGGCCAAAGCGGCCTTCATAAGCGGCCGGTGGCGCCTTGAAACCAGCGCGTGCCAGCGCTGTTGCCGTGATGCCGCAAACCCCCGCCCAGCCGGGATGAATGCGCTTGGTCCAGGAACCATCTTCCAGAAACTCAAGCGACCCCGCCGCCATGGAAAGGATAACGCCCTGGGCCGCCGCCATTTGCGCGGCTGTTGCGCCGGCAAGGCGCCCGGCCGTCAGCGAAGCACCAAAAGCGCCAACCATGCCGGTTGGGTGAAAGCCAAGCTGATGGAAAGCACCCTGCGCCGCCGCACCAATGCGCGACGAAGCCTCAATGCCGATGATATAGGCAAGCAAGGCTTCCATGCCGCTCGCGCCATGTTCGCGCGCCATGCCAAGGGCAGTCGGCACCGCACTGGCCGAGCCATGCACCACGGCGTCTGAATGCGTGTCGTCAAAATCAAGCCCATGCATCAGCGTACCATTCAGCATCACCGCATCGCGCAGCGGCAGGCGCATGGCGCAGCCAATCACGGGATGCGCCCCGGCGCCGGCCAGGCTTTGCAGCGCATTGGCGGTGCGATGCGCGAAATCAAAACTGGTGGAGGCGAGCGCGATGCCAAGGCAATCCAGCATATGGCGCTTGGCTTGCTCGATCACATCGGCGGGGATGTCTTCGGCGCGGAGTTTTGCGGCGAAACCGCCCAATTGGGCGGAAATCGGCGCCTGGTTTTTGGTATCGGCATCGGTCAGGGTGCCGGGCAGCGCATCCATCATGGTGTTTCCTCCTGGGTGTTTGCCGTATCTCCGCATGCCGGGGCGGGGCTGTAAAGCTCTGGTCTTGGGGGCAAGCGCCGCCTATGAATCAGCGCCATACGCATGACCTTGCAAGGTAAAGACAGATGAACGCACCTGGCCCCAATCGCAGTTTTCTTTTCGCCCCGGGCGATCATCCGCGCCGGGCGGAAAAGGTGCTGCAAGTCGGCGCTGATGCCGCCATTCTGGATTTGGAAGATGCGGTCGCCATCGCCGCCAAGCCGGCCGCGCGCGGCGCCGTGCGGGCGGCTTTGGAACGTCCGCGCCAATGCCGCGCCTATGTGCGCGTCAATGCCTTCGACACGCCCTTCTGCTTCGGCGATCTGCATGCCGTGATTGGCGGCAAGTTGGATGGCATTGTGCTGCCCAAGCTGGAAGATGCCGGGCAATTGCTGGCGGTGGATTGGATGATCGGCAATCTGGAAGCCGAACGCGGCCTGCCTGCCGGTGGCATTGACCTGATGCCGATTGTTGAAACTGCGCGCGGCCTGGTGGCCCTGCGCGATCTGGCACGCGCCGCAGCCGCACTGCCATCCGGCCGTGTGCGGCGCCTTGCCTTTGGCGCCGGCGATTACACCACCGATCTCGGCATTACCTGGACGCTTTCCGAGGATGAATTGGCGCCAGCGCGGAGCGAATTCGTCCTTGCCTCCCGCGCTGCGGGCCTGGAACCACCGATTGATACGGTCTTCATCGAATTGCGCGAAACCGCGGCCTATGAGGCTTCCTGCACGCGCGGTGCGGTGCTCGGCTTTCAGGGCCGGCTATGCATCCACCCTGATCAGATTGCGCCCGCCAATGCGGCCTATTCACCGCCCGAGGCAGAAATCACCCGCGCCCAGCGCATTGTTGAAGCCTTCGCGGCGGCAGAGGCAGGCGGGCTTGCTTCCATCCAGGTGGATGGGCGTTTTGTGGATTACCCGATTGTGCAGAAGGCAGAACGTATTCTGGCAATTGCGGCAAGGATCGCCGCCAAACAGGCATGACGCGCCCCGGCTGCGCGTCATCCTAAGGCGTATTTACCGCGGCGCGGGCTGGCCCGGCGGTTGAGCGCGCGGCCCATCGCCACGGCGGCCACGGCGCTGCACCTCGGCCCGCGTCAGGGCGCCATCGCTATCGGCATCCATGGAACGGAACATGGCATCCGCCATGACGCGCAGTTCGGGCAGAGAAATCTTGCCATCGAGGTCCGCATCAACAAAGCGGAAGCGCGCCGCCTGGCGTTCATCCATACGCTCCCGCATCGCCTCAGGCGGGCCACGGCCTTCACCGCGGCGGGCGGTATAGAAGGCGCGGATTTCCTCAAGCGTCAGGCCGCCATCCTTATTGGCGTCAATTTCCGCGAAGCGCGCGGCCATCCAGGCATTGGCTTCTTCGCGCGTGACCTTGCCATCGTTGTTCGTGTCAGCGCGGGCAAAAGCCTCCCCCGCCGCAAAGCCCATCATGCCATCGCCACGCTGGCCGTGATGCATCTGGTGCATCTGCTGCATGTGCTGCGAAGGCATGCCCTGAGGGCCAGGCTGCGCGCTAGCGAGCCCCGCCGTGCCAAGGGCAAAGACAGAGGCCAAGATTAAGGTCCGGGTTGTTCTGGAAGACATATCAAACTCCTGCAAACGGCGAGATGCCGTGCGAAACCCATGCGCCCCTTTTGTAACACGCGCATTGCGCCAGCGCAGAGCGCGGGTGAAGAAAGGTAACGGGGATCAGGGCGTACCCCCCTGCCCCAAATCCCACCACATGCCGGTGAAGGCCAGAATCCCCTCCCGCGCTGGGGCGATCAGGAAATGTTCATCCGGCCCGTGCTGTTTGCAGCCATTATAGGAATGCGGCACCCAAACCAGCGGCACGCCCAGATGATCCACAAACACATCACCCGGCAGCCCGCCCGAGGAATTGGGGATGATCTGCACGCGCTTGCCAAGCGTTTTCTGCATGCTGCCTTGCGCCCAGCGCACCCAAGGATGATTGGGCGGTGTACGAGACGCCGCCATGCGCACCCCGGCATTTTCAATCACAATATCGCCAAAGCCCTGTTCATTGAAATGCCGACGCAGCGCGGCCTCAAAAGTATTCG
>JADCEV010000143.1 GCA_020249865.1 Roseomonas sp. | reverse complement strand
GCCGATCCGCGCGAATATCAGCTACATCAGATGGACTGATCCGTTCAACCACATCCAAGGCACCAGCCCGCAAATTCGCCATGCGGATGGTGGAATCGGTGATAGGGCGATATGTTACGCGCTGCGCATGAATGGCAGCCGCGTTCCAATATTCGTTGAAGCGTTCAAGTTCGATCCTGTCCTGCGCCACACGGCGCGTGAGGCGAAAGGGGCCAGCGCAGGCGGGTTCGCGCTGAAAATCCGCGCCCAATACCTGCGCCTGGCGCGGTGAAACCAACATCCCGGCACGATCCGTCAGCGCCGCCAGCAATGGGACGAAGGGCTCCGAAAGCCGGATGGTGACCTCCATCGGGCCGGTCGCCGCCACTTCGCGCACTGGGCCCAATTCCGCCTTGCGTGTGGATGCCGCGGTTTCGATATGCCGACGCAAGCCAATCGCCGCCGCTTCGCCATCCAGCGCCGCACCATCATGAAAGCGCACACCGGGCCTGAGTGTCAGCACCAGCGCGCGGCCCTGATCTTCCCAGCGCCAGGCGGTGGCAAGCTGCGGCACGATGTTCAGCCTCTCATCAATATCCACCAGCTTGTCGCACATGGCGGCAAAAACCTGCCGCGCGGCCACGCTGCGCGAGAGTGTGGGGTCCAGCACATCAGGGTCTGAGGCGATGCCAATGCGCAGATGCTGCGCGCTGGCGGGCAGGGCAAGCAGCCCCATCAGGGCAAGGGCGAAAAGGCGGATCACGGTGCGGGCTCCGGCGATATTTGCCCTATCTCACCGCCTTCGGCGCCCGCGCGCAATGGTCAGCGCGGCAAGTCCGGATTCAGCCGCCACATGGTGAAATTCAGTAGCCCCGCAAAGCTGACCCAGGCCAGATAGGGCACCATCAACAGCGCGGCGCGCGCATCAATCGGCCAGAAGACGACGATGCAGGCCAGGATGGAAATCCACAGCAGGCAAAGCTCGGCAAAGGCCAAATCCATCCGCCGCATGCCAAAGAAAATGCCGGACCAGGCGGCATTCAGCACCAATTGCAGCGCGAAAAACCCAAGCGCCAGCGCGCCGCCGGCGAAGCCCACGGCTTCCCAGATCAGCCAGCCGGCAATGGCGATCATCAGGAACAGCACCGCCCAGGCCGGGGCGAAAAGCCAATTGGGGGGGCACCAGCGCGGTTTGGTCAGCGCGTCATACCAGGGACCCGGGGTGAAGACGGCACCCGACATGGCCGCCGCGAAGCTGGCACCCAAGAAGCCCAGAAAACCGTAAATCGAGGACCATTCCATGCCCCCTTATAGACCAAGATTGCAGCTTGCCGAGGGGTAATGGCATGCTGCTTCCAGAAACAAGGGGGGCAGCCGCCATGGCTCAGCACGAATCGGATTATGTCATTCTGGGTGGGGGCTCGGCCGGCTGCGTGCTGGCGACGCGGCTTTCGGAAGACCCGGGCACGAGTGTGACGCTGCTCGAAGCCGGCCCCTGGGATCGCAACCCCTGGATTCATATCCCGATGGGCTTTGCGCGGCTTTATGTGACGAAGAAATTCGATTGGAACTACCAGACGGAAGCGGAAGGGGAGCTTGGCGGGCGCAGCGTCTATTGGCCACGCGGGCGCGTCATTGGCGGTTCCGGCAGCGTCAACGGCCTGGTGTTTTTGCGGGGCAGCCCGCGCGATTATGATCGCTGGTCGCAATCCGGCGCGCGCGGCTGGTCCTATGAAGACTGTCTGCCTTACTTCAAGCGCCTTGAAAACTTCGCTGGTCCAGACAGTGAATTTCGTGGCAAGGAAGGCCCGATGCGCATTGCGGAAGTGCCGGAACCCTCGCCCGGGTGCCGCGCCTTTGTGGAGGCTTGCGTCAAGTTGGGATTTACACGCAACCGCGACAATAATGGCGATTGGTATGAAGGCGTCGCACCCAATCAATTGAATGTGCATCGCGGGCGGCGCTGGAGCCCGGCAGTGGCCTATCTGCGCCCGGCCTTGAAGCGGCCCAATCTGCGCGTGGAAACCGAACGGCTTGGCCAACGCATCCTGATTGAAAATGGCCGCGCCGTTGGCGTGGTGGTGCGCGGCCTGGCGGGTGAGGAAACCTATCGCGCGCGGCGGGAGGTGATCCTGTCTTCAGGCGCTATCGAAAGCCCGAAAATGCTGATGCTGTCTGGCATTGGTGAGGCGAATGCGCTGCGTGAGATGGGCATTCAGGTGCAGGTGAATGCGCCGGAAGTGGGCAAGAATTTGCAGGATCACTTCATGGTGCGCTTTGCCTATCGCACCAAGCCTTGCGGCACGCTGAATGAAATCATGGCCAATCCTATCCGCGCTGCTGGGCTCGGCTTGGAATGGGCGCTGCGCCGCAAGGGCCAGATGGCCGTGGGCGCTTCGGAAGCGAGCCTTTTTGCGCGTGTGCTGCCGGGGTCGGAAGAACCTGAAGTGCAATTCCAATTCGTCAATTTCAGCCTGGGCGGCAATCAGGGCACTTCGGCCAATTCACTCGCGAAGCATCCAGGATTCACCTTCAATTTCTGTGTCTGCCGGCCCGATAGCCGCGGTGATTTGACGCTGCGTTCACCCAATGTCGCGGACAAGCCCGTGATCCGCGCGAATTACCTGACCGCGCCATCCGATATTCGTATCATGCTGGAATCCGCCAAGCTCGGCCGGCGCATTGCCGCAACCGAGCCCTTCGCCGGCTTGATCGAAAGCGAACAATATCCCGGCCCCAGCACGGATTCCGAAGATGAAATGCTGGATTATATCCGCAGTGCTGGCACGACGGTCTATCACCCCTGCGGCACCAATCGCATGGGTGCGGATCAGCGTTCCGTGGTGGATGAGGAATTGCGTGTGCGCGGCGTGGAGGGCTTGCGCGTGGTGGATGCCTCGGTCTTTCCGCTGGTGCCTTCTTCCAATATTCATCCGGCAGTGCTGATGCTGGCCGAGCGTGCCTCAGACCTTATTCGCCGCGCAGCGTGAAAGGGCGTTTGATGTCCCGCATCAATCCTGGCCGCCGCGCGCTACTCTCGGCGACGCTGGCGACACCATTCCTTTCGCTGAAAGCGCAAGCGCAGGGTAGCGACTGGCCCAATCGCCCGGTCCGCGTGGTGGTGCCCTGGCCACCAGGCGGCGGCGCCGATACGACAGCGCGCATGATCTTCCCGAAGCTCGCCCAAAAGCTCGGCCAGCCCTTCGTGATTGAAAACCGCCCCGGTGCTTCTGGCAGCATTGGTGCCGCGGAAGTCGCGCGCGCGGCACCCGATGGCTATACGCTGCTGCATGATGCAACGCCGCTTGCGATCAACCCCTTCCTGATCCGGGTTTCCTTCGATGCGCTGGCCGATCTGAAAGCGGTCTTCCTGCCGATGCAGGTGCCAATGCTGCTGGTGATGCACCCGAACCAGCCACCGAAATCCTTGGATGAGGTGATCGCGCTGGCCAAATCGCGGCCAGGCTCGCTCGATTGGGCGTCATCCGGCAATGGTTCGGCGCAGCATCTGGCCTTGGAATTGTTCACACGTGCGGCGGGCATTACCGTGAACCACGTGCCCTATCGCGGCGGCGGCCCTGCCCTGACCGATGTGGTGGCTGGGCAGGTTGGCTACTTCTTCAGCAATTCGAATGTGTCCTTACCCTTCGTACAAGGCGGACGCGTGCGCGCCGTGGCGCATACCGGGCGCGGGCGCATCGCGGCCTTCCCGGACCTGCCCGCCATTGGCGATACGCTTGCGGGCTATGAGGCTTATGAATGGAACTGCATCCTGGCCCCCGCCCGCACGCCGGCCACCATCATCGAAAAACTGAATACGGCATTGAATGAGGTGGCGCAGGACCCCGAAGTCGTCGCGCGCTACACCCAGCTTGCCATGGTGGTGCAACCCAATTCCTCAGCCCAAGCAGAGGCGTTTCTGCGCAGCGAAACCGAGAAATTTGGCCGCGTCATTCGGGAAGCGAATATCAAGCTGGAATAGCGGGACCACTTACCCCGCCAGGAATTTCTCCGCCGCGCTGGCAAGCACCTGACAGCCCAAAGCCAAATCCTCATCCTTCGTGTCTTCTGCCCAATGATGGCTGATGCCGCCGATGGATGGCACGAAGATCATGGAAGCCGGCATGCGCCGCGCGATATATTGCGCATCATGCCCAGCGCCCGATGGCATTTGCTGCCATAGCCCGGGCGCATGGACTTCCGCCGCCTGTTCCAAAGCCTTCATCATGGCGGGGTCGCAGATGGCGGGCGTTGCGCGGCTCATTTGCGTGAGCGTCGCAGGGCATTTTTCACGTCGGTTGCTTTCCTGCACCAAGGCGCGCAGCCCGGCTTCCATGCGTTCCAGCACGGGCACAGAGACATCACGGAACTGGAACAGCACATCCGCGCTGCCGGGAATGATGGAAGGTGCGCCGGGATCAAGGCTGATGCGCCCGGTGGTCCAGGTGCTGCGTGGGCCACAAATGCGCGGGAATTCCTGATCAATCGCGGCCAGTAACCGCACGGCGGAAAGCCCGGCATCCTTGCGTTCCGCCATGGTGGTGCCGCCGGCATGGTCCTGCTGGCCCTGGAACTGGATGCGCCATTGCCAGATGGCGACAATGCCCGTCACCACACCCACACGCAGCCCTTGGCTTTCAAGCTGCGTTCCTTGTTCGATGTGCATTTCATAGAAACCCTTATGCCGTCCGGGTTCCAATTGCATGCGCGGCTTGCCGGCTAGCCCAGCGGTGGCCAGCGCATCACGCAAGGGCGTGCCATCATTGCGGCTGCGGCTGCGATCAATTTCTTCTTCGGTCAATTCACCAATGATGGAACGGCTGCCGAGGAAGCCACCTTCGAAATGCCCTTCCTCATCCGCAAAAGCCGCAACATCCACGGGCAAACCAGCGCGCGCCAGTGCAACGCCGGCCATGACACCCAGCGCGCCATCCAGCCAGCCCGCGTAATTCTGGCTTTCGATATGGCTGCCTACCAGCAAATGCGGCCCCGGCCCCTTATGGCGGCCATAGACATTGCCAATGCCATCAATGCTGGCTTCCAACCCGCATTCGCGCAGCCTTTCCATCAGCCAATGGCGGCTTTCCATATCCTGCGGCGAATAGGTCGGGCGATGCACGCCGGTTTTATAGGCGCCGATTTTGCGCAGCTCATGAAGATCGGCAAGGAAACGCTCGGCATTGATCTGCACCATGGCGGGAACCTTTGGTTGAGGAATTTTACTTTTGATTAATACCAAAAAATTCTTAGCAAGAAAATTGCCTCGAAACCATTTCTGTTAACTGTTCCACAACCAGGATGGGTCTTTTCTTAAAAGCGTCACAACAAACGTGATTCTGAGGAGCGAAAAATCCATGCAAACCAACCGTCGCGTTGAAACACCTGAAGCCGCTTTCACCTGCGTTGCGCTGCTGGAAACCAGCGCCGGCGCTGAACTCCATATGCGTGACGGGCAAGGCAGGCTGCTCCGCCTGCCATTGCGGGATGCCGACCATGGCAGCCACTTGGCGATGTTGGCTGCCTTCAGCGGCCCGGCCCTTGGGCGTCGGCAGCGTGGCCGGCACCACTGAAAAGGCCCTACAGGGTCAGCCCACCATCCACGACAATGGTCTGCCCGGTCACCATGGCCGCACCGGCCAGCAGAAATACCATCACTTCCGCGAGATCCGCCGTGGTGCAGCGGCGCTTGAGCAGCGCCTTTTCAATGCTGCCGCGGCGCTGTTCTTCGGTCCATTCAATCATCCAGGTGGAGTCCACTGCACCTGGCGCCACCGCATTCACGCGCACTTCCGGCGCCAGCCCGCGGGCAAGGTTTTTCGTCAGGCTCACCACCCCCGCCTTGGTCGCGCCATAGGCCATGGAAGATCCGGCGTGATTAAGCCCGGCGATGGATGCCACACTCACCACCGCGCCACCGGCAGCACGCAAGGCCGGTGCGGCTGCCTTGGTGCAGCGAAACACGCCAAGCAGGTTAACCTGCAACACCGTGTCCCATAATTCTTCCGTCAACCGGTCAAATTCATTCGGCGCAATCGTGGTCTTCGTCCCCGGCGTGCCAGCATTATTCACCAGATAATCCAAACGGCCGAGGTTAGCCACCGCCTGTTCAACCATGCGTTTGCAATCCGCTGCATCGCCCACATTGCCAGGTGCGGCGATCACATCCCGCCCCATGCCGCGCAGCCGCGCCACTTCGGCGGCACCACGCTCATCCCCCGCCAAATGGTTGATCGCCACTTTGCAGCCATTGGCTGCGAGCATTTCCACGGTGGCGAGGCCAATGCCGGAAGCACCCCCCGTCACCAGCGCGGTCTTGCCTTTCAGATCATAGCTTGCGGTCATTGGTCACGCTCCATTCCTGCCAGGGTTCCAATTTCGCGCAGCGCCTTGCGCAACGCGAGGAGACGACGGTCCCGATCCTCAAACAAAGTCGCGGGATCCTTACCGCCCCAATCATAAAAGCCAGCGCCGGACATCACGCCGGTCTTGCCTTCGGTGATCAGCTTGTCCAGCGCTTCGCTATGCCCGCGCACCGGCGGCGGTTCATACATGCGGTTCTTGAGCGCCAATTGCATCATCGGCAAGCCGGTGAAATCCGCCTTGGCCAGCACACCCAAAATCGGCAGGCGCAGCGCAATGCCATGGATGATGGAGGCATCAATTTCTGCCGCATCCGCCACCCCCTCATCCAGCAGCTTCTGCACTTCAAGCCCGATCGCGGATTGGATGCGATTGGCGATATAGCCAGGGATGAATTTGCGCATCACAATCGGCTTCTTGCCCATATCGGCGCAGAGCTTGCGCACCATCTCCACCGCTGCCGGATCGGTTTCCGGCCCGGCGACAATATCCACCAAATCCACCAGATAGGGCGGCGTATACCAATGCGCGATCAGCGTTTTTTTCTGCCGCGCAGCCGGCATCAGCGGAAAGATATCCAGATAGGATGTGTTGGATGCGATGATCGCATCCGCCGGCGCCAACCGATCCAATTCCGCGTAAAGCTTGCGCTTCACTTCAGGGTTTTCCACCACCGCTTCGACAATCAGCTCCGCGCCATCCACGCATTCGCGCAAATCCTCATGCCGCGTAATGGCCTGCGCCAAATGTGCGGAAGTCCAACCTTCTGGCGCTTCGCCAGCTTCGGCCAATGTCGCCAAGGCTTTTTCCATGAGGCCCTGCGCGCGGCGCAGGGTTTCGGGGTTACTGTCGGTCAGGCGCACCTGATGCCCACCAAGGGCAAAAACCAGCGCCAGCGCATGGCCCATGGTGCCAGCGCCAAGAACGGCAACGCGTGTCATTCTCATGCTCCTTCCGGCGCCCAGGGGGCGGGCGCGCGTGCTTCAATATCCGTCACCACATCCACCACCACGGTTTCTGGTGAGGCCATGGCTTCACGCAGCGCGGGGCCGATATCTTCTGGCCGTTCTACGCGAATGCCATTCAGCCCAAAGGAGCGCGCGACGGCGGTGAAATCCGTCGGCCCAAAACGCAGGATCTCTTCTGCCGCACCGGGGCGATTGCCAGCGCTGCGCTTGAAATTCGGCCAGCCCTGGCCGAAGCCTGAGTTGTTGTTCACCACCAGCGTCACCGCAATGCCGCGCCGCCGCGCTGTTTCAAGCTCCGCCAAATGGTAATAGAGCGCGCCGTCGCCGGACCAGCAGAGAACCTTCCGATCGGGTGCCGCGCATTTCGCACCAAGCGCTGCCGGGAAAGACCAGCCGAGTGATCCCGCCGCGCGCAAGTAAGTTTGCCCCGGTTCCAGATCCACCATGGTCGCGGTCCAAATGCCGGAATAGCCTGTATCCGCCACCAGAATCCCATCGGCGGGCAGGGCGGCGGTGATCTCTGCCGCAAGCCGCGCGGGATCAATCGGCTTTGCATCGCTTGCGAAACGCGGCGCCATTTCTGCGCGCCAGGTGGCCATTTGCGCCTGGGACGAAGCCAGATAAGCACCATCGCGTTTTGGCTTGCCGAGCGCCGCCGCCAGGGCTGCCAAGGCTGCACGCGGATCACCTTGCACAGCCACCGCCGCCGGGTAGGACCGGTCAAATTCATGCGGGTCAGCATCAATCTGCACAACCTGCGCACCGGCCACCGGCGTGCGCCAGTAATTCGTCAGCATATCGCCGGTATCAGCGCCGACAAATAGGATCAAATCCGCCTCATGCAGAATGCGATTGGCCGGTGGCGCGGCATAGGCGCCAGCCACACCGATATGCAGCGGATGGCGTGTTGAAATCATCCCGCGCGCCCCAAGCGCGGTCGCAATCGGTGCCGCCAATGCTTCGGCCACCATCAGCACTTCCGCGCCACAGCCCGAAAGCGCCGCCGCATCACCGGCGACAATCGCAACCTTGGGTGCCGCCAGTAGTGCGCGCGCTGCCGCTTCAATCGCCGCCATATCCGGCCCTGGGCGATGCATCGGCATGCGGAAGGCAGAAAGATCAGCGACAGGTGCTGCGACCTTACCATTCTCAATCACCTCAGCCTGCAAGCCGAACAGATCAAGATGCACCGGGCGCGGCGGTAGTGCGACCGATGCGGCAAAAGCCTGACGCAAAACACGCGGCAGATCGGCCGCATCCGCGACATCCGTCTGCAATTTCGTCACGGCTGAGAAAAGCTGCGCGTGATCCACTTCCTGATAGGCATTGCGGTGCTGATGCGCCGGCACCTTACGCCCGGTCAGCGCAATGATCGGCGCGCGCGACAAAAAGGCATCCTGCAAACCAGCCGCGAGGTTCGCCGCCCCCACCGATTGCGCCGCGACAATCCCCGGCCGGCCCGATACCCGCGCATAGCCATCCGCCATATAGACCGCAGCTTTTTCGGTATGCGCCAATACGGGCTGCACCCCGGCATCACCCAACGCCAATAAGGTCCGCCGCAAGACCGCATCAACGAAAAACACATGCGTCTGGCCTGAGGCGGCGATGCTGCCGGCCAGCCATTGCGCCCCTGTCATGGTCTCAGCCATGGCGCTTCCCTTCCCTTGCTTTCCGGGTTTAGCCTGCCTGTATCAGCCCGCGCCGACAAGCGGGCAGGGGGAAACAGATGCAGAAATGGCTTCCAGCGCTTGCGGCGCTGTTCTGGGCTTGGGCTGTGCCGGCCATGGCGCAAATATCCATGGTGGTGAATTTCTCCGCGGGAGGACCATCGGATATCGTCGCGCGGCTGATGCAGAATGATATGGCGGCCACACTCGGCCAGCCCGTTGTGGTGCGCAATGTCGTTGGCGCGGGCGGCACTATCGGCACGGCGGAAGTGGCACGCGCGCGGCCCGATGGGCAGACCATTCTGCTCTCCCCAATTGGCCCCATCGCCATCCAGCCGCATTTTCGCAGCAACCTGACCTATAGGCTCGAAAACCTCGCGGCGATTTGTCAGGTGGCCGATAGCCCGGTCATCATGATGACACCAAAGAATTCCGGCATGAGGCGCGTGGCTGATGTGATTGCGCGTGCGCGGGCCGAGAATGGCGGCATGCCCTTCGCCTCCACCGGCGCTGGCAGCATTCCGCATATTTCCATGGTGGCGCTGATGCGCGCGGCGAATATCCAAATGAATCACGTGCCGTTTCGTGGTTCGGGTGAGGTGATGCTGGCCTTCCAACAGGGGCAATTGCAGCTTTTCACGGACCAAACCTTGTTGATCCGGCAATATGATCTGCACCCGATCGCCTTCCTGACCGAAGCGCGCAATCCGGACTTCCCCGATGTGCCGACCATGCGTGAAGAAGGCCATGATCTGGTCTATACGATCTGGAGCGGGCTTTACGCCCCTGCCGGCACGCCGGAACCTGTCATGGCACGGTTGGAAGCCGCTTGCGAAAGGGCAGTGAAGGCCGAGGGCTTCATTGAAGGCATGAAGCGCGTGGCCCAGCCCATCTTGTATCGCAACCGTGCGGATTTCGCCGCTTTCTCCCGCGCGGAGAGCGAGAAATTCCGCAACCTGATTGAAGCGACCGGCCTGCGTTCCGCCGAATAAGGCCCCGGTTACCGGGGCGGGCCGGTTGCGCGGCGGGCGGCTTCGCGCTACCGCCCCCGCGTGCTGGCTCAACAAACCCCTTTGCGGCTGGATGATTATGATTTCATCCTGCCTGAACATCTGATCGCGCAGGCGCCCATCCGCCCGCGTGATGCTGCGCGCATGCTCGTGGTCCGCCCGGATGGCCTGGAAGATCGCGGCGTGCGCGATCTGCCCGCCTTGCTCGGTCCCAGTGATGTCATGGTGGTGAATGATACGCGCGTCATCCCCGCGCGGCTGCATGCCAGGCGCGGCCCGGCGCGGGTGGAAATCATGCTGAACCGGCATGAGGAAGCGGGCATTTGGCATGCGCTGATCCGCAATGCCCGCCGTCTCAAGGCCGGCGATGAGATCGCGATTGAGGGCGCTGAGGATTGCACCGCGCGCGTGCTGGATGATCCGGAAGGCGGTGCCACGCGGCTTGATTTTGGCCCGGACCAGGCGCGGCTCGCGGCTGCTTTGGAAAAGGCGGGAGAGGTCCCCCTGCCGCCCTATATCAGCCGCCCCGAAGGCCCAACGGAAGAAGATTCCCGCGATTACCAAACCATCTTCGCCCGCCGTCCTGGTGCCGTCGCCGCACCCACCGCGAGCCTGCATTTCACCGAAGCCCTGCTGCAAGCGCTCGATACGCGCGGGGTGAAGCGCGTGACCGTCACGCTGCATGTCGGCGCCGGCACCTTCCTGCCGGTGCGCACCGATGATGCACGGGCGCACAAACTCCATGAGGAATGGGGTGAGATCACCCCGGAAGCTGCCGCGCAATTGAACGCGGCGCGCACGGCGGGTGGGCGCATCATCGCCATCGGCACCACCGCCCTGCGTTTGTTGGAGAGCGCGGTGAAGCCGGATGGCAGCATCACGCCCTTTCGCGGCCTGACGGATTTATATCTGCTGCCGGGCCACACATTCCGCAGCGCCGATGCACTAATGACGAATTTCCACTTGCCGCGCAGTACATTGTTTATGCTTGTTTGCGCCTTTGCCGGGGACCAGCGCATGCGCGCTGCCTATGCGCACGCCATTGCGCAACAATATCGCTTCTATTCCTATGGCGATTCATCCCTGCTGTTTCGCGCGGGTGATGCGCCATGACACTTTCCTGGCAGCACGAAGCCCAAGATGACACAGCGCGTGCGGGAATTTTGCACACGGCCCATGGCACGGTGCCTACTCCTGTTTTCATGCCCGTGGGTACTGCGGGCACGGTGAAGGCCATGACCGCAGATGCGGTGCGTGCGACCGGTGCGCGCATGGTGCTCGGCAATACCTATCATTTGATGCTTCGTCCTGGTGCCGAACGCATCGCGCGGCTGGGCGGCCTGCATCGTTTCATGGATTGGCATGGGCCGATCCTGACGGATTCCGGCGGCTTTCAGGTCATGTCGCTTTCGGGCTTGCGCAAGATGGATGCGGATGGCGTCACCTTTCAAAGCCATGTGGATGGCTCTCGCCATCGGCTGACGCCAGAACGCAGCGTGGAAATCCAGCATCTGCTCGGCGCTGATGTCACCATGTGTTTTGACGAATGCACGCCCTTTCCCGCCACGCATGAACAGGCCGCGACATCCATGCGGCTTTCCATGCGCTGGGCAGCGCGCAGCCGAGAAGCCTTTGTGCCACGGCCCGGCCATGGCCTGTTCGGTATTGTCCAGGGCAGTGTTTTCCCTGATCTCCGCGCCGAAAGTGTCGCTGCACTCACCAATATCGGCTTTGAAGGCTATGCCGTGGGTGGCCTCGCGGTGGGTGAAGGCCAGGAAGCCATGTTCACCACGCTGGAATGCACCACGCCGCTACTGCCCGCCGATAAGCCGCGCTATCTGATGGGGGTGGGCACGCCTTCCGATCTGATTGGCGCGGTACGGCGCGGCATAGATATGTTCGATTGCGTCATGCCAACGCGTTCTGGCCGAACCGGGCGCGCCTATACGCGGGGTGGCGTGATCAATATCCGCAACGCCCGCCATGCCGAGGATACCCGGCCGCTTGATCCCGGCTGCGCCTGTCCCGCTTGCCGCAACCATTCGCGTGCCTATTTACATCATCTCTTCAAGGCGAATGAAATGCTGGGGCCGATGCTGCTGACGTGGCACAATATCCAATACTATCAGGACCTGATGGCGGAACTCCGCGCCGGTATTCTGGCGGGCGATTTCGCCGGCACTGCCGCGCGCATCGAAGCGGGCTGGCAGGCGGAAAAGGAAAATGCAGCATGAGCGATCTGTCGCATCTGACACAGCTTGGCCAGGCGGCCCAGCAACCGCAAAGCCCGGAACAGGCCGTGCTGGAACGCGTGGGCAATCCGCATCCCGGCTTGCGCTATTGTATTCGTTTCACCGCGCCGGAATTCACCTCACTCTGCCCGCTCACGGGTCAGCCGGATTTTGCGCATCTGGTGATTGATTACGTGCCGGATGCCTGGATTGTGGAAAGCAAATCGCTGAAACTTTATCTTGCTTCCTTCCGCAATCATGGGGCGTTCCATGAAGCCTGCACCTTGGATATCGCGCAGCGCCTGATGGGCTTGCTCACGCCGCATTGGCTCCGCATCGGCGGCTATTGGTATCCGCGAGGCGGCATTCCGATTGATGTCTTCTGGCAAAGCGGCGCGCCGCCGGAAGCAGTTTGGATTCCGGCGCAGGAAGTGCAGCCCTATCGTGGGCGCGGCTGACGCCATCAGGGCAGAGGCGCAACGCCTCGGCTTCGATGCCATCGGCTTCGCCCCGGCGCGGCTGGGGCCAGAGGCGCGCGAAAGGCTCCACGAATTTCTTGCTGCCGGTATGCATGGCGGCATGGGTTGGATGGAAGCCCGCGCCGACCAACGCGCCGACCCACGCGCGCTATGGCCAGAAGCACGAAGCGTGATTGCTCTTGGCCTTTCCTATGCGCCTGAAACCGATCCGCTGGAAAGCCTGGCTTGGCGGGACCGCGCGACAATCAGCGTTTATGCCCGCAATCGCGATTATCATGATGTGGTCAAGAAGCGCCTGAAGGTGCTGGCACGTTGGATGGTGGCGGAATTTGCCGATGCTGGCGTCAAGGTTTTCGTGGATACCGCGCCGGTGATGGAAAAACCGCTCGCGCAGCAGGCGGGTTTGGGCTGGCAGGGCAAGCATACCAATCTTGTCTCGCGTATGCATGGTTCATGGTTGTTCCTGGGAGAGATTTACACCACGCTCGACCTCCGCCCCGATGCGGCAGAAATTGATCATTGCGGCAGCTGCACGCGTTGCCTGGATATCTGCCCAACCAAGGCATTCCCCGCGCCTTATCGGCTGGATGCGCGGCGCTGTATTTCCTACCTGACTATTGAACATCACGGCCCGATCCCTGAGGAACTTCGCAAACCGATCGGCAATCGCATCTATGGCTGTGATGATTGCCTGGCGGTCTGCCCCTGGAATAAATTTGCCGCTGTGCATGAAGAACCGGCCTTTGCACCGCGCGCGGAACTCACCGCGCCAAAACTGGCGGATTTGGCCGCGCTGGATGATGCCGCCTTTCGCGCACTGTTTTCCGGCAGCCCCATCAAGCGTATCGGGCGCAATCGCTTCATCCGCAATGTGCTGATCGCGATTGGAAACTCTGCCGATCCCAGCTTGCAGGAAACCGCGCGCGCGCTCTGCGCTGATGCCGATCCGGTGGTGGCAGAAGCCGCCGCCTGGGCCGCCGCACAATTGGAACATGCCGCATGACGCCAGAAAAAGCCCTTATCCTTTTCAGCGGCGGGCAGGATTCCGCAACCTGCCTCGCCTGGGCCTTGGAGCGTTTCGCAGAGGTTGAGACCATCGGCTTCGATTACGGCCAGCGCCACAGGATCGAACTTGATATACGCGAGGGTTTTCGCGCGGCCTTGCTACAAGCGCGCCCGGAGTGGCAAGCAAAGCTTGGCCCCGATCATTTGATTCGGCTGGATGCGCTGGGTCAGGTTTCCGATACCGCGCTCACCTCAGAAGCCACCATCGCCTTCAATGCCGATGGCTTGCCCAATACTTTCGTGCCAGGCCGCAACATCATTTTCCTGAGCTTCGCCGCCGCCATCGCCTATCGTCGCGGCATCAAACATATTGTGGGCGGCATGTGTGAGACGGATTACTCCGGCTATCCTGATTGCCGCGATGATACGATCAAGGCGCTGCAAGTGGCGCTCAACCTTGGTATGGATCGGCGCTTTGTCTTGGAAACGCCCCTGATGTGGCTGGACAAGGCCGCGACCTGGCGGCTGGCCGAAAGCCTGGGCGGCGCGCCCTTGGTGGATGCGATCCTGGAACATACCCATAGCTGCTATCTGGGGGATCGCAGCCGGCGCCACGCCTGGGGCTATGGTTGCGGCACCTGCCCGGCCTGTGACTTGCGCGCCAAGGGCTGGGCGGCCTATTCAGCCGCTGAAGTCCCATGAACCTTTTCCCCAGCCTTCAAGGCTTCGCCTTTCTGATCGGCTTCGCGCTGTGTATTCCGGCAGCCAATTGGATGATCGGGAATCTCGGCAGCTTCTGCGTGCCGAATGGCCCCTGCCTGATCCCCGTGGCACCCGGCATCATGGCGCCATCGGGCGTGCTGATGATTGGCTTGGCGCTGGTGCTGAGGGATTTGGTGCAGCGCCGTCTTGGCCTGAATTGGGCCTTCGCCGCCATTGCGCTTGGCGTGGTGCTTTCCGCAGCGCTCGCGCCGCCCGCTTTGGTGCTGGCCTCAGCCGCTGCATTCCTGCTGAGTGAAACCGCTGATTTGGCGGTCTATACGCCGCTGCAAAAGCGTGGCCTGACACTGGCCGTCGCGGCAAGCGGTGCGGTCGGGCTTGTGGTGGATAGCGTGGTGTTTCTGTTCCTTGCCTTTGGCAGCCTGGATTTTCTGGCCGGCCAAATCATCGGAAAGGCCTGGATGGTATTGCTGGCCTTGCCCTTTATCCATTGGCTGCGCCGGCATGATGCGCGGCGCGGCATTCAACCTGCCTGATCAATCCGGTCGGATATTGAATTCGCGCACCACCGCGCTCCATTTCGTCACTTCACCATCCAGAAAGCGCGCCAGCCCCGCGGGGTCAGACATCGCCAGCCGCGCCTGTTGGGTCTGCGTCATTTGTGTGCGGATGCGTTCTTCCGAAAGGGTTTCACGCAGAGCATTATTCATGCGCGCCACCAATTCGGCAGGTGTGCCGGCGGGCGCGAAAACACCCCACCAGGCTTCCGCCTGCAAGCCGGGAAAGCCGCTTTCCTCGGCGGTCGGCAAGTCACTCAACGCCGGCAGCCGTGCCGGGCCGAATTGCGCCACTGCGCGGAAAGTCCCGGCGGCGAATTGTGCCGCCACCAGCGCGGCCGAGCCGATCATCATATCCACCGTGCCCGCCATGGTGTCATTCACCGCAAGCCCACCACTGCGATAGGGAATATGCGTGAGCCGGGTGCCGCTACGCGCCTGGAACTGGATCATGGCCAAATGCCCGATCGTGCCATTGCCGGTTGACCCGAAGGAAACCGCATCCGGCCGCGCCTTCGCTGCCGCCACCACATCCGCGAGTGAGCGAAACGGCTTATCCGCGCGACACGCAATCACGTAAGGCGCGCCGCCGATCAGCATCACCGGGTCAAGATCACGCGTCAGGTTGAAGGGCAGATTCGCGAGCAGCGCTGGCATGGTCGCGTGGCTGTCAAAGGTCAGCAACCAGGTCTGACCATCAGGCCGCGCCTTGGCCACAATATCTGTCCCGATGGACCCCGCCGCGCCAGGGCGATTTTCCACCACAATCGGCGCGCCTAGCCTTTGCATCAACCCAGGCGAGACCAGCCGCGCCACCGCATCCGTGGACCCGCCAGGCCCGAAGGGCACGACAATGCGAATGGCATTGCCCTGCGCCTGCGCCGGCACAACGCTGGCCGCTGCAAGACCACCAAGAACCATGCGACGCGAAAGCTGCATGATGTCTACTCCCCCCCCCATCGTTACACCGATTTATCCACGGCATATGCCAAAGAAATGGATTGATCAAACCTAATCCGCGATCCATCCGGGGGAGGGCAGGGCGCGATAGGCTTCGCGCAAGCTGTCGGACCAGCGCTGGCTGACTTGCCGGAAATACGCATCATCTTCCGTGATGCGTCGGCTGAGCGTCACCTTCTGGCCGCCTTCGCGATAGACCATCAGATCAATCGGCAGCCCAACCGAAAGATTGGACCTGAGCGTGCTGTCCATGCTGATCAGCACCAGCTTCACGCCATCGGCCAAGGATGTGTCGCTTTTCACCACACGGTCCAGAATGGGCTTGCCGTATTTATGCTCACCGATTTGCAGGAAGGGCGTATCGGCGGTGGCTTCGATGAAATTGCCCGCGGCATAGATCAAAAACAGCCGCATCGGCCCGCCGGCAATCTGCCCGCCCAGCAAAAAGGAGGCATCAAAGGCGACATTCTGCGCCTTCATCGCCGGCCCATCATTTTCAAATACATCACGCACGGCCGCGCCAATCAATTGCGCAGCGCGGAACATGCTCGGCACATCACGCAAGGTATGTGTCTCTGCGCCTAGCGGGAAACCCTCTTGCACGCGGTTCCAAACCGCTTGCGTGATGGCCAGATTGCCCGCCGACATCAGCGCCAGCATGCGTTCACCGGGCTGTTCCACAACATGCATCTTGGAAAAACTGGAAATGTGATCCAGCCCCGCATTGGTGCGCGTATCGGAAAGCAGGACAAGCCCATCCTTCAGGAACAGGCCGACGCAATAGGTCATGGCAAGCGCTCCGCGCCCTATCAGTTGTGCAGGTAAAACTCGGCGATTTGGCCGCCAAGATCAATATTGCGCGCCATCATCTCATTCAGGAAGGCCTCAAGCCCCTGAGTGAAGATATCCTCAACCCTGCCAAAGCGCAGCCGAGCGTGGATCTCCCCGGCCCGCCGATGGCATTCCCCGCGCCGCCCGCCATGGGCGGTGGCGATTTCATCCAGCACGCCTTCAATCCGGGCATGGCAGGCAATCATGGAACGCGGCAATTCCCCGCGCAAAATGAGCAATTCCGCAATCCGCCGCGGTTCAATCCGCCCGTGATACACCCATTGATAGGCCCGCAGCGCGGTGAAGTTGCGCAATATCGCCTGCCAATTCAGGTAATCCTCAGCCGTGCCGGCATCGGCGATGCTGAGCGCCCCGGCATGGGCATGCAGCACGCGCGCGGTATTATCCGCGCGTTCCAGCATGGTGCCAAGCCGCACAAAGCGCCAGGCTTCATCGCGCAGCATGGTGTCATCATAGGCGCCATTGAACAGGATGGTCTGGCGCTTCACCCAATCCAGAAAGCCCGGCAGATCATCCGCACTTGGCATGGCATTATCCAAGCGCCGCATCTGGCCCCAGGTGTCATTCACCGCTTCCCACATATCCACCGTCAGCGCCGTGCGTACCTGCCGCGCATTCTGCCGCGAAGCCTCGATGCAGGATTGGATGGAAGAAGGATTGGCGCGATCCATCACCAGATGCTGAATGATTTGCGCCGCATCGGGCGCCGCACCAAAACCCTGCAACAGCCCGATATCGCCACTGGTCAGCAGCAGCGCGCGCCAGCCTTGCCCCTGCGCTGGCCGCCCGCCGCCCATCCCCGCTTCGCGCAGCGCCACTTGCAGCGCGCGCGCCGTGTTGCCGGCGCGTTCCATATAGCGCCCGAGCCAATAAAGGCTATCGGCGGTACGGCTCAGCATGGCGCATCCGGGGCCAGGACCCAGGTATCCTTGGTGCCGCCACCTTGCGATGAATTCACCACCAGCGATCCTTCGCGCAAGGCGACGCGCGTCAGGCCGCCCGGCACGATGCGCGTCTCCGCCCCGGAAAGCACAAAGGGCCGCAAATCCACATGGCGCGGCGCGGTGCCGCTGCCGGTGAAGGTCGGCACGGTGGAAAGCGCAAGCGTCGGCTGCGCGATGTAATCCGCAGGATTGGCGCGAATGCGCGCGGCGAATTCAGCGCGCTGTTCGGCAGTGCTATGCGGCCCGACCAGCATGCCATAGCCGCCCGAGCCCTTGGTGAGTTTCACCACCAATTCATGCAAATGTTCCAGCACATAGGCGCAATCATCCGGCCTTTCACAAAGATAGGTCGGCACATTGGCCAGGATCGGTTCCTCATTCAAATAGAAGCGCACCATTTCCGGCACGTAAGGATAAACCGCCTTGTCATCGGCAATACCGCCACCCGGCGCATTGGCGAGCGCGACATTGCCGGCGCGATAGGCTTCCATCAGCCCGCGTACCCCCAGCATGGAATCGGCACGAAACACCGCAGGGTCCAGATAATCATCATCAATCCGGCGATAGATCACATCCACGCGCTGCGGGCCTGCGGTGGTGCGCATATACACAACGCGATCCTCGACGAATAAATCCTGACCCTCAACCACCTCCACGCCCATTTCATCGGCCAGGAAGCAGTGTTCGTAATAGGCGCTGTTATAGGCACCAGGGGTCAGCAGCACCACGCGCGGCAGGCCGCGGCAGGCAGGCGGCGCCACCGACATCAGGGTTTCCAGCAAGTCGCTTGGGTAATGGCTGACGGGGGCAATGCGATGCGCCGCGCAAAGCCCAGGGAATAACCGCAACATGGCTTCGCGGCCTTCCAGCATATAGGATACGCCTGATGGCGTACGGCAATTATCTTCCAGCACATGAAATTGCGCCGCATCCGTGCGCACCACATCAATGCCGGCGATATGCACGTAAATCCCGCCCGGCGGCGTGATGCCGCGCATCTCGGGCCGATAGGCTTCATTCTGCAAAATCAGCGCTGCCGGAATGCGCCCGGCCTTCAGGATTTCCCCTGGCCCATAGACATCGGCCAAAAACATATTGAGCGCACGCACCCGTTGCGTGAGGCCGCGCGACAGATGCTCCCATTCCTGCCAGGCCAGGATGCGCGGGATGATATCAAAGGGGATCAGTCGTTCAGGATCGCCACCTTCGCCATAAACCGCGAAGGTCACGCCGATGCGGCGAAACAGCAATTCGGCTTCCTGGCGCTTGCGTTCCAATTGCGCGGCGGGTGTCGCCGCCAGCCAGCGCGCAATCTCGCCATAGGCCGCGCGCGCCGCTTGGGGTTCACCCATTTCGTCAAAGGCCCTGATGGGTTCCGCCATCGCCTGACCGACCTCCTGTTTCTCAGAAGATCGGGCCAAAGGGCGCGCTACACAAGCCTGTAATGCCCAAAAACTACGCCGGACGGCGCCTTATTGCCCGCCCGGCATCCGCCGCGCCCAATTCTTGGGCAAGCCACCCCGTTACAAGGCAGGGTAGCGCTTATGCCAATCCGTCACGCGCTGATAGGCATCGGCCACGGCCAGCACGCGCGCCTCGGCAAAGGGGCGCGCGGCTAATTGCAGGCCAATCGGCAGGCCGCGATCATCAAAGCCGCAAGGCACGCTGATGGTCGGCAGGCCCAAATAATTGAAGGGCCGCGTATTGGCCGAAACCGCCATGAAGCGCGACCAATTCGCCGCATCGGCATCAATATCCGTCTCAGCCAAGGTCGGCACGCGGGTGCGCAGCGCCGGGGTTGCGACAATATGATGCCCTGCCATCGCCTCGGCGCAGAATTGCCGCAGCAGCGGGCCACGGCGTGACAGCGCTTCGATGTAAAGATGCGCCGGAATCGGGAAGCCACCATAAAGCCGGGACGACAGATGGATGGAATAATCGCCTGCCCTTTCGCGCATCCATTCAGCATGGATCGCCGCTGCTTCTGACCGGCTGACCAGCGCGGTATAGGCAGCAATGGCGCGCAAAGACGGGCAGGAAAGCCGCGTGATTTTCGCCCCGCGATCCCGCATGGCATCAAGCGCGGCATCAAACGCCTTCACCACCACATCATCGGCGCCATCAAAGAAGTATTCCTGCGGCACGGCCACGGAAATGCCGCGCAAATCGCCGGTCAGCGCTGCCTCATAATCCGGCACGGCTTCGCGCGCGCTGGTGGCATCGCGCGGGTCACGGCCGGAAATCACCCGCATGAAGCGCGCCGCGTCGCGCGCCGTCTGCACCAAAGGCCCGACATTATCGGCGGAGAATGAGAGGGGCATAACGCCCGCCCGCGACACCCGCGTTTGCGTGCCCTTGATCCCCGTCACGCCACAAATCGTCGCCGGCAGCCGGATGGAACCGCCCGTATCCGACCCAAGCGCACCAAAAAAGAATCGCGCAGCCACCCCAGCGCCAGAACCGGAAGAAGAACCACCGGTGCAATAGCCATGCTGCCAGGGATTATGGCAATGGCCGAAATGCGCGTTATGCCCGGTCGGGTTCTGGGCAAATTCCGCCATATTCAGCGTGCCCATATCAATCGCGCCCGCAGCATCCAGCCTTTCCAGCACGGTTGCTGTCACCTTGGGCACAAAATCCCGCCGGATTTTTGACCCACAAGTCGAAATCTTCCCCGCGCGATAATACATATCCTTATGCATCATCGGCACACCGCCAAGCGGGCCGAGCGCCTTGCCCGCTTTCCGCGCCTTATCCACCGCGGCCGCCTGTTCCAAGGCGCTGTCGCGATCCAGCCGGATCACGGAATTCACCTTGCCATCATGCGCGGCAATGCGTGCCAAGCAGCTTTCCGTGAGTGCGGTTGCCGTTACCTCCCCACGCGCCACTGCATCAGCGGCTTCCGTCATGGAAAGTTCATGCAAAGCGCTCATGCTTCCTTCTCCTGCTCGGCGCGGAGTGCCGCTTCAAAGCTGGAAGGTTCATCTTCAAACACCAGCGTGCCGCGCAACGCCGCCAATTCCTTGAGCAAGCCGATGTGATCCGCAAGGCCAAGCCGCGCTGCCTCATTCGGGCATTCAACGCCGCTCCATAAGCGGATGGCTTCCATGCTGGGGGGGATGGGATCGGGTTTCATGCCAGTTTCTCCTGCGATGGCGCATGCTGCGACGGGTGCGGAGGCTTTGCAAATACCTGGCCAAGGTGGCAGGCTGCGGCTCAGCAAGCATGAGGATCGCCGCATGAAAATCGTGGACATCAAGGCATTCCCAACCTCCTTCCCGCTGCCACCTAATTCCGGGCCTCGGCTTGGGATTGGCCAGGCGGTGAAGCGCGATGCGGTGATGGTGAAGGTCATTACGGAAGATGGCATTGTCGGCTGGGGCGAAAGCCATCACGGCCGGGCGCATACCGCCATCGCGAAATTGCTGGAAACCACGCTCAAGCAATTGGTGCTCGGTATGGATGCCTTTGACACCACCGGCGTCTGGGCGCGCATCTACAAGTATCAATTGGCAAGCCATGGCATGGGCGCGGCCACCGCCATGGCCATGTCGGGGCTCGACATGGCGCTATGGGATGCCAAGGGCAAGGCGCTCAATCTGCCGTTGTACAAGCTCCTCGGCGGTTCCGCGCGCCCCGTGCCGGCCTATGCCGGGGGCGTGGCGCTTGGCTATCAGCCGCCGGCGCAGCTGCTTGATGAAGCCGCACCGCATATGGAAGCAGGCTACAAGGCGGTAAAACTTCGCGTTGGCGATACGGTGCGCGATGACATTGCCCGCATGCAAGCGGTGCGCGATGCCTTCGGCCATGAGCTTGAAATCCTGACCGATGCCAATATCGGCTATGATATCGCGCAGGTGCGCCAGGTGCTGCCGGAGATGGATCGGCTGAATATCGGCTGGCTGGAAGAACCCTTCCCCGCGCATGATCATCGTTCCTATGCTGAGGCGCATGGTTTCGGCAGCACGCCTTTGGCTGCCGGCGAAAACCACTTTACCCGCTTTGAATTCGCCCGCGTGTTGGAAGATGATGTGATCCGCATTTGGCAGCCTGATTTGTCCAAATGCGGTGGCGTGACCGAGACCATGCGCATCGCCGCCATGGCATCGGGCTTCAAGATCCCGATCCACCCGCATTCATCCATGACCGGCGTCAATCAGGCCGCGTCCATCCATCTGCTCGCCGCGATTGATAATGGTGGCTATTTCGAAGCCGATGTCTCGCGCGCCAATAAGTTCCGCGATGAATTGGGCAGCGAGCCCTGGCGCATCGGCAAGGATGGCTGTGTCCGCCCGCTGGAAGCGCCAGGCATTGGCGTTGAAGTGGATGAGGCGTTTTTGAAAGCGCACCCCGCCATCGAAGGCCCAGGCTACGTCTGACCCGGCACGGTTTCCCGCGCCGGGTGAAGCTTAGATGTAATGTTCCTTCAACGGCGCATAGCCGTTGAAGCCCTGCGACGCATAGGTCGTCACATAAGCCCCGGTGGAGAGCAACTCCACCCGATCACCACAGGCCAAATTCAGCGGCATGCGGTAATTGGACTTTTCATAGAGCGTATCCGTGCTGTCGCAGGTCGGGCCCGCAATGGTCACCGGCCCGTCCTCAGTGCCGTCATGTGGCGTGCGGATGTCGTAGCGAATGGCTTCGCCTTCGGTTTCCGCCAGGCCACCAAAGCGCCCGATATCCAGATAGACCCAGCGCACCGGATCAGCGGCCCCCTTGCGGGAAACCAGCACCACTTCGCTGGAAACCAGGCCAGCATCGCCCACGATGAAGCGCCCAGGCTCCACCACCATCTCTGGCAGGTCATTGCCGAAATGCTTGGTCATGGCGCCCATAATGGCCATGCCGAAATCATCAATGCCCGGTACTTCCGCGCGGTAGCGCACCGGATAGCCGCCGCCCAGATTGACCATGCGGAGCTTCACGCCCGCTTCCTTCAAATCCGTGAACAGCATCGCCGCGCGCGCAATCGCACCTTCATAGGCAGCGGTCTTGGTCTGCTGGCTGCCGACATGGAAGGAAATGCCATAGGGGTCGAGCCCCATATCGCCGGCCTTCAGCATCAGGTCGCGTGCCATATCCAATTCGCAGCCGAATTTGCGCGAAAGCGGCCATTCCGCGCCTTCATTCTGCACCAGGATGCGGCAATAGACCCGCGCGCCGGGCGCATGCCGCGCCAGCTTTTCCAATTCCTCAATGCTGTCGAAAGCGAACATGGAAACACCAGCCTTATGGGCGGCCGCAATCGCCGACGCCTTCTTGATGGTATTGCCATAGGAAATCGCTTCGGGCCGCGCGCCGGCATCAAGGCACGCCTGCACTTCTTCGAAAGAAGCCGCATCAAAGCTTGAGCCGAGCTTCACCAACCGCTCCAGGATCGGCGCGGCGGGATTGGCCTTCACGGCGTAATAGATGCGCGCAAGCGGCAGCGCCGCGTGCATGGCGCGGTACTTTTCTTCAACACGATCCACATCCAGCACAAGGCATGGCGTGGCCGGCGCGTTGTCGCGCAAAAAGCGTGCGATTTTCGGTGTCATCGCAGCACCCTCCAGGCTCCAAACGGGCCG
The DNA here is from genome assembly GCA_020249865.1 of Roseomonas sp. Classification (GTDB taxonomy): domain Bacteria; phylum Pseudomonadota; class Alphaproteobacteria; order Acetobacterales; family Acetobacteraceae; genus Neoroseomonas. The sequence continues at coordinate 7,150 of JADCEV010000143.1, read as the reverse complement.
CCCATGAAGGCGACGGCCCAAGGTTAACGAAACGGTCGAACGAACCAGCGACCAGTAGATTGCCGCCTGAGAAGACCCAGACGGGGTTGCCAGAACGCTTGACGTCGTTGCGTAAACCCTTTGGCCGGATGGGCCGGGGGCCAGAGGCACGTGCGTACTGCGTCTGAGGCGCATCTATGCCTTGCGACCGAAGAATGCAAGCGAAATCGGTCCCGCGCCCGGTTTTTTTCCTCATAGCCCCCCGGGGCGCCCGGAATCATGCCCGAAACCGAATGGAAGGCCGGGCTATTCCGCCTGCAAGGCAGCGCTTTGGCAGGAAGCTTACCGGGAAGCGCCGCGCGACTCCGCGCCGCGCCCCAACCAGCGCAGCACGGCGAAGCCCGCCAGCATGATGAAGGCAACATGGCCGAAGGCGATGCCCCAGGCCACGACACCTTCGCCGCCGGCCCAATCCAGCAAAACGCCCGCCAGCAAAGGCCCCACAAAGCCGCCGGCATAACCCAGCATGCTATGCAGCCCCATGGTCGCACCGCGCAACGCCGGGTCTGCCGCCTGCACCGTGCCTGCGGTCAGCGCAGAACTGTCCAGATAGATCGCCGCATTCCACAGAAACACCAGCAGCAGCACCACCCAGGGCGAGGCCCCAAAGGCAAACCCCGCCACCAGCGACAGCGCCGCGCCGGAGAGCATGGCAATCGCCACAATCCTGTCCCGCCCGAGGCTCTCGGCCAGGCGGTTCCCGGCGAGTGAACTCGCAATGCCGACCAATCCCGCCAGCGTGAACAGCACAGTGGGGCCAGGGAGCCAATCCGGCGGCGCCTGAATGAGGAAGCTCGCCGTCAGGAAGGCCACCGCCCAGGCGCGCAGCACCGCCATTTCCAGCGTATGCACCGTATAGCCCGCGATCCAGGCCATGGCGCGGCGATTGGCGAAAACCGGGCGGAAATCCAGCAAGCCGCGCGGCGCGGTGCTTTTGGGCGGCGGCGCATCGGGCAGGATCAGCATGGCGATGGCGAAGGCGCCCGTGGCCGCCAGCCCCGCCACCAGAAAGGCAAAACATGGCCCCACCAGCGCGTCACAAAGCCCGGCCAGCGCGAAGGAAGCCGCCCCGGCAATCCCCACCCCCGCCGCATGCCAGGCGACAGCGCGCGATTGCGCCACACCCGTCAGCGGATCAGCGATGGATTTAAGGCCGGGCATATAGGCGCCTGCCCAGCCAATCCCCGCCAGCACGCGAAAGAACAGCCCGCCCCAAAAGCCATCGGCGAAAAAGGCAAAGCCCAGATGCGCCACTGCCGTCACCCCCGTGCCGATCAGGTAAATCCGCCTGGCCGGCACGCGGTCCGTCAGCGAAAGCAGCACCGGCACGGCGGGCACATAGGCCGCGAAGAAAACCCCAATCAGCCAACCCGCTTCGGTGGCCGAAAGCGACCAGCGCGCCATCATCTCCGGCAACAGCGCGGGCAGGGTGAAAGCGCCGATCTGGGTCAGGATTTGCGCCGTGACCATGGCCACGACGAAACCCCGGCTGCCGGGAAGCAGGGTCATCGCCCGATTAGGCCGCAATTTGCCCGTTTCGGAAAGCCTGTCTTGATCCCTGCCGCGCTGCGCCCGATGTTACGATGAAGTGATCGAGGGAGGACGCAATGCGTATGGTCGAAACCCCGGAAGCGCTCCGCGCGCTGATCGGGCAGGAATTGGGGGTCAGCGATTGGCTGGAAGTGACGCAGGATTTGATTGATCGCTTTGCCGAGGTGACCGGCGATCATCAATGGATCCATGTGGATGTGGAACGCGCGAAGCGAGAGATGCCCGGCGGCAAGACCATCGCGCATGGCTATCTGCTACTCTCGCTTTTGCCCAAGCTTGGGGCGGGCATCTACAAACTTTCCTGGCCCACACGTTCCATCAATTACGGCAGCGACAAGGTGCGTATCGTCAATCCGGTCAAGGCTGGCGCGCGCATCCGGCTCCGCCAAAGCCTGGTGGCGGTGGAAGATGGCGCGCCCGGTGCGCATCGCATCACCGTGCGCCAGACGCTTGAAATCGAGGGCGAGGCGAAGCCCGCCATGATCGCGGATACCATCCGCATGTCCTTCACCTGAAATAAAAAGGAACACGCAATGAAACTGACCTGGTTTGGCCATTCTGCCTTTCGCCTGGAATTCGGCAAGTCGGTGGTGATGATTGACCCTTTCCTGACCGGCAATCCCGCCTTTGGCGGCGATGCGGAAGCGGCAAGCGCGGGGGCGACCCATGTCCTGCTGACGCATGGCCATGCCGATCACATTGGCGATACGGCCGCCATCTGCAAACGCACCGGCGCCAAGCTCGTCACCAATTATGAACTCGCCATGTGGCTCGGCAAGCAGGGTGTCGCCGCGCTTGATCCCATGAATACCGGCGGCACCACGGATCAGGGCGAATTCACCGTCACGCTGACCCAGGCTTTCCATTCCTCGGTTGAGGTGGATGCCAATGGCGTTTTCCATTGCCTTGGGCTGCCCAATGGCATTGTGGTCACGCCAAAGGACAAGCATGAACCGACCGTCTATCATATGGGTGATACGGATATCTTCTCCGACATGGCGCTGATTGATGAATTATACGCGCCAACGGTGGCGCTGGTGCCGGTGGGGGATCGCTTCACCATGGGCCCGCGCGCTGCGGCGCTTTCGGTGAAGCGGTATCTCCGCAATGTCACCACCGCCATTCCCTGCCATTACGCGACTTTCGGGATGCTCCTGCCGGATGCCTCGGGCTTTGAGGCGGAGATGGTCGGCGCCAAGGCCAAGGTGCTCATCCCGGAAAAGGGCAAGGCAGTCAGCCTGTAATCGCTTATCCTGGGCGGGCGCCGTGATACGGATCAAGGCGCCTCCCCAGGCTGGCGGCTAGAAGTGGCGCAAACAACTCGCAAGATTTGGTGAAAGGAAATCCCCATGTCGTGTGACAGGCGCGTTCTGCTTCTCGGTCTGCTCGGGCTTGGCGCTTGTGCCGCCACGCCAACGGAAACGGCGATCCTGCCGGAATTCCGGGGCTTTGTTTCGGTTGACCCCGTGCGCTATGCGATTGATCAGGGCGCCGATCTGCTCACCCATCGCGGCCGGCTCACCGGGCAGCCTTGGGAAACCGCGCGTCTTGTTCAGGGTTTGGAATTCCTCGCGGTGGAATTGCCCTCCGGGCCGCGCTGGAATGTCGATTTGCCCATAGCGCAGCTTGCGGTGCCGGCTGCGCGGGCTGAATGGCGCCGGGCCTTTGGCATCGCCCCAGAAGCCCGCGCACAGGAGGTGATTGATAGCCTGACGGAACTTCGCAACGCCTATGCCGAGCAGCGGCCCGCCGCTGCGCCTGCCGCCTTAAGCGCGCCAATTTTCACCCCGGGCGGGCAGGAAACGCTCAATCGTTTCGCTGACCCACCCGCCCTGCCGCGCACCACCCGCGCCATGATTGATGCGCGTCAGGAGCTGATTACGCAGAGTCTTGAGCGGCGTTCAGGGCGTAGTTTTGTGGTGCCTTAAGGTGAGGCGCCTTCCTGCCGCGTATAGGCCCGGATATCCGCTTGGGTGATTTTGCATGATCGGCCATGGGCGGGTCATGAGCCCGCGATGCCAAGTCATGATACAATTTCGATGCATTTCGCGGGATTTGTCGGAAGGATACCAGGATGCAATGTGACAGGCGCGTTTTTCTCGCGGGGCTGATGGGTGTGGCTGCCTGCTCCGGCCCGCCCGAGACGGCAAGATTACCGGAATTCAGCAGCTTCATCACGGGCGATGCGGTGCGCCATTCCATCGAACAGGGCGCCGATATGATGACCAATCCGCGTCGGCTGACAGGCCAGCCCTGGGAAACGGCGCGCCTGATTCAGTCGCTGGAATTCCTTGCCGTTGAATTGCCCAATGGGCCGCGCTGGAGCGTTATTCTGCCCATGGCGCAAGTGGCCATTCCTGGGGCACGCCGCGAATGGCGCCAGGCTTTCGGCATTGCGGCGGATGCGCGCGCGCAGACGGTTATTGATAGCCTCTCAGTATTGCGCAACGCCTTTGCTGCCCGCAGCCTGTCCGGGGCGGTGGATGCGCTACGCCCGCCGCTTTTCACCCCCGGCGGACAGCAAACACTCAACCTTCTTGGCGATCCGCCGCCCCTGCCCAGGGCGAGGCGGGCGTTATTGGATGCGCGCCTGGAACTCACCAGCGCCAGAGATCATGAACGCAACTGACGCCAAAAGGAACGCCTGAAATCAATGGCGTGACCCTTCCGCAAGGATCACGCCCCGGGCGCCACCAGCGTGCAATTCCCTGCTGAGCGCGCCTTTTGGCACGCCTGTTCCGCCTGCGTGCGCGTCAGCCCCTTCACCCTTGCAGTGAAGGCCGCATTATTGCCCTGCGCAACGCGCACCACTTCCGCCTGCCCGCTGCCCCCGGCCGAACTCCGTGCCGAGGAAGCGGCGCTGCGTGCCAAATTCTCTGAGGCAAAACGCCCCAGGCTGACCGACCAGCCAGTGCCGCCCCCGCTTGGCGGCGGCAAGGATCCGGCGCGGCCCAATGCTGAAGGCGAGGCCGGCGCTGCCTGGGCAGACCCAATCAGGCCGAGACCGCTGCGGGATGGGGCAGCAGCCGGCGCCTGACGCGGCGCGGGCGGTGCCACGGGCGCAGCGGCAAGGCTGGAACGGCCCGGTTCAAGCCCGGCACGCCGGCGTTCTGCCGGGGTGAAGGTGCTGCCATCGGGGATAGGGTCCATGCGCACCACATTGCCAAGGCTGGCGACCTGCGTCCCCGCCGGCGCCGCCGGGGCAGGGGTAGCGGCCTGGGCGACCTGCATCGTCGGCGCTGGGCTGCGCTGTTCATTCAGCGCCATCATTGTGCCGCCATCCATCCGCCGCGGTCCGGGCGGGATACGCGTGCCGATTTCGGCCGCCGCATAAACCTCGGCCGGGGCGCGGCGCGCTGGCGCCGCACTCGCGATGCGCGGGCCGATGCGCGCGACGTAATTGCGCGTTTCATCCGGCAGGCCGCGGTTGCCCCAGAGGTAATCCTCCAGCCGCCGCGGGCCGGCATTATAGGCGGCCAGGAAGGCGGGCGATCCGTAAAGCTGATACATCTCTCGGATATAGGCCGCGCCAGCCTGCAAATTGTCATAGGGGTGATATGGGTCGGGACCCAGATTGTAGCGCTGCGCCAATTCCCGGTAGGTGCCGGGCATCACCTGCATCAGCCCCATGGCACCCACGCGAGAGGTCGCACCAGGCCGCCCCCCACTTTCCTGGCGCATCACTTCGCGGATCCACAGATCAGGCACATCAAACCGGCGGGAGGCATCGCGGATCCAGGGCCCCCAAGGATCGCCGGGCGGTCCGGGCGGGGAGGTGCTGTCAGGCCGGTTATAGAAGGGCCCATTGGCGTGGCGCCCCGTGCCATCCGCGCAAGCGGAAAGCACCGCCAGCAGCAGCCCCAAAACCAGAAACCGGCCATAGCCCAGTCGAAACCCGTGCATCCCCAAAAACTCCATCGGGTCTGGGATTAGCGCCCCGAAACGGCCCCCCAAGAGCCCTGCCAATGCCCCCGCATCGGCCCGGCCCAAGCCGTCCCGCTGATCAAGCCCCTGGGTGCTGTAACATCCAGAAACACAATCGCGACATCTCCGCCTAGGCTATTTGGAACAGGCAGGTCAAGCGTTACCCGAAGCCCACAGCATGTGGGGTATTTGCCACGGCAATCATGACAAGATTTAGGCAGAAGTCTGATAGAATCGTTCGATGAATCAAAGCTTTCGCGCCTGAAGCTCAGGCAATATGCTGAGATGCGTCACCCATGGGTCACAGGCTGATGATCTGCCCCGCGCCCACGGCGGCGAGAAAACTTGCCACCCCCGCCCGTTCCACGCCAGGGCCGAGGGGGGCGGCGCCCAAATCCTCGGCCTTCAACCCGGCCTCACACACCATACGCTGCACGCCAAGGGAGGTAATGGCGGCAAGCAAAGTGCCGATCCCGGCCACGCCGCGCGCGGCCAAATGCGCCTCACGCGCATCCAGCAACAGCGGACAATCGGCCAAAAGCAGCCGGCAGCCGCCATTGGTGGCGAAAAGCACCACGTCTCGGCCAAGCGCGGCAGCGCCACTGGCCATCACCAGGGCGTAATGGGCGCGTTCATGCCCGCCATCCAGCAGCAAAATCCCAAGCGGGGGGCGCTTTTCACTCATGCCTGGCAGGCCGGCGCGGCCGCGTTTTCATGGGCGGAAAGATCGCGGATGGAAGCTTCCGGCCCACAAAGCGCACAGGCCGGGTCGCGCTTCAGCCGCACGGTGCGAAACCGCGCATCCAAGGCATCCCACAGCAACAGCTTGCCGATCAGCGGATCGCCAATCCCCAGGATCAGCTTCAAGACCTCGGTCGCTTGCAGCGTGCCCATCACACCAGTCACGGCCCCAAGCACGCCCGCTTCGGAACAGGTCGGCACCAGGCCGGGCGGCGGCGGTTCCGGGTGCAGGCAGCGATGGCAGGGGTTCGCGCCATCATGGCCATGAAACACCGAAAGCTGGCCTTCAAAGCGCAGCACCGCCGCGCTCACCAGGGGCTTGCCGAGCAATTGGCAGGCATCACCCAATAGAAAGCGTGTCTCGAAATTATCCGTCCCGTCGCAGATCACATCATAGCGGGGGATCAAATCGCGCGCCGCCGCCGCATCCATCCGCCGCGCATGGATATCCACCGCGACTTCCGGGTTCAGCGCCTTGAGCGTTTCCGCGACACTCGCTGCCTTATTCTCCCCAATCCGCGCGGTGGTATGCGCCACCTGACGCTGCAGATTGGAAAGCTCCAACGCGTCATGATCCACAATCCCGAGTGTGCCGATCCCAGCCGCAGCCAGATAAAGTGCCAATGGCGATCCCAAGCCCCCGGCGCCCACGATCAGCACGCGCGCGGCGCGCAGCTTGGCCTGACCGACCGCGCCCACTTCGCGGAGCAGGATATGGCGGGAATAGCGCTGCAATTCCGCGCGGGAGAAGGAAAGCGACATCACCGCCATATGGCCGCGATGCCCCTGGGCGCGCAAGCTTTCCGCTTGCGATAGCGCAGCGCTTGGCGCCTTATGGCGCCATGGGCACCGAGGAGTTGATCCATCGCCTGGCCGCCGCGCTTGCCATTGGTTT
>JADCEV010000142.1 GCA_020249865.1 Roseomonas sp. | reverse complement strand
TGCTCGACAGGCTCACCCACCACTGCCACATCCTGGAGACCGGCAACGACAGCTTCCGCTTCAGGAACAGCTCCGCAACCCAGACCCATCGCGAAAGGAAACCACAGCCCACCTGACAGAATCAAAAAACCCCGCATCCCCAAAACCCGGGTCAAATCTGCGTGGCAAACCCGGGTCAGCTCTCGGCGGCATTCAACAGAAGAAGGGCAGACAGACACAATATGCGGTCCACCTTTCATGGCATGCGCGAAGCAATCAAGGCTGGGGAAGAGGCGGAGCCAGATCGGCATTTACGCAAGTGAAGCGGATGATGGGATGAGGATTGGAATGAGCCGAGCAGAATCGAAGCGGACAAGCCGCTCATGGTGCTGCCTGAGACCCCGCGAGGTCCGCATGGGGTCCGCGTCGAGGGATGCCGATTTTAAGGTGATACTGACTTCTATCTAAGTCTTTGATTTCATTGGTGGGCGCACAAGGATTCGAACCTTGGACCCGCTGATTAAGAGTCAGCTGCTCTACCAACTGAGCTATGCGCCCGGCGGCCAGGGACAACCCCGGCGCGACCAAGGCGCGCTACATACCGCCCGGGGCGGTTTTGTCCAGCCCCTCAGCCGGCGGCGGCCATCATGGCGCGGCTATGGATAAACCCATAGGTCGGGAATTGCGTGCCCCCGAAATCATCCGCCGGCGGATACCAAACCCGCACAAGGGACCAATCGCCCCGGGGCGAGACATCCAGCACCGGCTGATCGCGCGCGATCTGTCCCCGCGCCCGGCCGCTGGACCAATTCGCGTGATCCACTCGGATTTCGCGGGCGGAGACCACGCGGGAAACCACCGCCAAATGCCCCTGCGGGTTCCGGCTGGTGCGCTGGAAGACCAGAACGCTGCCCGGCAGCGGTGCCCTGGACCGTTCATATTGCCCCGCTGCCGCTTGCCACCATTGCCAGGCATCGCCGTTGATGCGTAGCCCAGAACGTTCCCGCGCGAAAGGCACGCAGGACATATCCCCGCCCGCATAGCCCGGTACGCCAGACCGCGCGCCCATGCGCCCGGAAGCACAGCCGGCGAGTGCGAACAACAACCCCATCGTGACCATGCGGCGCATGATCGCGAACCCCCTGAATTTCCCTAATTGGGATTCTACCAGAACCACCGCGATTTGCACCGAAAATCGCGCAACGAAAAAGGGCGCCCCCACAGCAGGGGCGCCCCTTCAGAAACACCCAGCCATCACACTGGGGTAAACATGAAGGCCGGCGGGCCATCCCCCTGGGTCGGCTTGAAAACCAGCTTCACCTTCTGACCGATCTTGAGGCTATCCAGATCGCAATCCACGATATTGGTGAAAACGCGGATACCCTCATCCAATTCCACGTAAGCCACGCAATAGGGTTCCTTGGTGCGCATTACGGTGAAGGTATAAATGCTGCCCGTGCCCTTGGCTTCCACCAATTCAATATTGTTGGAAAGCGTGAAGGGCGAACAGCCGCGCGGATACCAGAAGAACTTGCCGGTATCATTGCATTTGCCGATCAGCAGCTTGCCGGCGCGCGCGCCATCGAAAAACGGCTGATTGGTCGGGTCCGTCTTGATTTCCGGCAGGGCCCTGTTGAATGCCATGGTGGCCATATCGCTTACTCCCTTTCCAGAATGACGGTGGCGCTGCCATGGCGCGTGCCAAGCAAGCCGCCCGTGCCATGCGCCAATGCCAGCGTGCAGCCAGGCACCTGCACCTTGGGGTGCGCCTCATGCCGCAATTGCCGCACCGCTTCGATCACCTTGGTCATGCCGCCGCGATTGGCCGGGTGGTTGTTGCAAAGGCCGCCGCCATCCGTATTGAAGGGCAGCTTGCCCACGCCGGAAATCAGATTGCCATCGGCGACAAACTTCCCGCCCTCGCCCTTTTTGCAGAAGCCAAGGTCTTCCAACTGGATCAGCACCGTGATGGTGAAGCTGTCATAGATGGACGCGTATTGAATATCCTTGGGCGTCACGCCGGCTTCTTCAAAAGCACGAGGTCCGGACCAGACAGCGCCTGAATAGGTCAAATCCGTATAGCCGGCATTCTGGTTCTTGGTCGCCTCGCCATGGCCCTTCACCTTCACCAAGGGCCGCTTCAGTGATTTGGCGATTTCGGGGCGCGTCACAATCAGCGCACCACCACCATCGGAAATCACGCAGCAATCCAGACGGTGCAGCGGGTCTGACACCATCGGTGAATTCACCACATCTTCCACCGTCACCACCTTGGGCAACATGGCATGCGGGTTGTGCTGCGCATGATGCGAAGCCGCCACCTTGATCCAGGCAAGCTGTTCGGATGTGGTGCCGTATTCATACATATGGCGCATGGCGCACATGGCGTAAGCGTTCGCGACCGTGCGGCCATAGACAATCTCAAACGGATCATCCGGCACATTTACGCCCCAGGAACGCGGCGCGGTGCCGGTTGCCATGGCCTCTGCCCGCGGGCGCCCGGCCAGTGTGATCAGCGCGATATTGCACTTGCCGAGAGCGATCGCTTCCACCGCATGGCCGACATGCATCACATAGGAACAGCCGCCCATATCAGTGGAATCGAGGTGCTTGAGCTTCGTCAGCCCCAGATAATCCGCCATATTGAGCGGGCCGAGCCCCGGCGCGGCGCCGGTGCAGAAAAACCCGTCAACATCATCCTTGGAAAGCCCGGCATCCTGTAGCGCGCCATAAGCGACTTCAGCATGCAGCTGCGCCACGGATGTATTATCGGCCTTGCGCGTCGGGTGCTCGAAAGCCCCAACAATATAGCCCTTTCCATTGGTACTCATAAGCGGCGTTTACCCTCCTCGATATTGGTAGCGGGATGGAAGCAGCGCCGGGGCGGCTTGTCACCCCCCCCCGGCGCGCAGAAAAGCCGGCTCAGCGCGGCGCGCCCATCACCGGCACGGCGATGCCAAGCGCATCACGCGGCAGGCGCGCGCCGGCGCGGCGGAGCTCGGCCTCGGCAGCACGGATCTGGCGCGCGGTTTCTTCCTGCGTCAGGTGGGCAACACGTTCCTTCAGCAGCGCATGGCCCTTGGCGATATCGGCCAGCACAGTCTGGTAATTCCGGATCGCGGCAGCGCGATTGGCGGCACCCGCTTCATGCAGCGCCGAAAGGTCGCGCAGGATTTGCCTGCTGGGTTCATCGCGCGCTTCGCGGAGCAGGCGCTGATAGCGGGCGCGGGCCTGATCCGCTGCGGCTGTCTCAGCAGGTTCAAGCCTGGTGATGGCTTCCTGCATGGCCGCAATCAGCGCTTGCACGGGCGCATCGGCTTCGCGGATAGTGGCGCGCAGTTGCGGCGCGCGGGCGAGCGAACGGCCTCGGTCTCGCAGCAGCGCGCCAAGCGTCTGGATTGCCTCAGCGCCTTTCGGGTTGGTGGGCGCAACGCGCGGCGCAAAAGCGGCCAGCGGGTCTTCGCGGATCATCAAAAGCCCATCAGCGGCGAGCGTATCCAGCGCTTGCAGATAGGTCGCCAGTGCCTGCTGCATGGCATTTATGGCGTCAGCGGCCGGCGAGACGGCCGGCGCCGCGCCAGGGCGCGTCACCAATTCGGGGTAGATGGCCGCATTGCCAGCAACATTCGCCCAATCGCGCACCGGCGTGTAATCCGGCGGGCCGCAGCCGATCAGCGCGGTAATGGCTACGATACCGAAAACACGGCTGCTATACGCAGATAACTTGCTGTTTTCCATCATGAGTACTCCAGGCCTCGTCATCGGAGCATGCCAGCAGGAATAGCCAGAAAAGCTAGATAGATTTGAACGGCTGCAAAAATCGCCATCAGAACGGTAAGGGCAGCCGTCCATCGTGTGAGCAACAAAATCTGTCGATCTCGTTTTGCCGCTTCGCTTGACTGCCTAATGTTTTCTTCGTGTAAAGCTTTGATTGTGGCTTCCAGCCGGCGTGTGGCCGAAGCCCCATTCCAATCCTCTAAGGGCATGTTCATGAAGCCACCCATATGCCGGCTTCCTGCCGCACCGCGCCTTCCGCCGCCAGCTTGATCAAATGCGCGGTCAGGCTGCGTGCCGCCGCCGGGATCAGCCTTGCATCAAGCGCTGCGCCATAAACTGGCGGGACCAAAGCCTCAGCGCTTGCCCGGCCGGCGCGGCGGAGTTCTTCCAGAACACGCGCCTCTCTCTCCCGCCGATGCGCCGCCAGCGCGGCGACAAAGGGCTGAGGGTTGGGTAGCGGCGGGCCATGGCCTGGCAGATAAAGCGCATCATCGCCGCGCGCCTGAAGCTTGGCGAGCGAGGCCATATAGGCCGCCATATCGCCATCCGGCGGGCTGACCACGCTGGTGGACCAAGACATGACATGATCCGCGCTGAACAGCGTGCGGTTCGTGCTGGCGTTTTCCAAGGCAAAGCAAAGATGATTGGCGCAATGGCCCGGCGTGTGCAAAGCCGTCACGCGCCAATCGGCACCGGCCACGGTCGCGCCATCCGCCAGCGTCACATCCGGGCGGAAACCATGATCACCGCCTTCGCCGCCCTGTTCCGGCGGTGTCATATGCGGGCCGAAACCATAGCTCGGCGCGCCCGTTGCGGCCTTCAGCGCCGCGACCCCCGGCGAATGATCCCGATGCGTGTGGGAGACCAGGATATGCGTGACGCGCTCACCCTTGGTGGCCGCCAGCAAAGCATCCAAATGCGCTGCATCCACCGGGCCGGGGTCCAGGATCGCCACGGAATTACCTTGCCCGATGATCCAGCTATTCGTGCCGCGAAAGGTGAAAGCACCAGGATTATTGCAAAGCACACGCCGCACGCCCGGCGCGGTCTGTTCCACCGCGCCCGGGGCCAGGCTGTCATTTTTCAGGAAGGGAATGCTCATCGCCTCAACCTCATCTCGTGCCATAGGGTGCGGCGGCGGGGGGCGCTCTGCAAGCCCTGCCTATTGCCCTTGTCGCTTCATCCGCCCGCGCACCAATTCCCGGTGCAGGATGTAAAGCCCGGAAAGCACAATCAGCACCGCGCCAAGGATGGTCGCGATGGTCGGCATATCCCCCCAGATGAGCCAACCAAGCCCAACCGACCAAAGGATGGAGGTATAGGAATAAGGCCCAAGCGCCGATACCTGGGCCGATGCATAGGCTTCCGTCAACATGACCTGCGCGACGCCCCCCACCAGCCCCACCAGGATCAGGATCAGCAATTCCCAAGCATTGGGCGTGGTCCAGAAAAACGGCAGCACCGCCGCAGTAAAGGCTGTCATCAAAAGCGACTGCCACAGCACAATGGTGGTGGAACTTTCAGTGGCCGAGAGGTTACGTACCAAAAGTGTGGTCAGCGCAGACCACACACCTTGGGAAACCGCGACGGCCATGCCGATCATCACGGCCTTTTCCGGCCAATGGCCACCCTGAAACGCGCCTTGGCCAAGCGCAATCACCATAATGCCGACAAAGCCCAATATCACCGCGGACCAGCGATGAATGCCCACCTTCTCCCCCAAAAGCGGGATGGAAAGCAGCGTGACGAAAAGCGGTGTGGTGTAGGTCAGCGCTGTTTGCTCCGCCAAGGGCAGCACCGTCAGCGCAAAGAAGGAACAACCCTGCGCCATGGTGCCGGTGAAGGCGCGCAAAAGGTGTGATGGAAAGCGCCGCGTGCGCAAAATGCCCCATTGCCGGCCCCGCGCGACAATCACGAAAATCACCGGCAGCGCAAAGGCGGATCGGAAGAACATGATCTCGATAAAGGAAATACTCTCCGCAATATCCTTGATCATGGCCGACATGATGGTGAAAAGCGCGGTCGCGCCCAGCATGAGCAGCGCGCCTCGGCGGATATCGTGGCGGAGCGCCATTAGCTATTGTCCTTCACGCGTGATCGCTCCGCCGCACGGCGCACCTGTTCGCGATGCACGTTGTAAAGCCCGGCCGCCACCACCAGCGAAGCGCCGGCGAGCGTGGTCCAGCCCGGCACCTCGGCCCAGATCAAAAAGCCGATCACGCCGCCAATCAACAGGGGCGAATATTCAAAGGGCGCGAGCACGGAAACCGGCGCCAGCGCAAAGGCGCGCGCGAACAGCAAATGCGCCATGCCATTGAAGATGCCAAACAGCACCAGCAGCAGCATGGCATTGGTGGATGGCAAGGCTGATGGCGGCGGGAAGGCCGGCAGGAACAGCAAGCCCATCGGGATATGCGCCATCATCAGCCAGAAGGCGATCGCCGCCGGGCCGTCACTGACCGAAAGCATGCGTGTCCAGATACGCGTCACCGACATCAACACCACCGCCCCCAGTAGCGCCGCCGCTTCAATCCGCCATAAATCACCCGAGGGCTGCAACATGATCAGCACGCCGCCAAAGCCGATCATGGTGGAGGTCCAGCGCCGCCAGCCAACCTTTTCGCCGAGCAGCGGAATGGCGAATAGCGTCATCAGCAAAGGTGTCGCGCAAGCCACCGCATAGGAATCAACCAAAGGCATGCCCTGTGCCCAGGCCCAATACCAGGTGGCGGAAACACAGCAATGCAGCAGCCCACGCCAGGCGAGCAGCCGGCGATTATTGGGGAAAAGCCCCCGCCCGCGCGTCAGGATCACCACCGTGATGCCGCCCACCACGCCGCGCCAGATCATGGCCATGGCCGCGCCCACTTCCGGCAGCGCCCATTTCACCGCAGCATCGGCGCCGGTGATGACGATATAGGCCACAAGAATAATGCCGATGCCGCGCAAGGTCTCAGCCCCGGTCGGCACGCTGAGCGCGGTTTTGGGCGCCTCAGCCATGCGGGGGGCAGCTTGCGGCGGCTTGGTGTGGCGAGGCCCCGGCAAGGGCGCCCGCGCAACGCGGCGCGGGCATAGGTGATGGCGATTGCATGTTTATTGGGCGCAGTCTCGGCTGATCGCGGGCGTCATGCAAGCCAAATAAGGCGGGCTTAGGCCCCGCCCGCCTTGTTCCCGCCGTGACGCAATGCGAAAAACGCCCCTGTGGAAGCCGCCGAATATGATCTGATGGATGCGGAGGAGGAGCGCATGTGGTGGTACCGCGCGCTGCACCTCCGCGCCCTTGAAGCCTTGCAACGCCGCCCCGGTGCGCCGGGGCCGTTGCTCGATGCCGGCTGCGGCACGGGCGGGCTGCTGCGGCGCCTGGCTGGGAAGTCAACGCGCGCCCTGGTCGGGCTGGATTACAACCCGGAAGCCGCGCGGCGCGCCGGCGCCAAATCCGGCGCGCTCACCACCGGGGGGGATGCCAATCGCCTGCCCTTCGCCGATGCCAGCTTTGGTGCGCTGGTGAGCCTGGATGTGCTGTGTCACCGCGCGGTGGAACCGGGGATCGCTTTGGCCGAGTTTCACCGCGTGCTGAAGCCAGGTGGCGCCCTGGTGCTGAATCTGCCGGCCTTTGAATGGTTGCATTCGGCCCATGATGTCCGGGTGCATAATGCGCGCCGCTTCACGGCGGCCCAGGCGCATGCCCTGCTGGCGGCAGCCGGCTTCACCCGCATTGAAACTCGCTATTGGAATGCGCTGCTGCTGCCACTCATGATTCTGCAGCGCAAGATCCTGAAATCGGATGATCAGGCCAAAAGCGATGTCGCCCCCTTCCCGCCATGGTTGGATGCCATGCTCTACGCGGTAACGGGGCTTGAACGGTTCATGGCCCGGATCGGCCTGCGCTACCCTGCGGGCGGTTCGGTCCTGGTCATCGCAACCCGGCCCTGAGAACGGAGAAGATCAATGCCCCTGATATCGGCCGGCAAGGAATATCCCGTCGGTCTTTCCATTGTGGTGCCGGTCTATCGCGGCGCGGCCACCGTGGGTGCGCTGGTGGAAGCGCTATCGGCCCTCACGCCCGAAGGCGGGATCGAAATAGTGCTGGTGAATGATGGCAGCCCGGATAATTCCGGCGATGTCTGCCGCGCCTTGCAGCAATGCGCCTCCGTGCCGCTGACCTACATTGAACATGCGCGCAATTTTGGCGAACATAACGCGGTGATGACGGGGCTCCGCCATGCGTGCGGCGCTTACATCATCACCATGGATGATGATTTGCAGAACCCGCCTGAAGAGGTGATCCGGCTTTATGATCATGCGCGCTTGGGCAATTTCGATGTGGTGTACACACGCTATGCGGTGAAGGAACATGAAGGCTGGCGCAATCTGGGCAGCGCCTTCGCCAATTGGGTCGCGGATCAATTGATGGATAAGCCAAAGGGGCTGTACCTTTCATCCTTTCGCTGCATGTCGGCCCTCGCGGTTTCCGAGGTGGTGAAGTATCGCGGACCTTATCCTTACGTGGACGGGCTGCTCATGCAGGTGACGCAGCGGCTTGATTCGATTGAGGTAAAACACTTCGCCCGCGCCGAGGGGCGTTCCAACTACACCATGCGCCGGCTGATCCGGCTTTGGATGAACCTGGCGACGAATTTTTCGGTGCTGCCCTTGCGGATGGCAATTATCGCCGGGGCGGGCATGGGCGTGCTGGGGCTGCTGGCCGCGCTTTATGTGATTATTGAAGGGCTGATGGGGCACACGCCTTCGGGCTGGGCGTCACTCATGACCGTCACGCTGCTGATTGCCGGCGTGCAATTCCTGATCCTTGGCGTGCTCGGCGAATATGTCGGGCGGTCCTTCATGTCGGCCAATGGCAAGCCGCAAGGCGTGGTGCGTGAGGTATTGCCGGCACGTGATGAGGGGCGCGCGCCATGATGATCTATTGGCTGGCGCTGGCGGCGGCGATTTCCACCTCGCTCATCGGGCAGATCCTGTTGAAATCCGGCGCGGCCAGTTCTGTCGCATCCGAGGGCGGGTTTTTCGATCAATTGTTCCGACTGCCGACGATGGTGGGGCTGGTGTGTTACGGCGGCGCGGCGCTGCTTTACATCATTGCGCTGCGCCGCATTCCAATGAGTGTCGCGCTGCCCTGCACGGCGGCATCCTATATCGTGATTGCCATCATCGGCTGGGCGATTTTTGGTGAGAGCCTGGGCGCGCAAAAAATCGTTGCCATTGCGCTGATTGCTGCCGGTGTCGCGCTGCTGGCGACGACGGCGTGAAGGCGGCACTTGGCGCTTTGGTGTTGCTGGGTGCTTGCGCTGCCGCGCCGGAACCCTGCCCCGAAGGCGCGGGGCCAGCGACCATTGCAGAAGCCTATTTCGGGCGGAATGTGCAGGGCCGTGCGCCAGTGACGCAAGCCGAATGGGCGCGCTTCATGGAAGAAGTGGTCACCCCCGCCTTCCCCGATGGCCTGACCGTGCTGGATGGTATGGGGCAGTGGCGCAATGCAGCCGGGCGGATCAGCCGCGAAGACAGCAAGGTGCTGCTGCTGGTGCTGCCCGGGCAGGATCCGGCGGCGGCTTCCGCGCGGCTTGCCCCGGTGACCGCGGCCTGGAAGGCGCGCTTTGCGCAGGAATCGGTGCTGACGGTATTTCGGGCGGGCTGCGCGGGGTTTTGATTGGCGCAGAAACGGTTCTGAGGATGCAATAAAAACCACAATCACGCGGTGCGTGGCGTGGCGCTTGGCGACGAAATTTCATGCCCGATATCGCATAGTGCCTGCGCCCCCTTTCCACCTATTTCCTTCAGGTGCACTCTTTCACGCAGAAGGAGTGGCCCCGCCATGCAAGACAATACCCGCCTGACCGGTAAGGTCGCCATCGTCACCGGCGCTGGTTCGCGCAATCCCGGTGCCGGCGCCACCACCATTGGCAATGGCCGCGCCATTGCGGTGCTGATGGCCGCCCGTGGCGCCAAGGTGCTGCTGCTGGATGTGGACCGTACCGCCTTGGAAGAAACCGCGCGCCTGATCGCCGCAGAGGGTGGCGTCTGCGCGCTGGCCGAGGCGGATGTCTCAAAGGCCGATGATTGCGCGGCGGCAGTCGCGGAAGCCGTCAGACTTTGGGGGCGGGTGGATATTCTGGTGAATAATGTCGGCATTAGCGGCCCGCCAGGTAATGCAGAGGGCGTTGATCCTGATGCCTGGGATTACGCCATGCAGGTCAATGTGAAATCCGTGATGCTGATGGCGAAATATGCCGTGCCGGAAATGCGCAAATCGGGCGGCGGGGCGATTGTGAATCTTTCCTCTGTCGCAGGGCTGCGCGCGGGGCATCCGGGTTTGCTCTATGCCACCACCAAGGGTGCGATTGTGCAAATGACGCGCGCCATGGCCGGGCATCACGGGGCCGATAATATCCGCGTCAATGCCGTAGCACCTGGCTATGTCTATACGCCCATGGTGGCATCGCGCGGCATGACCGAAGAACTGCGCCAGCAGCGCGCCCAATCGGGCATGTTGAAGTTTGAAGGCAGCGCCTGGGATGTTGCGGAAGCCGCGTGCTTTTTGGCATCACCTGCCGCGCGCTGGATTACCGGGGTGACGCTGCCCGTTGATGCCGGGCGTTCAGCGGGCAATGCCGCCGGGGCATCGCCAAAGCCGGCGGGAGCGCTGCGTTAGGGAGAAGGGATAACGAGCGCCGGTACGGCAAGCCCTCCGGCACGGCCAAGAATTCCCTTGCTCTGCACACCAATGATGGCAAAGCCGCCATCGGCGCCGCGCAGCAGCAAGGGCCCACCGGAAGAACCCGTTGTGCCGGCGCAATCATGCGCGAGCATCACGCCTTCCCCATCAACCCGGCGCAATCCCAAATAGCGGCAGGCCGGGTCCACCAGCAGAGCGCCGGGCGCATCACGCTGAAAGCCGGGCAGGGCAAGGATGCTGCGCTCTGGCGGTGTTTCACGGAGCAGGGGCAAGACACGGCCAGCGCCAATCGGCGCATCCAGCGAAACCAAAGCCCAATCCGAAGCCCAGGGTGCTTCCCGCACCGGATCAAAACCGGCACCAACGCGCAGCGCCACACCGCGCGCTTCGGCCCCGCCGATGGAAACACGAATCCGCGCGGGTGGCAGCAGCGCCGTGCCTGGTTCATCCTTCAGGCAATGCGCGGCCGTCAGCACGATTGCGGGTGCCACCATCGCCCCGGTGCAAAGCCCGGCACCTTCGGCTTCAATCAGGGCCACTGCATGCCAGGGCGGATGCGCTGCCGGCGCAGGCAGGCGCGGATCGGGCCCAGGATTCATCCCCGCAATCTGCGCCAAGGCTGGCCCCGCCAGACAGAGCAGCAGTAACGTGAGGATCAGCCGCATGAAGCGAGCATCTGCTCCACAAATTTCGGCACGATCTCAGTGGCGGGGCCGTGCAGCGCCTCATGGAAAAGCGCCGTGCCTTCGGTTTCTTCCAGATTCAATTCCACGCAGCGCGCATGCCGGCGCACTGCCTGAACAAAGCCGGCCGCGGGATAAACCTGGCCCGAAGTGCCGATTGCAACAAAGACACCGCATTCATGCAAAGCGGCTTCGATACGTTCCATTTCCAGCGGGATTTCGCCAAACCAAACCACATGCGGGCGCAGCCGCCCTGGTGCATCACAGGCCGGGCAGGCGGCATGCGCGGTGATGTCATCTTCCCAAACACTCACAGCATGACAGGCAAGGCAGCGCGCCTTCAGCAATTCGCCATGCATGGCAATGACATTGCGCGATCCCGCGCGGGGATGCAGGCCATCTATGTTCTGTGTGACCAGCGTCACAGGCGCGGGCCAGGCCGCTTCAAGCCGTGCCAGCGCATGATGTGCTGCGTTTGGCTGAATGGCGGGATCACGCAACTGCGCGCGCCGCGCATTGTAAAACCCCTGCACCAGATCAGGATTGCGCGCGAAGGCTTGCGGCGTTGCCACATCCTCAATCCTGTGGCGCGCCCAGATGCCATCGGCATCGCGGAAAGTGGCAAGGCCGGATTCGCGGGAAATTCCCGCCCCAGTCAGAATCACAATCGGGGGCGCCATCAGCTTGTGGGTGGCGCTGGTGGAGAGCAGCTTTGCGGCGGGCGCGGAAAGGGCTGGTCCGGCCGCGGCGGCGCCGGGTTTTCGCTTTGCTGAGGCGCGGAGAATACCGGCGCCTCAAGGCAGGGACCAAGTGCAAGCAGGGCGAGCATGATCAGCATGGCAGCCTCCTGAAGGAAGATCAGCACAAAGCGCGGGCTTTTCGCAATGCAGGACTTGCGGAGCAGAGCCGCCTCAGGGAGTGTATCCCCAGAAGCAGCGGGGAAACAGCGCGTGGCCGGAACGCATCAAGGCAGTATCGAGTCGCGCTATTCCTGGCTGGTCGCCATCACGGCGGTGACCATGCTTTCACTCGCGGCCGGCGGACCTATCACCGTGGTGGTGGGGCTGGTGCAGATCGCCGAGGATTTCGGCAGCGGCCGTTCCCTGCCCTCGCTCGCCAATTCGCTTGCCTATTTCGGCACGGCCATTGGTGGCATGGTGTGCGGCGTGATGGTGGCGCGGTTTGGCCAAAGGCTGGTCGCGATGATTGGCGGCATCGCGGTCGCGCTTGGCTTGATGCTCGCTTCCTTTGGTGAAAGCTGGGCATTGCTGGTGGGGCTTGGGCTTGGCGTTGGGCTGTTTGGCAATGGCGCCTTGTTTCCACCGATGCTCGCTTATGTCTCGCTCTGGTTCGATCGGCGCCGAGGCACGGCATTGGCGCTGGTGGCTTCCGGGCAATATGTCGCGGGGTTTGTGTGGCCGCCGATATTCGAGCGTGCCATCGCAACCTTCGGCTGGCAGCGCACCATGTTTGGCTATGGGATATTGGTGGCGGCCATTGCGGTGCCCTTGGCCGCTTTGGTGCTGCGTCCGCCGCCGGCGCAGCCCACCACAGGCAATTTCGCCGAGAAAATGCAGCCCGGCGCGCGTGTGCTTGGCATGAATGGCAATCTGGCGTTTTTCTTGTTGGCCTTCTGTTCCTTCTTGTGTTGCATCCCCATGGCCATGCCAGCGGCGCATCTTGTCGCGTTTTGCGGTGATCTGGGGATCAGCGCATCCCGCGGTGCGCTGATGCTTTCCGTGCTGACCTTCGCTGCCTTTATGGCGCGGCAATTCTGGGGCTGGCTTTCGGACAAGATCGGCGGGCTATGGACGATTGTCTTTGGCTCACTCGCGCAAATCCTGGGCATGCTCGGTTTTCTGGCGACGCAAGATGAGGCCGGGTTGTTCTTCGTTGCCGCCGCTTACGGGCTTGGCTTCAGCGGCATTATCCCAGCCTATGTGCTGACGCTCCGCGCGCTGTTCCCGGCAGCCGAGGCGCATTGGCGCGTGCCGACGCTGCTGTTCCTGAGCCTTTCCGGCATGGCGGCCGGCGCCTGGCTTGCGGGGTATATCTATGACTGGCTTGGCTTTTACGCTGCTGCCTGGTGGGTAGGGATTGGCTTTAATCTGGTGCAATTTGCCCTGATTGTCTTTCTGTTGCTGCGCTCAAGGCGCGGGGTAGCAACAGCCTGATCGCGCTTGGTTTACGCGCGCCGCTGGTGCGTCTAGCATCTACAAAGTTTTTCATTCAACGGGAAACCTTCATGCTGAACCGCAAACACCTACTCGCCGCCGCCGCAGCCATAGGCCTGGCCTTGCCGGGATTTGCTCAGGCCCAGGCGCCGCAATTCTTCCGCATCGGCACGGGCAGCGCCGGCGGCACCTATTATCCCGTGGGTGGCATCATCGCGAATGCCATTTCCTGCCCGCCTGGCGCGCCTTGTGGCCAAGCAGGCGGCACCGCCGGCGTACCGGGCCTGGTCGCGGTGGCGCAGGCAACACAAGGCTCCGTGCAGAATGTCGCCATGGTGCAGGCCGGCAATGCGGAAGCAGGCTTCACGCAATCCGATGTCTCCCACTGGGCCTTCACCGGCACGGGTCTGTTTGAGGGCCGGCCCAAGACAGATCGGCTCCGCTTTGTCGCGCATTTGTTCCCGGAACATATTCACGCCGCTGTCCGCCGTGACAGTCCCATCCGCAATTTTGAGGATTTGCGCGGCAAGCGCATCGCGATCGGCTTGCAGGCTTCCGGTGCGCGCATTGGGTCTGAACTGATCCTTTCTGCCTTTGGCTTGAATGCCGGGCGTGAATTCACCGCGGAATATCTGAACCAGGCGCAGGGCACGGAACGCATGCAGGATCGCGGCCTTGATGCGACCATTACTGTGGTGGGCTATCCGGCAGCGGCCTTCACGGAATTTTGCAGCCGCACCGGCTGCCGCTTCCTGCCCATTCCGCCCGCCCAGGCAGCGCGCGTGATTGAACGCGCCCCCTTCTACGGCCAGGGCGTCATTCCCCGCAGCGCCTATGAAGGGCTGGAAGCGGATGTGCCGACGCTGACGGTGGGTGCCGTGCTGGTGGTGCGTGACAGTCTGCCGGATGAGCTTGTCTATAACGTCACGCGTTCTTTGTGGTCAGATGTGACGCGCGGGCTGCTGGATCGTGGCCATGCCAAGGGCCGCGAGATTGTGAAGGAAAACGCGCTGCAAGGCCGTGGCGTTGTGCCCTTCCATCCGGGCGCTGAGCGTTTCTATCGGGAAGCCGGCATTCTGCGCTGAACAAAAGGTAATTGGCCGTGACCGTAAAGAATGAAGGCGGCGCGGCCGCCCAAGCGAAGCTCGACCTTGATGCCGCGGCCGAGCTTGAAAAGAAATACGATAGCGAAATGCAGTTCCGGAACCTGTCGGGCTTCGCCGCCCGGCTGGTGCCGGCACTGCTCGTCGCCCTTTCAATCTTTCACTATTATACAGCAGGCTTCGGCATACTGACCGAGCATTGGCACAAGGCGATCCATGTCGCCGCCGTGCTTGGCCTGATTTTTCTGATGTTCCCCACCAAGCGCAATTTCGGCCCTACAATAGGCGGCATTCCGCTTTATGATTGGACCTTCGCGTTATTGGTGGCAGCAGCATGTCTTTATTTGCCGATCATTTTTGATGAGCTGACGTTTCGTATCGGCATGCCCAATACCGCCGATATGGTGATGGGCACCATCATGGTGGTGCTGCTGCTTGAAGCGACGCGCCGCGCCATGGGCTGGGTGCTCCCGGCCATTGTGATTGTTTTTATTCTTTATGGGCTTTACGGCAATCACCTGACCGGCGTGCTGGCGCATCCGGGCGCCAGTTGGGAAGGCTTCATCAGCCATGTCTATCTGACGCAGGAAGGCATTTTCGGCATTCCCGTGAAAGTGGTGGCGACCTTCGTCTTCCACTTTGTGCTGTTTGGCGTGCTCGCCACGCGCATGGGGCTTGGGCAATTCTTCATTGATCTGGCAGCGATTGCGGCCGGGCGCTATCCGGGCGGTCCGGCCAAGGTTGCCGTTGTGTCCTCCGCCATGTTCGGCACCATCAGCGGTTCTTCAATTGCGAATACCGTCACCACGGGATCGCTCACCATCCCTGCCATGAAGCGCATTGGCTATAAGCCGCATTTCGCGGGCGCGGTGGAAGCGGCGGCGAGTGCAGGCGGGCAGATCACGCCACCCATCATGGGGGCTGCGGCCTTTGTGATGATTGAATTCCTCAATATCCCGCTGACGACCTTGCTGATTGCCGCAGCGATTCCGGCCTTCATGCATTTCTGGGGCGTCTTTGTGCAGGTGCATTTTGAGGCCAAACGGCTTGGCTTGCGCGGCATGCCGGAATCGGAGATTCCAAAGCTATGGCCGACCATCAAGCATGGCTGGCCCACCGTTATTCCGCTGGTTCTGCTGGTGGGCGTTATCATCGAAGGCTTCACGCCTTATCTCGCGGCCTTCACCGGTATCACCGCCTGCATCGTGGTCGGTTTCCTCAACCCACGCCAGCGCCTGACGCTGCGCGATTTGTGGGATGCGTTTGATATCGGGTCCCGCTACGCGCTGGCCGTCGGCGCTGCTGCGGCGGCGGTTGGCATAGTGGTGGGTGTTGTGACACTCACCGGCGCGGGCTTTCGCATTTCCTTTATGGTAACGCAGGCAGCCGCGCAAACGGCTGAATTCTTCAGGCCGATTGTTGAAATACTGCCTGCCGGCATGGCTTCCATGCAGGGTCTCACGCTGTTCCTGACGCTGGTATTTGTGGCGCTGGTCTGCATTGCCATGGGCTGCGGTATTCCAACCACAGCGCTTTACATTGTGCTGGCGGCGATTGCCGCGCCTGCGGTGCAGCAGCTTGGTGTGCCACCACTCGCCGCCCATCTTTTCATTCTTTATTATGGGATCCTCGCTGACCTGACGCCGCCTGTCTGCGTCGCTGCCTATGCGGCGGCGGGTATTGCGGGATCCAACCCTTTCCGAACCGGGCTCACGGCCTTTCGGCTTGGGCTTGCCAAGGCGACGGTGCCCTTTGTTTTTGCCTATTCACCGGCCATGCTGATCATGGTGGATGGTTTCACCTGGGGCGATTTTCTTTTCACTACCATCAGCTGCGCCATTGGCGTTTTGGTGCTGGGCATTGGGATGACAGGCTATGCCTTCACCCATATGGGCGCGGCTTCAAAAGTCATTCTGGTGATTTCGGCCCTGCTGATGATCTCCCCCAATGTGCCCATGACCATGGCCGGCGTCGTCATCGCGCTGCCGGTGCTGTTGCTGAATTGGCGCCAATCACTGCGCAAGGCACCAAGCTGAGACTTCACCTTTCGTCCAGCACCGCGCGCAGCCTGTGCAGCAAGGCTTCGCGCGCGGCGTCATCACGCGCGCTTTCGGTTGCCGTTTCAATCGCCAGCATCAACGCCGCGCGCTGATTATGCCAATCCGGGCGCATGCTGCGCGCCGGATCGGCGCGCCGCCCCTTGGCATCCTGGCGCCTAGGCCTTCCGCCCTGCGGCAATGTCCAGCCTTCATCCAGAACGGGCATGATCACCTGGTCAGCCGTGGCAATGCCGCCCTCGGTCAGGCGCCTGGCGAGCGCTTCCATCGCCGGCGCTTCGCCATGCATCAGAAACACGCCACCTGAGATACGTCCGCGCGCCGCCAGCCAGCGCGCCAATTCCGTTGCATCCGCATGGCCGGAGAAATCGCGAATTTCCGTGATGTGCGCCTCCACACGGATCGTCTCACCCTGAATGCGGACTTCGCGCTTGCCTTCCTGCAATAGCCGCCCAAGCGTGCCTTCCGCCTGATAGCCCGTCAGCATCACCGTAGCGGCAGGGCTCCAGAGCCAGCGCTTCAAATGATGCCGAATGCGCCCGGCATCGCACATGCCAGAACCGGCGATGATGATGTGAAACCCCTCCGCTTCCGCGATGCGGCGGCTTGCCTCCCCGCTTTCGGTCGGGCGGATCAGCGGCGAACGCAGGGCACGTTCGATGGAGGAGCCATTTTCCAGCGCTGCCGCATGTTCCAAAAAAACTTCCGTCGCGCGGATCGCAAGCGGGCTATCCATGAAAATCGGCACTTGGGGGATGGTGCCGGCCTGCATCAGCGTCACCAAATCCCAGCAGATTTCCTGAGTGCGCTCCACGGCAAAGGCCGGGATCAGCAGCACGCCATCCGGCTTGGCCGCTGCCTGCACAATGGCGGCAAGCTTTGCGCGCCGTTCCACATGATCAACGCAGGGCTTATCCTCATCACCATAGGTGCTTTCGATGAATACGTGATCCAGCGCTGCTGGTGCCTCGGATTCATGATGAAACACCGAACAATCCGGCCCCAAATCACCCGATACCAGCACGCGCACCGGCGCACCCTTGCCATCAGCGCATTCGATTTCGATGGAAGCCGAACCCAGCATATGCCCGGCATTCCACCAGCGCGCACGCACGCCCGGCAGGGGGTCCAGCCAGCGCCCGAACGGGGTGGCGCGAAAGGCCGGGATTACCGCCGCGGCATCCGCAACCGTGTAAATCGGGTATACCGGGGCGCGCCCCTTGCGGCGGTTGCGGCGATTAAGCTGCGCCACCTCCATTTCCTGCACATGGCCGGAATCCGGCAGCATCACGGCGCAAAGATCCGCCGTGGCGGCAGTGGCATGGATCACGCCACGAAAGCCCCCAGCCCTCAGCTTCGGCAGCAGGCCGGAATGGTCAATATGCGCATGGGTCAGCAAAACGGCATCAATATCGCGCGGATTGAAGGGAAATTCCTCCCAATTCAGGGATTTCAGCGTCTTGGGCCCCTGGAACATGCCGCAATCCACCAGAAAGCGGGCGCGGCCTGTTTCAAACAGTAGGCAATAGCCGGTCACCGTACGCGCCGCGCCACAAACCCTGACGGATAAGGCCATGTCTCCCTCCCCCGGGGCGTTACGGCCCCAGGGCGTCAGCCTTGTCCCCCGGTTAAGCTTTGTCCAGCCCGGCGCGACCCCGCCAGGGCAATCGCTTGAGATTGGTTGGGATTCCTGATTGGGGCGTAATGTGATTCATGGGTTACCTCGATTTGATGAGGTTTTTCCATGTCTTCTGTGTCACTCCTGGATCATTTTTCTGCGCTTGAGGATCCTCGCC
>JADCEV010000141.1 GCA_020249865.1 Roseomonas sp. | reverse complement strand
GTTGACCAATCGGTTATCCAGAAACAGTGCGCTTTTGGAAATTGCCACAAGGAATTTTTGCCCGAGCCCGCATCCCGACCATTAACGATTCCCCTTGACCACCCCACCCGCCTAGCCCCACAAGCCCCAAGCGTCAGACGGCCGGGCGGCCGCTGGTTCGTGAGGTAATCACGGGCTGGAGGAAAGTCCGGGCTCCACGGGAATAGGGTGCCGGTTAATGGCCGGCGGGGGCGACCTCAGGGAAAGTGCCACAGAAATCAAACCGCCGCGGCGTGGCGACACCCCGCGGTAAGGGCGAAACGGTGCGGTAAGAGCGCACCGCGCCCCCAGCAATGGGGGTGGCAGGGTAAACCCCACCCGGAGCAAGGCCGAATAGGGGCGGACGGCGCGGCGCCGCAAGGCGCTGGCGCAGGGGCATTCCCGCCCTTCCGCCCGGGTTGGCCGCGCGAAGCCCGCAGCAATGCGGGCTCCAGAGGAATGGCCGTCCATGCCCTGCAAGGGGCAAGACAGAACCCGGCTTACAGGCCGTCTGACGCGGCTTTTCAGCCGCAAACCCATGCCGCAGCACCCACCGCGCGCAAACCCCCCGGCGTTTCGGAAATTTATGAGTCAAATACCTCCAGAAAGCGGTTTTTTGGCTTGTCGACGGCTTACTGCCCATGTTATCCCGAAACATCCCACCAGGACCTCACGACGCTCGGGGGGGCGAGCGAGGTTTCAAGCGGGATGGTCGGGCGAGCCGGCGGGGTCGGGGGGCCCCGTCGGCCGCTGAAAAGCCCGGTCGTGGTTGTTGGCGCAAGGCAGGCGCGCGGGGGGCGATGACCCAATTTCTGGGCACTCATATCGGCAAATTGGACCGCAAGGGGCGGATTTCCGTCCCCGCGCCGTTTCGTGCCGTTTTGGAACGGGCCGGGGCTGAGGACCTGGTGCTGCGCCCATCCCATCGCGCGCCCTGCATCGAAGCCTGGCCGGTTGCGGCTTTTGAGGCGCTGGCTTCCGGGCTTGATCGGCTGGATGCCTTTTCCGATCAGGCAGATGATATGGCTGCCGCGCTGTTTGCCGATGCCCATCCGGCACGTCCTGATGATGACGGGCGCCTGATCCTGCCCGAAGCGATGATTGCCCATGCAGCGCTGACCGATACCATAGCCTGTGTTGGCGTTGGGCGGATTTTCCAGATTTGGGAACCGCAAGCAGCGCGCCGACGCTCTGAGGAGGCGCGGCTGCGCGCGCGGGAACGCGGCCTGACGCTGCCGGCGGCAGCGGGGCGGACGCCATGACCGCCACAGGCCATGTGCCGGTGATGCTGGCGGAAGTGCTGGCAAGCCTCGCGCCGCAGGAAGGTGCCACCTATCTGGACGCGACCTTTGGCGGCGGCGGCTATGCCCGCGCCATTCTGGAAGCGGCACCCGGTTGCACGGTTTTCGCCATAGATCGCGACCCGGATGCGATTGCGCGTGGTGCCGCCTTGGCGCAGCGCTTCGCGGGCCGGCTGCATCTGATTGAAGGCCGCTTCGGTGACATGCTTTCTCTGCTGCGCGATCGTGGCATTACCGCGCTTGATGGCGTGGTGATGGATCTTGGTGTTTCGTCCTTTCAACTGGATCAGGCGGAGCGCGGCTTTTCCTTTCGTGCCGATGGCCCGCTTGATATGCGCATGGAAAAATCCGGCCCCAGCGCGGCAGAGCTGGTGAATAGCCTGCCGGAACGCGACTTGGCCGACATTATTTTCCGCTTTGGTGAGGAACGTTTCGCCCGCCGCATTGCGCGCGCCATTGTCGCGCGCCGCGCCGAAGCGCCCTTTACCACCACGGCTGATCTGGCGGCCTTGGTGCGCCGCGCCGTGCCGCGTGATCCTTCCGGCATTGATGGCGCAACCCGGAGCTTCCAGGCGCTGCGCATTGCCGTGAATGATGAATTGGGTGAAGTGGAACGCGGTATCGCGGCGGCGATGGAATTGCTCGCCCCCGGTGGGCGGCTTGTTGTCGTTGCTTTCCATTCACTGGAAGATCGCATCGTCAAGCAGGCCATGGCGGCTGCCTCCGGCCGGGGGGGGGCTTCCCGCCACGATCCGGCAGCGCTTTCTGGTCGCGCCAAACCCGCCTTTCATTTGCTTACACCGCGCGCACTTCGCCCGCAGGAAGCCGAATGCAGCGCCAATCCGCGTGCGCGTTCAGCGCGCCTGCGCAGCATTGAACGCCTGGCGCTGGAGCATGCCGCATGATCCGCCCGCTTACCCTTGTCAGCCTCATCGTCGCGGCCGGTGCTGGGCTGCATTTGTATCAGGTGAAGCATTCCGTATCCCTGCTGGATCGTGAATTGCGCGAGGTGAATCGCCAGACAGAAGTGGTGCGCGAACGCACACAGATTCTGCGAGCCGAATGGGCACTGCTGAATGAACCGGATCGGCTGCGGCAAGTGGCGCAGCGGCATTTGGCCTTGGAGCCTATGGCGCCGGCGCAATTCATCCGTGAGGCAGAGCTGGAACGCCGCCTGCCCGCCGCGCGGCCCTTTGCTGGCCCGCCCTCGCTTTTCGGTCCGCCGGAATTACCGCCTTCCGTGCCGGAAGCGCTGATGGTGCCAAGCCCAGTCGCCGCCGCCCCCGCCCCACAAGCCCCTGCCCCGGCGCGACCAGAAGCACCGCCCCGACAAGCGCAGGCAGAACCGCCGCCTCGCTTGAGCGCGGCCATGGCGCCACCGCCGGCACCGCGACCCACGCCGCCGCCCGCGCCGCCAAGGATGACACCTGCGCTGCATGTCGCGCCCGCCGCGCCACCGCCGCCCGCTGTGGTGACATCGGCGCTGGGTGGCGCCAGCTCGGCATTGCCACCCCCCGTGCCGCTGTCGCGCCCCATGCCTGCCGGAGCCCCGCAAGGGGCACCCCGTTGAGTGGAGTGGCTATTGCATGAACGAGGCATCACCGCATGATCCTCAGCCGCCTTCGCCCGATTCCTTGCCGGGCAATAGGCTGCGCGAACCGGCAGTAGCCGAATCCCCAAGCCGAGCCTTGGTGCGGGTCTCGCAGCCCGATCTGCTGCGCCATGCCCAGTTGGAAAAATCGCGCGGTCGCCTGC
The DNA here is from genome assembly GCA_020249865.1 of Roseomonas sp. GTDB lineage: Bacteria > Pseudomonadota > Alphaproteobacteria > Acetobacterales > Acetobacteraceae > Neoroseomonas. The sequence goes on along the minus strand of JADCEV010000141.1, from coordinate 22,839 downwards.
TGCTGGCGGCTATTGGCTTTACCGTGCTGTTTGGCGCCGTGGCGGTGAAGCTTTCCCTCGCCACCGTTTTTGACCCGGCCGAGCCAAAGCGCGCTGCCATGCTGTCGCGCCCACCAGCGCCGCCGGCGGAAACGCCCGTCTCACGCGCGGCGGTGACGGATCGCAATGGTGAAGTGCTGGCCGTCTCGCTCCCCATGACGGCGCTTTATGCCAATCCGCGGCAGATTGATGATCCGGTCGAGGCTGCCGACAAGCTCCGCCAGGTGCTGCCGCAGCTTGACCGTGAATGGCTGATCGGGCGTCTTCAGGGTGAACGCCAATTCGCCTATGTCGCCCGCGCCCTGACGCCGCGCCAAATGCAGGCCGTGAATAATCTTGGCATTCCTGGCCTGTATTTTGAGGATTCGGAGCGCCGCTTCTTCCCGCAGGGCCGCACTGCCGCGCATATCATCGGTGGTGTGGATGTGGACGGCAATGGCATTGCCGGGGTTGAGAAATATTTCGACGAAAGGCTGCGCACGCTCCGCCGTGACACGCTGCGGCTTTCGCTTGATATCCGCGTGCAATTGGCCCTGCGCGATGCCGTGCAGCATGCCATCACGGATTTCAACGGCATTGGCGGCGCCGGCGTGGTGATGGATGTCCATACGGGTGAGGTCCTCGGCATGGTGAGCCTGCCCGATTACGACGCCAATGATGTCGGGGCAGCCACTGCGGATGAACGCTTCAATCGCGTCACCGTTGGCGTCTATGAACCAGGCTCCACCTTCAAGCTGTTGACCGCCGCCATGGCGCTTGATCTGGGCACGATGCAGACCTGGAGCGGTTATGACGCATCGCGCCCCATTCGCGTGGGGCGGCATGAGATCAATGATTTCCGCGGCAAAAATCGCTGGCTCGCCTTGCCGGAGATCATTGCCTATTCATCCAATCTGGCCTCCGCGCATATGGCCGCTGCAGTCGGGCCGGCGCGGCATCGCGAATTCATGCAGCGCATGGGCATGACATCGCGCCTGAGCATTGAGATTCCCGAAACCGCGCTGCCGCTGGTGCCGGGGCAGAAGACCTGGCGCGAATTGAACACCATGACCATTGGCTTCGGCCATGGCATTTCCGTAACACCTTTGCACGTCGCAACAGCTGGTGCGACGCTGGTGAATGGCGGCATTCTGCGCCAGCCCACCATTCTGGCTCAGCCCCCCGGCGTGGAACGCGAAGGGGTGCGCGCGATTGACCCGCGTACCTCAGAAAATCTGCGCCGGCTGATGCGGCTGGTGGTGACCGATGGCTCCGGCAAGGGTGCGGAAGTGCCGGGCTATTTCGTTGGTGGCAAAACCGGCACGGCGCAAAAGACCGGGCCGCGCGGCGGCTATCTGGAAAACAAGCGCATTGCCGCTTTCATCGGTGCCTTCCCGATGCATGCGCCGCGCTATTCGATTTATGTGATGGTGGATGAACCAAAGCCCAATGCACGCAGCCATGGTTTTGCGACCGCGGGCTGGGTCGCGGCGCCGGCAGCGAATATGGTGATTTCGCGCATCGCACCCATTCTTGGCTTATTGCCCGAGCAAGCTTCGCCCGAGATCCAGCGCGCCATCGCCATGCCGATGAATGGGCGCGGTGTGCCTGGCGCAGCGCCGCCGCCTGTGACGCCCGCCGCCAATCGCCCGCCGCAGCGCCAAACCACTGAATCGCCGCCGCGCGTCGCTGTGACCCAGCGCGAGGCTGCTCTTGCGCCTCGGTGATCTCATGCATGGATGGGCGGATGCTCAAGCTCATGCGGCGCTGGAGGTGATCGGCATCACCGCCGATAGCCGCGCCGTGCGCCCTGGGATGGTCTTCGCGGCGCTGCCCGGTGCGCACACTGATGGGCGTGCTTTCATTGCCGATGCGGTGGCGCGTGGCGCGGCGGCGATTTTGGCGCCCGAAGGCACGGCCTGGCCCGCAGAAGCGCCGGTACGCCCACTTGTCACCAGCCCCGATCCGCGCCGCGCCCTGGCGTTGATGGCGGCCGCTTTTTACGGTGCGCAGCCGGAATGCGTGGTGGCCATCACGGGCACCAATGGCAAGACCAGTAGCGTGGATTTCCTGCGCCAGATTTGGCGTGGTTCTGGCCGGAAGGCTGCGTCGCTCGGCACGCTCGGCCTGATTGCGGAAGGCGTGCCGCCAGGGCCATCACTGACCACGCCCGATCCGGTGGCGCTGCATGAAAACCTCGCGCGGCTTGCGCGCGATGGCGTGGCGGCGCTGGGGATGGAAGCATCCTCGCATGGGATTGATCAGCGGCGGCTGGATGGCGTTGCGCTGGCAGCGGCGGGCTTCACCAATCTGACGCGCGATCATTTGGATTACCACGGCAGCATGGCGGCTTATCGCGCGGCTAAGCTGCGGCTGTTTGATACGCTTTTGCCGGCAGGCGCACCCGCCATCGCCATGGCTGATATGGAAGCGGCGACACTCACGGCATTGCACGACATTGCGGCGCGGCGTGGGCTTGATCTGCGCCTGGTGGGGGCGGGTGGCGATGCGCTTGCCTTGGAAGCGGCGCGGCCCTTGCCAGAGGGGCAGCAATTGAGCTTCCGACTTGCGGGCGCACGTCACGAAGTACTGCTGCCGCTGCCTGGGCGGTTTCAGGCCGATAATGCGCTGCTCGCCATGATGTGCGCGCTTGCAACCGGTGTGACGGAACAGGCTGCCCTGGCTGCGCTCGCGCATTTGCAGGGCGTGCGCGGGCGCATGGAACGCGCAGCGATATTGCCCAATGGTGCCGCGATTTATGTGGATTATGCGCATACGCCGGATGCGCTGACGCGGCTTCTGGCCGCACTCCGCCCCCATGTCGCGGGGCGCTTGCATGTATTGTTCGGCGCGGGTGGAGATCGGGACCCCGGCAAGCGCCCGCTGATGGGGCGCGCGGCGGCCGAAGCGGCAGATCGCGTTTGGATCACGGATGACAATCCGCGCAGCGAAAACCCAGCCACCATCCGCGCTGCTGTCATGGCCGGTTGCCCCGAAGCGATTGATGCCGGCGCGCGTGAGGAAGCCATCGCCAAGGCGATGGGCGTACTTGGCCCCGGCGATGTGCTGGCCGTGGCCGGCAAGGGGCATGAAACCGGGCAGGAGATCGCTGGGACCCTTCACCCCTTCGATGATGTCGCGGTGGTGCGCAAGCTGGCGGGGCGCGCGCCATGATGCCGCTTTGGACCAGCGCGGAATTGCGCACTGCCACCCATGGCGCGCTTGCGGCGAATATTGCCGTTACTGGCGTTTCGATTGACAGCCGCAGTATTGCGCCGGGCGATATTTTCATCGCGCTCCGTGATCAGCGTGATGGGCATGAATTTGTCGCTGATGCACTCATGCGTGGTGCCGTGCTTGCCATGGTGGATCACATGCCGCCTGGGGCGGTGGATGCGGCAAAGTTGCTGCGTGTTGCCGATACGCTCGCGGGCCTGACCGCCCTTGGTGCGTCAGGCCGTGCGCGTGCTGCGGCGCGGGTGGTGGGCGTCACCGGCAGTGTCGGCAAGACCACCACCAAGGAAATGCTGCGCGTGGCGCTGAGTGCCTTTGGTATGACCCATGCCTCCGCCGCGTCACATAACAATCATTGGGGTGTGCCGCTGACATTGGCACGGCTGCCGCGAGATGCCGCCTTTGCCGTGATTGAAATGGGCATGAATAATCGCGGCGAAATCGCGCCACTCTCGCGCCTTGCCCGTCCTGATGTCGGCATCATCACCTCGATCGGCACGGCGCATATCGGCCAGCTTGGTAGCCAGGCGGCGATTGCCGCCGAGAAGGGCGATATCATTGCGGGCATTGCGCCGGGCGGCACGGCGATCCTGCCCGCCGATAGCACCTTTCTGCCGGAACTTGCCGCGCGCGCCCGCGATGCAGGGCTGCAGATGCTGACGCATGGTGAGGCTGCTGGCGCTGATGCCCGGCTGCTAACCTATCAGGCATCACCCGAAGGCGGTGTGGCGGCAATCGCGCTTGGGGAAGACAGGCTGGAATTGCGCCTATCCACGCCCGGGCGCCATGTCGCACTGAATGCCTGCGCTGTTCTGGCAACGGTCAAGGCGCTTGGCCTTGCGCCCGCCACCGCGGCGCGCGCCCTTGCCGATTTCACCGCCGGCGCTGGCCGAGGTGCACTACGCCGCATCGCTGTTCCCGGTGGTGAGGCCTTGCTGATTGATGATTCCTACAATGCCTCGGTCGCATCGGTGCGCGCGGGGCTGGCAGTATTGGCGGCGCAACCAGCCAAGCGTCGCATTTTCGCCTTTGGCGATATGCTGGAATTGGGCGCGGAAGGCCCGGCGCAACATGCAGACTTGGCAGATGATGCACAGAAGAATTGCGATCTGGTCTTCTGCTGCGGCCCGCTTTCGATGCATTTGTTCCAGGCCCTGCCAGCCGAGCAACGCGGCGGGCATTTCTCGGATTCCGCAGCCCTTGCAGTGGCTTTGCGCGCCGCGCTCAAACCCGGTGATGCGGTGCTGGTGAAGGGCTCACTCGGCTCGCGTATGGGCGTGATCATCAAGGAATTGACGGCAGGAGAGCAAGTTTCGTGATCTATAACCTACTCCTGCCCTTTGCCGATGAATACGCGCTGGCCAATCTCGCGCGCTATCATACCTTTCGTGCCGGTGCGGCATGCCTGACCGCGCTGCTGATCAGCCTGGTTTTCGGCTCGGCCATCATCAATTGGCTGCGTGGCTTTCAGCGCGGCGGCCAGCCGATCCGCGAAGATGGCCCGGCGCGCCACATCATCGAAAAAAAGGGTACGCCGACCATGGGGGGCGTGCTGATCCTGCTTGGGATGGTGGGTTCCACGCTGCTCTGGGCGGATTTGCGCAATGGCTTTGTCTGGGCGGTGCTGTTCATCACCTGCGGCTATGGTGCGTTGGGCTTTGCCGATGATTGGCTGAAAGTGACCAAGCGTAATAGCAAGGGTGTTTCGGGCCGCATGAAGCTTCTGGTGCAGGCGGGCCTTGGTCTTGTCACGGCAATTTGGATTACCTGGCTGATGCCAGGCGCGCTTTCTGACAAGCTCGCCTTTCCGATCTTCAAGGAATTGCTGCTGCCGCTTGGTATTTTCTTCCCGCTGCTGGCAGCCTTGGTGATGATGGGCGCTTCCAATGCGGTCAATCTGACCGATGGGCTGGATGGGCTCGCCATTGTGCCGGTGATGATCGCGGCGACAGTCTTTGCGCTGATTGCCTATCTGGTCGGCAATCGTGTTTTCGCCGATTACCTGCAACTGCATTACGTGCCCGGCACGGGGGAGCTTGCGGTTTTCTGCGCTGCCTTGGTGGGGGCCGCGCTTGGCTTTCTCTGGTTCAACGCGCCACCTGCCGCTGTATTCATGGGGGATACGGGGTCGCTTTCACTCGGTGGTGCCTTGGGTGGGCTCGCGGTTGCGACCAAGCATGAAATCGTCCTTGCCATTGTCGGCGGGCTTTTCGTGGTCGAAACCGTTTCCGTCATCATCCAGGTTTTCTGGTTCAAGCGCACCGGCCGGCGCGTTTTTCTGATGGCGCCGCTGCATCATCATTTTGAGAAAAAGGGCTGGGCGGAAGCCACCATCGTCATCCGCTTCTGGATCATTGCCATGATCCTGGCACTCGTCGGGCTTTCGACGCTGAAAATCAGATGACAGCGCCAAGCCCCCCCTTCACCCCCTTTCCCGGCGCGCGCATTGCCGTGGTGGGCCTCGGCCGCGCCGGGTTGCCTGCCGCGCAGCGATTGATGGCCTGGGGGGCAGAGATCACAGTCTGGGACGACAAGCCCGAGGCCCGCGCGGCGGCGGAGGCAGCGGGGCTGGTGGTGAGGGACCCCGCTTCCGGCCCCTTCCGTGCCGATGCCTTGCTGCTTTCGCCGGGCATCCCGCACCATTTGCCCGCGCCCCATCCGGCGGCTGCGGCGGTAGCGGCAGCCGGCGCGCCGATCCTTTGCGATGTGGAGTTTCTCTATCGCGCCGTGCTGGCCAGCCATTCCAAGGCGCGCTTCGTGGGCGTGACCGGCACCAATGGCAAATCCACCACGACCGCGCTGATTCACCACATTTTGCGGGGTACTGGCATGGCTTGTGAAGTGGGGGGGAATCTGGGTCCCGCGGCGCTCGACCTCAACATCTTGGGGTCTGAGGGCGTCTACACCCTCGAAATGTCGTCTTACATGTTGGAGCGAATCGCAACTCTGCGCTTCAACGTAGCTGTCATGCTGAACCTCAGCCCCGATCACTTGGACCGCCATGGGAACATGGCCGGCTATGCCGCTGCGAAGGCACGAATCTTCGCGCGTCAGCAGGCCGGCGATGTGGCGGTGCTTGGCCAGGATGATGCCATGACGGCGCAACTGGGCGCCGGTTTGGCGGCGCGGCTGGTGCCGATTTCGGGCAGCACGCCCCAGCCTGGCGGGGTTTGGGCCGAAGGACGAGTGCTGCGTGATGATGGCGGGCCGATCCTTGATCTGGCCGAGGCAGCGGCGCTGCCTGGCACGCATAACGCACAAAACGCGGCTGCCGCGGCGGCGGCGTGCATCGCGCTCGGGCTTGCGCGGGCGGATATCGCGCGCGGCATCGCAAGCTATCCCGGCCTGCCCCATCGCCAGGAAATTGTCGCCGAGGCCAAGGGCGTTGTCTTCGTCAATGACAGCAAGGCGACCAATGCGGATAGCGCGGCGCGCGCTTTGGCGTCCTATGACCGTGTGGTGTGGATTGCGGGCGGCATCGCCAAGGAAGGCGGCATTGCGCCGCTGGCGCCCCTGTTCCCGCGCATCGCGAAAGCCTTCCTGATCGGGCGCGATGCGCCTGCCATGGCGGCGACATTGCGCGCAGCTGGCGTGGCGCATGAGATTTTGGGCAGCCTTGAAGCAGCCGTGCCGGCGGCGGCGCAGGCGGCGTTCGCGGGTGCCGCGCCGGTGGTTTTGTTGTCGCCAGCAGCCGCTTCCTTCGATCAATTTTCGGGCTTTGACGCGCGCGGCGATCGCTTCCGTGATCTGGCGCGCGCGCAGGTTGCGGCACAGCAGCGGAGGGCAAGCTGATGGCGCTCTCACGCGCGGATAACTCCATTCTTGGGCGCTGGTGGTGGACAGTTGATCGCTGGACGCTTGCCGCACTCATGGTGCTGATTGGCTTTGGCTATGTGATGATGCTGGCGGCATCGCCTGCAGTGGCTGAGCGTATTGGCGCATCATCACGCCATATTTTCTTTCTGAAGCAGGTTTTCTACCTGAGCATGGCGGCCTTTGTGATGGTGGTGGTTTCGCTGTTCTCGCCACGCGGTGTGCGGCGCATTGCCTTGCTTGGCTGTGCCGGGGCCTTGGTATTGACGGCGGCAACGCTGGTGGTGGGCGTTGAAATCAAGGGTGCGCGGCGCTGGTTGCCGATCCCTGGGTTTTCATTGCAACCATCGGAATTCCTCAAGCCCTTCTTCGCCGTGGTGGCGGCTTGGCTGATTGCAGAAGGCATGGCGCCGGGCTCACGCTTCTGGGGCCGCACCATTGCGATTGGCCTGTTTGCGGTGATTGCCGTGATCATGAAAAGCCAGCCCGATATCGGCATGCTGCTGGTGATGACCGCGGTGCTGTTTGCACAATTCGTGGTGGCTGGCCTGAATTTCTTCATTGTGGGCGGGCTTGCCGTGCTTGGGGCGGGGGTTGGTGTTCTTGCCTATTTGCTGTTTCCGCATGTGCAATCCCGTGTGCATCGCTTCCTTGATCCAAGCTCAGGCGATTCCTATCAGGTGAGCGTAGCGCTGGAGGCTTTTGCCAATGGCGGGCTTCTGGGGCGCGGGCCGGGTGAGGGGCGCGTTAAGAACGTATTGCCCGATGCGCATGCCGATTTTGTCTATGCGGTCGCCGGTGAGGAATTTGGCATGGTGATGTGCCTGGTCATCCTGGCACTTTTTGCCTTTGTCGTATTGCGCGGACTGATGCGCCTTTTGGCGGAGACGGATTTCTTTGTTGTGCTGGCGGCAACCGGGCTGCTGACGCAATTCGGTTTGCAGGCCTTCGTGAATATGGCGTCCACGCTGCATCTGATCCCCACCAAGGGTATGACACTGCCTTTCGTTTCCTATGGCGGGTCTTCGGTGCTCGCCATTGCGTTGGGCATGGGGATGTTGCTGGCACTCACGCGCAAGCGCATTGGTGAACGCGCCGCCAGCACGGGCTTGCCGCATGGCGCGCTGGCCGCAGGTGGCGCGCGGTGAGGGGCCCCATGGTGCAGCCTATCATCATCGCCGCAGGCGGCACGGGCGGGCATCTTTTTCCCGCCGAGGCGCTGGCGGCTGAACTGATCAGGCGCGGTGAACGTGTGGCGCTGATGACCGATGCGCGATCGGCCGCTTATGACAGCCCGGTTTTCGCGAATGCCGAGCGTTTTGTGCTGCAAGGTTCCGGCCTTTCGGGGCGTGGGCTGACCCAAGCCTTGCGCGGCGCATCAGCATTGTTGATGGGAACGCTTGAGGCGCGCCGGCATATTGGTGATTTGTCGCCGAGTGCGATTGTTGGTTTTGGTGGTTATCCTTCCTTCCCGCCCTTGGCTGCGGCGCGCCTGATGCGCGCATCGCGGCGCCCGGCGCTGATCCTGCATGAACAGAATGCCGTGCTGGGCCGCGCCAATCGGCTGCTGGCGCGCAGCGCTGATCTGCTCGCACTTTCCTATGCTGATACGGCGATGGTGCCGGAAGGCACGACAAGCGCGGTGGTGGGAAATCCGGTGCGGCCGGCACTCGCCGCCTTGGCTGGGCAGCCCTATCCGCTGCCGGCGGAAGGCACGGTGCTTCGCGTACTCGTGCTGGGCGGATCACTCGGGGCGCGGATTTTCGCCGATGTCGTGCCGGCGGCGATCAGCGCCTTGCCTGAGGCTTTGCGCGCGCGGCTTTTGGTGACGCAGCAATGCCGTGCGGAGGATTTGGCGCGCACGCGCAGCGCTTATGAAGCCGCTGGTGTGCCCGCGGATTTGGCGCCCTTCTTCCCCGATGTGGCCGGGCGGCTTGCTACCGCGCATCTGGTGATTGGTCGCGCTGGCGCTTCCACCGTGGCCGAGATTGCCTGCGCCGGCCGGCCTTCCATTCTGGTGCCGCTGCCATCGGCGATTGATGACCATCAAACCGCCAATGCACGCGCCTTGGCGGCGGCCGATGCGGCGCGGGTCTTCACGCAAGCTGCCTTTACGCCGCAAGCGCTGACCGATGCCTTGGCGTCTTTCATGAATTTCCCGGCACGCATGGCTTCTGCTGCTGCTGCTGCTGCTGCCTTGGCGCGACCCCATGCGGCGCGCGAACTGGCAGATCGTGTCATGGCCCTGGCGCGGCGCAATCTGGTGGGGGCTGCCTGATGCGCGCGCTCCCCATCACCATCGGCGCCATTCACTTTGTCGGCATTGGCGGCATTGGCATGTCCGGCATTGCCGAGGTGCTGCACACACTCGGCTATCAGGTTCAGGGCAGTGATGTTGCGGAAGGCGCCAATGTCGCGCGGCTGCGCGCCGCCGGCATTCCGGTGATGATCGGCCATGACGCCGCCAATCTGGGCAATGCGCAGGTGCTGGTGGTGTCCACCGCCGTGAAGCGCGATAATCCCGAAGTCGCCGCCGCGCGGCAGCGTTTGATTCCGATTGTGCGCCGCGCGGAAATGCTGGCTGAGCTCATGCGCCTGAAATGGTCCATCGCCATTGGTGGCACGCATGGCAAGACCACCACCACAAGCCTGGTCGCTGCCGTGCTGGAAGCGGCGCGGCTTGATCCCACCGTGATCAATGGCGGCATCATCAATGCCTATGGCACCAATACGCGCATGGGTAGCGGCGAATGGATGGTGGTCGAGGCCGATGAAAGCGATGGGTCCTTCCTCAAACTTCCCGCCGTTGTTGCCGTGGTCACGAATATGGACCCGGAACATTTGGACCATTGGGGCACGGAAGAAGCGATGAAGGAAGGCTATGCCCAATTCGTCGGCAATATTCCCTTCTACGGCTTTGCAGTGCTGTGCATTGATCATCCCGAAGTGCAGGCGATGATCCCGCGTCTTTCGGATCGCCGTATCGTCACCTACGGCTTTTCGCCGCAGGCCGATGTGCGCGCGGATCGCGTGATCACGGACCGCATGGGCGCGACGTTTGAAGTGACGGTGACGGATCGGCTGAGTGGGCGTGTGCGCAATATGAAGCCCTTCCGCCTGCCGATGCTAGGCCAGCATAATGTGCAGAACGCGCTGGCGGCTGTTGCCATCGCCGCTGAGATGGGCGTGGATGAAACAACCATCCGCACGGCGCTTGCGGGCTTCAAGGGTGTGAAGCGGCGTTTCACGCGCACGGGCGAAGCCGGCGGCGTTACGGTGATTGATGATTACGGCCATCACCCGGTGGAAATCGCCGCAGTGTTGAAGGCCGCGCGGCAAGCTGGCGCGCGTGATGTGATTGCCGTGGTGCAGCCGCATCGCTACTCGCGGCTTGCATCCCTGTTCGAGGAATTCTGCGCCTGCATGAACGATGCGGGCACGGTGATTGTGGCTGATGTCTATGCCGCCGGCGAAGCGCCGATGGAAGGCGTGGATAAGGATGCGCTGGTGGAAGGCTTGCGCGCACGCGGGCATCGTTCCGTGGTGCCGCTGCCCGGGCCTGACAGCCTGGCCGAGATGATCCACGCCATTGCGCGGCCTGGTGATTATGTTGTCTGCCTCGGTGCGGGCAGCATCACGAATTGGGCGCATGCGCTGCCTGCGCAATTGACGGAATTGCAGGCGCGCGCGCGTGGGCGTTTGGCGGGGGCGATGAAATGATGCCCCAGCCCATCAGCCAAGCCGTGCTGCCCCCGCTGCGTGGTCGCGTGGAACGCGATGCGCCACTTGGCCCCGCGACCTGGTTTCGCGTGGGTGGGCCGGCGGATGTGCTCGTGCGGCCGGCGGATTTGAATGATCTGCTGCTTTTGCTGCGCGACATGCCCGCCGATATGCCGCTGACGGTGTTGGGTGCCGCTTCCAACCTAATCATTCGTGACGGTGGCATTGCAGGTGTGGTGCTGCGGCTCGCGCGCGGTTTTGGTGATGTGGTGGTGGAAGCCGATGGCATCATCGCCGGTGCCGCTGCGCTTGATGTGACTGTGGCGGAAACGGCTGCAGCTGCGGGGCTCGGCGGGCTTGAGTTTCTGGTCGGTATTCCAGGGAGCATCGGCGGCGCGGTGGCGATGAATGCTGGCGCTTACGGCACTGAGATCAAGGATGTTCTCGATTGGGCGGAAATCGCCACGCCTGAGCGATTGCTGCGGTTCGATGCGGCTGCGCTGCACTTCGCCTATCGCCATGCGCGATTGCCGCCGCGCGGCGTTGTGGTGCGCGCCAGGCTGCGGGCGACACCCGGTGACAAGGCAAAAATTGCGGCGCGGCTTGCGGAAATCCGCACCGCGCGGGAGGCAACGCAACCCGTTCGCGCGCGCACTGGCGGTTCCACCTTCAAAAATCCGCCCGGCGAGCGTAAGGCCTGGGAATTGATTGATGCCGCCGGCTGCCGTGGCCTGATACGCGGTGCGGCGCAGGTCAGCGAAAAGCACTGTAATTTCCTGCTCAATCTGGGTGGCGCTTCCGCCGCTGATATCGAAGCGCTGGGTGAGGAAGTACGCGCGCGCGTGCTGGCGCATTCCGGCATTGCACTGGAATGGGAAATCCGCCGCATTGGAAGGACGCTGCCATGAAGAAGCGCGTGGCCGTTCTTTATGGTGGACGTTCCGCAGAGCGTGAGGTCTCACTTTCTTCAGGTCGGCAGGTAATTGCCGCCTTGGAGGAAGCGGGCTTTGCGGTGACGCCGATTGATGTTGGCGATGATCTGGCCGCCGTGATTCATGCGCTGAGCGATCCGCGACCCGATGTTGTCTTCAATGCGCTGCATGGCCGCTTTGGTGAGGATGGCTGCATTCAGGGCATGCTGGATTGGCTCGGCCTGCCTTACACGCATTCGGGTCTGCGAGCATCGGCGCTTGCAATGGACAAGGCCGCAGCGAAAGCCGTGTTCCGCGCCGCCGGGCTGCCGGTTGCCGATGATCGGGTGGTCACGCGCGCCGAATTGGAGGCGGCAGACCCTCTGCCGCGCCCCTTTGTCGTGAAGCCTGTCAATGAGGGGTCTTCTGTCGGCGTCACCATTTTGCAGGAGGGTGATAATCGCCGCGCCGCCATTGCGCGCGGCTGGACGCATGGCGATGCCATTATGGTCGAACGCTTCATCCCGGGGCGTGAATTGACGGTTGGCGTCATGGGCGATCGTGCACTGGCGGTAACCGATATCCTGGCCGATGCCGGGCAATTCTATGATTATGAGAGCAAGTATGCCGCTGGCGGTTCACGCCATATCCTGCCCGCACGCATGGCGCCAAAGGCTTATGCGGAAGCGATGGATATCGCGCTACGCGCGCATCATGCACTTGGCTGCCGCGGCGCATCGCGCACTGATCTTCGTTACGATGACACGCAAGGTGAGCCAGGCCGGCTGATCCTGCTGGAAGTCAATACACAACCCGGCCTGACGCCCACATCGCTGCTGCCCGAACAGGCGGCGCATTGCGGCATGTCCTTCCCCGCGCTTTGCGCCTGGATGGTGGAGCAAGCCCGCCATGGCGCGTGAACGCTTGGTCGCCACCTCAACACGGAAAAAGAAGGAACAGGGCCGGCCTTCGGCGCTGCGTATTGCGCTGCGTCGGTCACGTCGTTTTGCGCGGCCTGCGCTTTATGGTGTGCTGATCTTGTGTGGCTTTGGTGCGATTGCCTATGGCATTGCGGTGGTGGACCCGGCGGGTCAGGCAAGGCGCATGTTGGATCAGGTTGCGATGATCGGGCCGGATCGCAGCATGACAGTGCAGGCGGTGATTGTGGATGGTCGGCAGAACACGCCACTGCCACTAATTCGCGAAGCGCTTGGTGTTTCGCGTGGCGATTCGATGCTTGAATTCTCGCCAGAGGCTGCAAGGCAAAGATTGGAATCGATCCCCTGGGTGGCACGCGCCCATGTGGAACGCCATTTGCCCGGTACGATTGTGCTACGCCTGGAAGAACGTCGGCCCTTCGCCATTTGGCAAAACCAGGGTCGCTTCGTGATCGTGGATCGTGAAGGCAAGACAGTGGCGACCGATGGGCTTGATCAATTTGGTCCGCTTCCATTGATCGTTGGTCCCGGCGCGGATCGCGCCGCCGCGCAGCTTTATGATTTGCTGGCGGCGGAGGCAGCGGTGGCGGAACGCGTGCAGGCCATGGTGCGCATTGGCGAAAGGCGCTGGAATTTGCGCCTGCATAGCGGCACGGATGTGCTGCTACCCGAAGCCGCCGAAGCCGCTGCCATCAAGCGCCTCGCGGAATTGCAGCAGGAAGCAAAACTTTTGGACCGCCCGCTGGCGGCGATTGATCTTCGTCTGCCGGATCGGCTGGTGGTGCGCACCAATCGTGAAACGCCCGAGAATCAGCCAGCACGCCCGGTCGCGCGAAGGGAACGCGGATGAACCAGCTCACCCGCCTGCCCGGCGCTTTCGAACCTGCCGCCGCACCGCCGCGCCGTCGCCGTCAGGCGCGTAGTGGCGTGTTTGGTGTGCTGGATATCGGTTCCACCAAAGTGGTCTGCCTGATTGCCCGCATTGAAAGCGATGGCAGCCCGCGCGTACTGGGTTTCGGTTGGCAGCGCGGACGCGGCGTGAAGGGCGGTTCAATTGTTGATCTGGAAGAGGCCGAGCGCGCCATCCGCGCCGCTGTTGGGCAAGCGGAAGAAATGGCCGACACGCGGCTTTCCGGTGCCATCGTCAATCTTTCCTGCGGGCAGCCGGATAGCCGGCCCTTGCATCTGCAATGGGATATTTCCGGCCGCGCCGTGACTGAAGCCGATCTGCGCGCCATTCTGCATGATGGGCGCCGGCGCACTGCCGAAGAAGGCCGCGAAACCGTCCACGCCATTCCGCTTGGCTTTACGGTGGATGCGACGCCGGGCGTTGATGATCCGCGCGGCATGATCTGCGATGTGCTGGGCGCGCGGCTGCATATGGTCTCGGCGGCTGAGGCATCGCTCCGTAATCTTGGCGCCTGCCTGATGCGCTGCGATTTGGAAGTGGAAGAATTGGTCTCCGCCCCCTTCGCCTCGGGCCTTGCGACTTTGGTGGAAGATGAAAAGCAGCTCGGCGCCACGGTGATTGATATGGGCGGCGGCACCACAAGCCTTGCGGTCTTCAGCGAAGGGCATTTGGTGCATACCGCACAAATACCCGTGGGTGGCGGGCAGGTGACGAATGATCTGGCCACAATCCTGTCCACGCCGGTTGCCCATGCGGAACGGATGAAGACGCTGCATGGTGCCGTCCATGGCGGTGCGGATGATGAACGCGAATATCTGCCGGTGCCGCTTTTGGGCGAAGATGAACATCATATCGCGCGCATTCCACGCGCCATGGTGGTTGGCATTATCAAGCCGCGCCTGGAAGAAACTTTCGAACTGCTCAAGGACAAGCTCGATCAAAGCGGGCTTGGCAAGGAAGGTAGTGCGCGGGTTGTGCTGACCGGCGGCGCATCGCAGCTTGTTGGCGTACGTGAAATGGCCGCGCGCATCCTGGACCGCCAGGTGCGCCTTGGCCGCCCGCAAGCCCTCCGCGGCTTGGCCGAAGCTGCCTCTGGCCCCGCCTTTGCCGGCGCGGTTGGGCTTTTGCTGTGGGGCGCCGGTGAAGGCCGCCCCGTTCTGGATATCGCGCCCGGCCCTGTGAAGGCCGGCGGTGCGTTTCGTCGTTTGATTCATTGGCTGAAGGATCGCGTGTGATGCCCGCACCTTCCGCCACCCCTGACAACCCAAGCTGCCCATCACTGCGTGAGGAGGAAAATCAATGACCCTGAACCTGACAATTCCGCAAAATCAACATACGGATTTCACGCCGCGGATTACGGTGGTGGGCGTTGGTGGCGGTGGCACCAATGCCGTCAACAACATGATTTCCATGGGCCTTGATGGCGTGGAATTCCTGGTGGCGAATACGGATGCGCAATCGCTGATCCATTCCCGCGCTGATCGCCGCGTGCAGCTTGGCCCGCACCTGACGCAGGGCCTTGGCGCCGGCGCGAAGCCCGAAATCGGCCGCGCAGCAGCAGAAGAAGCGACCGAGGAATTGGCCCGCCATATCGAAGGCGTGCACATGATTTTCATCACTGCCGGCATGGGGGGCGGCACCGGCACGGGGGCAGCGCCGGTGATTGCGCGCATGGCGCGTGAACGCGGCATCCTCACGGTTGGTGTAGTGACCAAGCCCTTCGATTTCGAAGGGCCGAAGCGGCGCAAATCCGCTGAACAGGGCATCGAGGAATTGCAGCAATTCGTGGATACGCTGATCATCATTCCGAATCAGAATCTCTTCCGCCTGGCCAATGAACGCACGACTTTCCAGGAAGCCTTCAAGATGGCGGATAATGTGCTGTATATGGGCGTGCGCGGTGTCACGGATTTGATGGTCAATCCCGGCATGGTCAATCTGGACTTCGCCGATATACGCACCGTCATGGCCGAGATGGGCAAGGCCATGATGGGCACGGGCGAGGCCGAGGGTGAAGACCGCGCCCGCCGCGCCGCCGAATCCGCCATCAGCAATCCGCTGCTTGAGGATATTTCCATGCGCGGTGCCAGGGGTGTGCTGATCAATATCACCGGCGGCTATGACATGACGCTGTTTGAGGTTGATGGCGCGGCCAATCGCATCCGCGAAGAAGTGGATGAGGATGCGAATATCATCTTCGGCACTTCGGTGGATGAATCCATGAATGGCCGCGTGCGGGTTTCCGTAGTGGCAACCGGTATTGATGCGGCCCAGTTCAGGGAAGCGGAAAAGCCGAAGCTGGTGGCGGTGGGTGGCGGTGCGGCGCAGCCGGTCAATGCTGTCGCGAATCAGGCGATTGGTGCAGCACCTACCGGCCCCGGGCTGCCCTTCATGCGTCGTGCTGCGCAGGCCGCACCGGCGCTGCGCCCGGCCATTGTGGATACGGCGCCCGCACCCGAACCGGAAGTGGCGCCAAGCCCGGCACCGGTTGCGGAAGCGCCGGTGATGCTGGCGCCAGCACCCGTTTTTCAGCCGGAAGCACCGCAGCTTCGCGTGCCAGTGACGGAAGCGTTGGAACCGCAGCCGGCGTCAGCCGAAGCTCGGCCTGCCGGGTTGCGGGGGCTTTTCGGCAAGGTCACCGGCATGGGCGGCATGATGAAGCGCAACCTGCCGCCGCAGGCCGAACCGCAAGCCTATGTGCAGGAACCGCCGCAAGCGCCGCGCCTGGAACCGAAGCCTGCGCCGGCGCCGCGCCTTGATGCAGGACGCCCGACGCAACAGGATGAAATGAGCCTGGAGATTCCGGCATTCCTGCGCCGGCAGCGGAGCTGAGATTATTGCCCCTGGCGTAAAGCCATAGTGCCGTGTCGTCCAAAAGGGCGATACGGCATAAGCACCGGATGATGACTTCGTAAAATGGGGAAAGCTGGCGCCCGCCATAGAAGCGGATCACGCCAGCACGACATAAGGCAAGGGCCAATGGCGGCCTGATTGCCGCGCGCCCCATATGACAGATGCGCGCGAAGAATCACGTGATCCACCATTGGTGGATCACGCTGCAACCTATCAGGGAAGTTGCTTAGAGCATGTTGCGTTCACGTGGGTTCACGCAACACGCTCTACGTCGTTGTTTTTCGAGCATCTTCACACGTTCAGATGATGCCATCTGAACGTGATCTGCTCTAGGCCGCCTGAACGTCGGCGGAAGCGATCGCGGGCTTGGCGCTATTCGCCCAATACTCCGCACGTTCCTGCTGCTCACGCAGGACATAACCGCGGCCCCAGACGGTACCGATCAGATCTGCGCCGCCAGCGGTGGCGAGCTTCTTGCGAAGCTTGCAGATGAAGACGTCAATGATCTTCACTTCAGGCTCATCAATGCCGCCATAAAGGTGGTTCAGGAAGACTTCCTTGGTCAGCACAACACCCTTGCGGAGCGCGAGCAATTCCAGAATGGCGTATTCCTTGCCGGTCAGATGAACAGGATTGCCACCAACCGCCACTTCGCGTGAGCCGATATTGAGTTGCAGCGGACCAACCTGCAGGGTCGGCTGGCTGAAACCCTTGGCGCGGCGGACAATGGCCTGAATGCGCGCGACCAGTTCCTGCTGGTCGAAAGGCTTGGTGATGAAATCATCGGCGCCCATGCCGAAGACCTTCACCTTGGTTTGCGGGCGGCTGACGCCCGACAGGATCAGCACTGGCGTTTCAACGCGGCCCGCGCGTAGACGACGCACGACTTCGCCGCCATCCAGATCCGGCAGCATCAGATCCAATACGATGATGTCATAATCATAGAGTTTCGCGAGTTCGAGGGCTTCTTCCCCCGTATCCGCTGTTTCCACAATCATGGAGGCGTGACGAAGCATTAACGAAATGCCGCGCGCCGTTGTAGGATCATCCTCGACTAGTAGAACACGCATTTGATCGCTCCTTTTGACCGACTAGAAGGTTTTTACCGAGTTTCGAAGGGAATTGAAACAGGAAATTTCTTCCCCCCGCATCCCTGAACGGATAATCGTCCAAAAAAGTAAATTTCTTGATAAAGAAATATACTTAAAATGAGTTTTTCGACAGATTTTTACGACCATTGGTCATTTCTCCTCTAATGATTGCTTACCAAAAGATGAATTGCGGCTAAAAAATCAGCCGGCGACTCGCGTGGAAGGAAGTGCCCGGATACCGGAACAACTTTTCGTGCCAGAAGTCGCGTGAAACGCCGGGCGCAGCCAGCGCTATTGCCCGGCGGGTCCACGCCATCCTCCGCCCCGTGCAAAACCAGGCTCGGCACGGTGATCATCGGGCGGCTAGAAAGGCGGGCTTCAATCGCCGCATAGGCCGGATCGCCCGCCACCGCCCGGTGCCTATGGCGATAGGAATGCACGGCAACTGCCACAAAGTCAGGATTGTCGAAGCTGGCCGCCGTTTTGGCGTAGCTTTCGGCAGAGAAGCCCATATTGGGCGACCACATGCGCCACAGCAATTCACAAAGGCTGTGCCGATTCTCCGCCAAGCCCGCCGCACCCCTGTCTGTTTGCAGGTACCATTGATACCAATGGCGCGCTTCCTGCGCCGGCGCGGCGGGGCGGATACTCCCCGCAATATCTTGAATATTATAGCCATTTGCGGAAACCAGGCCGATCACCCGCTCCGGCCAAAGGGCCGAGACCACGCAGGCTGCCCGCCCGCCCCAATCATACCCGGCCAGGACTGCCTTCGGGATCGCCAGCGCATCCATCAGCGCCAGCAGATCCGCCCCAAGGGCTGCCTGTTCGCCGGAACGAGGTGTCGCCGGGTCCAGAAACCGGGTCGGGCCATGGCCGCGCAGATAGGGCACCAGCACGCGGAAGCCCTGGGCGGCGAGCCCAGGCGCCACACCATCCCAGGCGCGGGCATCATCGGGAAAGCCATGCAGCAGGATGGCGACAGGCCCGGTTTCCGGGCCGTGCATTTCCACCGCCATATTCAGCACCCCGGCCTTGACCATCCTCAGTTCCATCGTCCCCCGCTCTCCCTCGGTTGACGCATTCTTCATCAGGAGCATTAACCAAAAGGTTAACGCGCGGACTGAAGGACCCCTTAAATCGAAAATTTTTTGCAACCCTGGGGTGTGGGATCAGGGCGCCCCTTCGCCGAAAAGCCGCGTCGGCTGGGGTATTTGCTAACCCCAACCGTTAAATTTAACTGTTTTGAATCAGAGCTTTACTAAAAACACCGGTCACGCCGGCAGCGGGTATTGATCCAGATAGGGCTGGTATTCGGGCTCCACCTCAATCGCCAAGGATGAAAGCGCGCGCACCACTGCACAATAAAAGGAAATTGTCAGCACCAGATCCACCATCAGTTCATGGTCGAAATGCGCCGCCAGCGCCTTATAGGTCGCCTCACTCACCCCTGGCCCCGCCGCAGCTTCCCGCGCGGCCAGCAGCACCAGCTTGGCCAGCGGTTCAAGCGCCGAATCCTGCCCCGCGCTTTCCGCGATCAGGCCACGGATATCGGCATCGCTCACGCCAAAATCCTTGCCGATTTTCACGTGATGCGACCATTCATAGGGTGAACGCGCCTGCCAGCCCACTTGCAGAATGGCCAATTCCCGAAGGCGCGGATCGAGTCGCGACCCGTAGCGGATGAATTGCCCAAGGCCGGAAAAGGCACGCGCGGCTTTGGGGCTATTGACCAGCGCCTTATGCAAGGCAATCGGGCGCTTCAGCAGGTCCCGATCGGCTTCCGCCAGATCATTCACTGTCAAATCGGGTACGCGGGCCATGGGCTATCCTCCGTTATGGGAGGGAGCCTAACCGCTTAGCCTAGGCGCCGGAAGCCCGGGTCGCCTGGTTCAGGGCTTCGGCATCCGGCACTTCGACCCGCCTTCCTTGCAGCCGCACCAGCCCCGCCGCTTCCAGCCCATGCATGACGCGTGAAAGGCTTTCCGGCGTTATGCCAAGCCGCGCCGCAATGGCCGCGCGCGGTTCGGGCATGGCAACGCGCCCGCCAGGCATCAGCCGCCCGGTCAGGAAATGCGCCACGCGTTCGCTTGCCTTGGTAAGCTTCATGTCACGCAATTGATCCGCCAGAATCCGCCATTGCCGCGCCATTTGCGCGAGGCTTGCCTCAGCGAGTTGCGGCTCCTCGGCCATGATGGCATGGAAACCTTCAAGCGGGATGCGGAGCAGGCGGCTTTGGGCCAAGGCCTCGGCGCCGAAGGGCCAGGCGCCGCCCAGGATCACCGCCGGCATCAGGAAGCATTCTCCCGGGCTGATGATCTCCAGCAGGCCGGGCGCCCCATCCTTGCCCCGCATGGAAAGCCCGACGGAACCCTCCAGCAAAAGGTAAAGCGCCTCCGGCTCGGCCTCGGGCGCGAAGATCACATCGCGGCGCGGCACCGTGATGGGCCTGGCCGCGGCCATCAGGGCGCGCGCAGCCGCAGCCCCGGCGGCGGAAAGGAAGGGGTGCCCGGTGCCATAGGCGGGCGCGGCGATCATTTCCTGCATGATGGCAGACAAACCGAATTCGCCGCGCCGCTTCTTGATGCAGCGCAAGCACCCTGGCGATAAGGCGCCACTTCACGCAAAATGGCCCGGCAAGAAACGGGGGGCGCCATGCAGATCACTTCCAGCCATTTGCCGGTAGATTTCGCGGAAGGGCATTTCTGCGCCCGCATCATGCGGCCCGAGGGGCCCTGCGTGATCGGCTTTGCGCGCGGCGCGGCCTATGACCTGACGCCCGCCTTCGGCACGGCATCGCGCTTCCTTGAAGAGGATGACGCGATTGGCGCCATCTCCGCGCGCGGTGAGGCCATCACGCTTGATCTTGCAGCGCTATTGGCCAATTCCGCCTGGGATGCGCGCGACCCGGCCAGGCCATTTCTGCTTTCGCCCATTGATCTGCAAACCGTGAAGGCCGCCGGCGTGACCTATGTGCGCAGCATGCTGGAACGCGTGGTGGAAGAACGCTGCCGTGGCGATGCCGGCCAGGCGGAAGCGGTGCGCGCTGAATTTCGCAGCATCATTGGCGATGATCTGGCCGCGATCATTCCGGGCAGCGCAGAAGCCATGCGCCTGAAAGCCGCGTTGCTGCAAAAGGGCTGGTGGAGCCAATACCTTGAAGTCGGCATCGGCCCGGATGCGGAGATTTTCACCAAATGCCCCGCCATGGCTTCCGTCGGCACGGGTAGCAAGATTGGCGTGCATCCTGTCTCTGCCTGGTCCAATCCTGAACCGGAAGCGGTGATGGTGGTGAATGGCAAGGGGCGCATTCAGGGCGCCACACTCGGCAATGATGTCAATCTGCGGGATGTGGAAGGGCGCAGTGCCTTGTTGCTTGGGCGGGCGAAGGACAATAACGCCTCGGCCGCGCTCGGGCCGATGATCCGGCTGTTTGATGCGGGCTTTACCTTGGAAGATGTGCGGCGCGCTGAACTCAGCCTGACGATTACCGGGCGTGATGGGTTTGCATTGGCGGAAAGCGGGCCGGTCGGCGCCATCAGCCGCGACCCAGCCGACGTGGTCGCGCAAATGATTGGCGCGCATCATCAATATCCGGATGGCGCGGTGCTCTATCTCGGCACGCCATTTTCGCCGGCCAAGGATCGCGGCGCGCCCGGCATGGGCTTCACGCATCGTGAAGGGGATGTGGTGCGGATTGCATCACCGCGGCTTGGTGTGCTGGTGAATGAGGTGGATCGCACCGATGAATGCCCGCCCTGGCGCTATGGCATTGGCGCGTTGTTTGCTTCCCTCGCCGCACGCGGATTACCGCGCGCATGAAGGAAGAAACCGGCCGGCTTGATCGCGGCGATGGCGTGCATCTGGCCTGGCGACGCATTGCCGGGCGCGGTCCCGGCGTGGTGTTTCTGGGCGGCTTCAATAGCGACATGACGGGGAGCAAGGCAGAATTCCTCGCCGGCTGGTGTGCCGCGCACGGCCAGGCGTTTTTGCGCTTTGATTATTCCGGCCATGGCACATCCGAAGGCCGGCTTGAGGATGGCACCATTGGGCGTTGGGCCGAGGATGCTGCTTCAGTGATTGCAGCGCTGACAGAAGGCCCGCAAATCCTGATCGGGTCATCCATGGGTGGTTGGATTGCGCTGCTGCTGGCCGCGCGGCGCAGGGTTGCGGTGCGGGCGCTGATCGGCATAGCGCCGGCGCCTGATTTCACCGAGGATTTGATGTGGGCAGAATTTCCGCCCGCCATTCGTGAGGCGATTATGCGCGATGGTGTGTGGCATCGGCCAAGCGAGTATGGTGCGCCCTATCCCATTACGCGCGCCTTGATTGAAGATGGCCGCAACCAGCTTTTGCTGCGTGGGCCAATCGCGCTTGAATGTCCCTTGCGCATTTTGCAAGGCCAGCAGGACCCGGATGTGCCCTGGCGTCATGCGCTGCGCATTGCGGAAGCGGTGACGGGCAGTGATGTGCGCGTGACGCTGATCAAGGATGGCGATCATCGCCTGTCGCGGGAGGCGGATTTGGCGTTATTGGGGGAGACGTTGGCGGGGCTTCTTTGATCACGCCCGCTTCCCGCGCCCGCCGGAAAACGCCACCAGCAGAATCGCCACGAAGGATGCCGCAGTGAACAAGCCAAAGCCATTCACATAACCAATCATCGCTGCCTGGCGCGCAACCTCATTGCTCAGCTTCGCCAATTCCGGCACGGTTTCCATCCCAAACCCACCCATGGACCCCGGCAATTGCAGCGTGCGATTGAAGGGCGAGATCATTTCAGTCATGCGGCTGTAATTCATCGCACCCGAGCGGATGATCTCAGCCACACTCAGCGAAATGAACAGGCTTGATCCGATATTGCGCAGCAGGTGGAACATCGCCATGGCTTCCGGCAGATGCTCCCGATCCAGTGTCTTGAAGGTCAGTACCGTCAGTGGCACCCAGATGATGCCAACAGAGATGCCTTGCAGCACGGCGTTCCAGAGCAGCGCTTCTTCGCTGACATTCAAATCAAAATGCATCAGCCAAAGCCCCGCAGCCACCATGGCCGCGAAGCCAATCGCCATGCCAATGCGCGGGTCCCAGCGCCCGATCAGGAAGGTCAGCGCGAAGCCAATGGTGCCGCCAATGCCGCGAAAGCCGACGATTTCCCCGATCACGCTATCCGGATAGCCCGCATATTGCTGCAGCAGGGATGGCAGCAGCACAATCGGCGTGAAATTCACCATGCCATAGATGAACACCAGCAAAAGCCCGATGGCGTAATTCCGATCCAGCAGCAGGCGTAGATTGAGAAAAGGCTGCTTGGCCGTCAGGCTATGGGCGATGAAAATGTAGAACGCCAAGGCAGC
>JADCEV010000140.1 GCA_020249865.1 Roseomonas sp. | reverse complement strand
GCCAGATCAAGGCCTATCGTGGTAACGTTCATGTCGGACGGCTCCTGTTCCGTAGGGTTATTCCAAGACGCCCTCACTTTGGCACGCGATGCCGTAAAATGGGGGCCGTCCACCCCATCAATCTCCGCGATGAAACAGGCGGCCGCCGCTTTTGGCCGGTGAAGGTGGGCCAGATTGACACTGACGGGCTGAGGGCCGCGCGTGATCAGCTATTTGCCGAGGCGGTGGGATGCTACTGCGCCGACCATGCTTGGTGGCCGGATGGATTGGCCGAAAGCTGGATTCGGCCCGAGCAAGAGGCGCGGTATGAGGCTGATGCCTGGGAGAGCGCCATTGCCGGTTACCTGCAAGGCCGATCCCGAGTGATGATGCTGGACATTGCGCGTGACGCCCTGGGAATGGACACGCACCGCCTGGGGACAAGCGAGCAACGGCGCATTGCCGCCGCGCTTGAAAGGCAAGGATGGCAACGTGCGAGGAAGTCCAATGCTGGCCAGATATGGACGCCGAGAGCGTGACGCAGTGACGCACGTGACGCACTTTCTATACGTAGCGGTAAAACGCTTTCTAGGACTCTATAGGAAAATGCGTCACATGCGTCACGTGCGTCACTTTGATCAGCGCGACACTGACAACGCGACCCCCCAGAATGGCGCATCTTGCACCACATTGGACACGCGAAACCGATTGCCGATTGAGGCCGCCAAGCGTGACGCACTTTCAGGAAGGCCGGCCATAAGCCGGTGCCGAACATGACGAAAGGAAGCCCAATGCCTGCCCCGCCTGACATGGCCAAGCTGGCCCGCGCGATCCGCCACGCGGTTTGGTATCTGGAAAGCGGCCGGGCTGACGTTGCCCGCGATCTGCTACGCGCAACGGTGCCTTGCCCGCCGCCCGAGCATGCCCGCGCCCAACCGTTGCGCCTGATCCGCCGCACGATTGTCGAGGAATTCACCGCCCCGTCAGCCGCACCACGCCGAGCCTGAGCGCCAGCCTATGACGAAAAACGCCACAAGCTTCCCGGCTGGTAATGGCAAAGGGCATGGCGGCCCCGCAAAGGGCGCCGGATGGGGCGGCCCTGCGAAGGGCGCCGGAAGGCCGCCCGTCTTATTCACGCCAGACTGCCAGCCCGCGCCTGAGGCGAAGGTTGCCGGTAAGGAATTCGCAGCCGAGGCCCGGCGCCGCGTGATTGAACGCCTGCCGGAAATCTTGGAAGCGCAATTCGCGCGCGCCTTGGACATATCCCACCCTCAGGGTCATGCCGCCGCCAAAGACTTGCTTGATCGGATATGCCCGCCCGAAAGCCGCCAAACCATTGCCGGCGATGCAAGCGGGCTCCGGTTTGTGATCTCTGCCACGCCGGAAATGACGGCAGAGGAATGGAGCCGCACCTATGGCCCCGGTGGTTGACGTCGCGCGCGCGCGCGGGGCCTGTTGCTGAAACCTACCGGCGCCGGGACGGTATGAAAAAACACGCGCGCGGGGGTGGCAGGCTGACACCCTACCGAGCGCCGAAAGTGGGGGCCAATGTGGGGGCTGGCGCCGAGCCGTGGCGAAAACCCTTTAAAATCATATACATAGAAAGGGATAATGGCGTCCCGTACGGGATTCGAACCCGTGCTGCCAACGTGAAAGGCTGGTGTCCTAGGCCTCTAGACGAACGGGACAAGGCCGGAAGGCGCGCTCAATAGCCCCTGTTGCGCGCCACGCCTAGCCCCCCTTGCTCAATTATCGCCCCGGCTTGCCAGAAAATGCCCTTCCGGCTTGTGTGGGTGTCATCCGCAGCTCTGGCGCCCATCATGTCTGATACCTCCTGTCGGCTTTACCTCATCACCCCGCAAAGGCTCGATCCACTGGTCTTTCGCGATTCCCTGGCCGCGGCGCTTGATGCCGGCGATGTCGCCTGCCTGCAATTGCGCCTTAAGGACGCCAGCGAAGATCAAATCGCGCGCGCCACAGACATCCTTATGCCCATCGCCGCCGCGCGAGATGTCGCCTTCCTGTTGAATGACAATGCTGCGCTTGCAGCAAAGCTTGGCTGTGATGGCGCGCATCTCGGTCAGGCGGATGGCAATCACGCCGAAGCGCGCCGGCTGCTTGCGGGGCGTATTCTTGGCATCACCTGCCACGCTTCAAGACATCTCGCGATGGAAGCGGGCGAATTGGGCGCCGATTACGTCGCCTTCGGTGCCTTTTTCCCGACCGAGACCAAGGAAACCATCCACCGCGCCTCGCCCGATATCCTGGCCTGGTGGCATGAGATGTTCGAAATCCCCTCAGTTGCCATTGGGGGCATCACCGCGGCCAATTGTGCGCCGCTGGTCCAGGCGGGCGCGGATTTCCTGGCCGTTATCGGGGCGGTCTGGAACCACCTGGAAGGGCCGGCACAAGGCGTACGCGCCATGAATGCCGCGATAGCCTCGGCCAGCGCCGCCCAAGGCTGAAGGGCTTTTCAAGCCGAAGGGTTCACCCCTCGGCCTTTGCCACCACCACCATGGCGGGCTTCAGCAGCCGGCCATTCAGCGTCCAGGCAGATGTCCAGCCATGGATCACCGTGCCTGGCGCCACGCCTTCCGGCGCGGGCTGTTCCGCCATCGCCTGATGCTTTTCCGGGTCAAAGGGCTGGCCCTTGGGGTCGTGGCGCTGCACCCCATTGCGTTCAAGAATACCCAGGAAGGACCGCTCCACCCCCTCAAACCCGGCGCGGAGCTTGGTCAGCAGATCAGGCTCATCTTCCGCAGCCGGCGGCAGGGCTTCGATGCCGCGGCGCAGGTTTTCCGCCGCTTCCACCACATCGCTCGCGAATTTCTGCGTGGCATAGGCCCGCGCATCGGCCACTTCGCGCTGGGTGCGGCTGCGCAGATTCTGCATTTCGGCTTCTGAGCGGAGCCATTTGTCGCGCAAAGCCTCCATCTCCTGCGCCAGCATGACAAGGCGTTCTTCGGCGCTCATCACCGGGGCTTCGGGGGCGGGTTCTTGCGCCGCCGTGGGGGAGGGGGCGTTGGGATCGTTCGTATCGGTCATCTTGGTATCGCGTGGTTACTCGCGGAAAGGTTCGGCATCAGTGCCGGAAGACTCTACCACCTAGGCGCGCTCGGGCCAGAGAACAAGCGCCCTTCCGCTTCGCCGCCGCGGCGCCTACACCACCGCCATGCTGCGTTCCGTGCTGACTGTTGGAAGCTGGACCATGGCAAGCCGCATTCTCGGCTTTGCCAGGGACATGCTGATTGCCTCCCGCCTTGGGGCGGGGCCGGTCGCGGATGCGTTTTTTGTCGCACTCAAGCTGCCCAATCTGTTCCGCCGCCTGTTTGGTGAGGGCGCCTTCAACGCCGCCTTCGTGCCCGCCTTTGCCGGCATCCTGGCCGCCGAGGGTCACGCTGCGGCGCGCGATATGGCGGAACGCATGGGCACGCTGATGATGCTGTGGCTGTCGCTGCTGACACTGATCGCGCTGATCTTCATGCCACAGGTGATTGGCGTGCTGGCGCCCGGCTTTGCCGCCAATCCGGGCAAATTCGCCCTCGCCGTGGAACTCACGCGCATCACCTTCTTTTACATGCCGCTGATCTGCCTGACGGCGTTGATCTCCGGCGTATTGAACAGCCTGGATCGCTTCGCTGCTGCGGCTGCTGCGCCGGTATTCTTCAACCTGTTGTTGATGGCGGCGCTGGTAGGCCTCACGCCCTATCTGCCCACCCCTGGCCATGCCTTGGCCTGGGGGGTCTTTGCCGCGGGTGTGGTGCAGCTTGCCATGGTCTGGGTCGCGGCGCGGCAGGCGGGGATGGCGCTGCGCCTTTATCGCCGCCCGGCGCTGACACCGCCCATTCGGCAAGTGCTGCGCCGCATGGTGCCAGGCGTGCTCGGCGCCGGCGTCACGCAAATCAATCTGGCGGTGGATGTGATTATCGCGTCTTTCCTCGTGAGTGGCTCTGTCTCCTACCTCTATTACGCGGATCGCGTGGCGCAATTGCCGCTTGGCGTGATTGGTGCGGCACTCGGCACCGCGCTATTGCCCTTGCTCGCGCGGCATTTGCGCCTTGGGGAAAAACTTGCTGCGCATCGCGCGCTCAATCGCGGCATTGAATTGGCGGTATTGCTGACGCTGCCTTGCGCGGCAGGCTTGGCAGTGGCGGCGGGACCGATCATCGCGGCCTTGTTCCAGCGCGGTGCCTTTGATGCGGCGGCGAGTACGGCTTCGGCAGCGGCGCTGGTGGCCTATGCTGTCGGGCTGCCGGCCTTTGTGCTGGTCAAGGTTTTCGCGCCGGCGTTTTTTGCGCGCGGCGATACCTCGGCCCCCGTGCGGATCGGGATTTTGTCGGTGGCGGTCAATCTCGCGCTGAACCTGGCCTTGATGAATGTGCTGGGGCATGTCGGCGTCGCACTTGCCACCAGTATCGCGGCCTGGGTGAATGGCGGCTTGCTCGCTTGGCTTCTGGTGCGGCGCGGGCATTTGGTGCTGGACCGGCGCTGCCGGCGCGTGCTGCCGCGGCTGCTGCTGGCGAGTACCCTTATGGCAGCGACGGTATTCGCCCTTGGCTTGGTTCTGCCTGGGCTCGGCCATGTGCTGCGCGCGGGCCTGATGATCCTTTGCGGCGCGGTGGTTTTCACCCTCACTGGCATGGCCCTTGGCGCCTTCCATCCGCGCGATGTGCTGCGCCAATTGCGCCGCCGAGCCCCCCGTGGCGCAAGCCCCGCCGATACTGCATGATGCCCATAATTCTTGGGGGATAGGCGCATGGATGCGGCCAGACGGCAGGTGGTACTGATCAATGCCGCGCATAGTTTCACCCATTACAGCCTGCTGATCCTGGCAACCGCTGTGCTTGCCATGGTGCAGCAGGATGCGGGGATTTTCGGCCCGGATTACGGGCCTATCCTCGCACTCGGTACCACCATGTTCGTGATTTACGGGCTTTGCGCGCTGCCCATGGGGTGGCTTGCGGATCGCTTCGGGCGGCGCTTTTTGATGGTGGCTTTCTTCATGGGTTCCGGCGCTTTCATGGTGGCGGCGGGCTTTGCGCCATCACCCATGACGCTCGCCATTACGCTTGGCGCCATGGGGGCTTTCGTCGCGATCTATCACCCGATCGGCACCGCGATTTTAGTGGAGGCCGCTGGCGAGAAAGTGGGCCGCGCCATGGGGATCAATGGCGTTTTCGGCAATCTGGGGGTCGCAACCGCGCCGGTCATCACGGCTTTGATCGCAGCCGATGTGGGCTGGCGCTGGGCCTTCATCATCCCAGGCATTGCCTGCATCATTGCGGGCTTCTTCTACTGGCGTGAACCGCCCTTTGATTCCGCGCGCATCCAGGCCGGCGGCAAACCCTTCCCTGAAATCCCCGCCGCGTTGGTCCGCCGCGCGGTGATTATTCTTCTTGCTATCGCCACCGTCTCTGGCCTGGTGTTCAACGCCTATACGCTCCTGATCCCGAAGCTGATGCAGGAACGCCTGGCTGGCAGCCCGGAATTGCTGCCGATTGTTGGCCTGCTTTCCTTCCTCGCCACCATTTGCGGTGGTGTCGCGCAATTCAGCGTGGGCCGCATGATTGATCGGCACACGCTGAAAAGCGTGTTCATGCCCCTGGCGGTGCTGGTGGTGCCGGGGCTTTTCGCACTGGCTTTCCTGGATGGCTGGGTGGTGCTGCCGGTCGCGGGGCTGGTCGCGGCCTGCATCTTCGGCCAGGTCACGGTGAATGAGACGATGACCGCGCGCTATGTCGCCCCCGCCCTGCGCGCAAAGCTTTATTCCATTCGCTTCACGGTTGGGTTTTTGGGCGCGGCGATTGCCTCACCCCTGATTGGCTTTTTGCATGAAGCGACAGGATCGCTCGCGCTTTCCATGCTGGTTTTGGGCGCGGTTGCCTGCGTGACACTTGCCTGCGCCATGCTGTTTCCGAACCGCAAGGAAGAATTGCAGCCGGAGTTGTGGCGTAATGCCGGATAAGGTCAGGCCGGCTTCAGCAATACATGGCGCTTCTTGCCGATGGAAAGCTTGATCACGCCATCCTGCACATCGGCCGCATCCAGCACGCGATCAACCGCGGCTACGGCTTCGTTATTGGCGTAAATGCCGCCATTGGCGATCAGGCGCCGCGCCTCACCCTTGCTTGGCACCAGCTTGTGTTCCACCAGCACATCAACAATGCCGGCGGGCAGGGCTGAAACAACCGTCGGCAGGCTCGCCGCATTCAGCCCTTCTTCAAACGCCTTGCGCGCTGTCTCGGCCGCCGCTTCCGCCGCCGCGCGGCCATGCAGCAGGGCGCAGGCTTCGGTTGCGAGCACCTTCTTCGCCTCATTCACCTCGGCGCCTTGCAGCGCGGCGTAGCGGGCGATCTCGGCCATCGGCAGATCGGTGAACAAGCCCATGAAGCGCGCCACATCGGCATCTTCCGTGTTGCGCCAGAATTGCCAGTAATCATAAGGCGAAACGCGATCAGCATTGAGCCACACGGCGCCTTTCGCCGTCTTGCCCATCTTCGCCCCGGATGCGGTGGTCATCAGCGGTGTGGTCAAGCCAAAGGCTTCCGCCTGATCCATGCGCCGGATCAGATCGGTCCCCATGACGATATTGCCCCATTGGTCGGACCCGCCCATTTGCAGCACTACACCATGCCGCCGACGCAATTCCAGAAAGTCATAGGCCTGGAGCAACATGTAGTTGAATTCCAGGAAGGTCAGCGGCTGATCACGTTCCAGCCGCTGCTTCACGCTTTCCATGGTCAGCATGCGATTGACGCTGAAATGCCTGCCCACATCACGCAAAAAGGGAATGTACAGCAGCCTATCCAGCCATTCCGCGTTATCGAGCATGATGGCATCGGTCGGGCCAGCACCGAAGGTCAGAAAGGCATCGAATACCTTGCGAATGCCGGCCTTATTGGTTTCGATCTGCGCATCCGAAAGCAAGGGCCGCGCCTCATCCCGGAAGGAAGGATCGCCCACTTTCGTCGTGCCACCGCCCATCAACACCACGGGGCGATTGCCGGTGCGCTGCATCAGGCGCAGCAACATGATCTGCACCAAAGACCCGACATGCAGGCTGTCCGCGGTCGCATCAAAGCCGATATAGCCCGCGAGCGGGCCGGCCTGCAGCCGCGCCAGAAAGGCGCCTTCTTCGGTGGTTTGGTGAATATAGCCGCGTTCCCGCGCCACATGCAGGAAATCGCTTCGCGCGCTGTTCATGATGCTATCCGGTTTGTCGAAACTCGTTCCCCGCCGGGGGCTTCCACCGACAGGCGGGCGGGGGTAGCACGTCCCCATCATGCTGAGAACCATCGGCCTTATGAGTGGCACGTCATTGGATGGCGTGGATGCTGCCTATCTGGAAACGGATGGGGAGGCGATTGCGCGCTTCGGCCCGCGCCAGACCCTGCCCTATGACCCTGCCTTGCGCCGCGCGCTGCGTGCCCTGCTGGACCGCGCCGAGACCCTGGCGCCTGATGACCCCGCCTTGCTGGATGCAACGCGCCGCCTGACCGAACGCCATGCCGAAGCGGTAGAGGCCATTGGCCTACCCGCAGATTTGGTCGGCTTTCACGGCCAGACCATTCTGCACCGGCCCGCGGCACCAGGGCGCAGCGGCCCCCCCTTCACCTGGCAGATCGGCGATGCGGCGCTGCTTGCCCGGCGTACGGGCATGAGTGTCGCTTATGATTTTCGCAGCGCCGATGTCGCCGCCGGCGGGCAGGGCGCGCCCCTGGTGCCGGTGTTTCATCGCGCCCTTGCCGCGCCCTTGCCGAAGCCGCTGGCCATCCTGAACCTGGGGGGCGTTGGCAATGTCACCTGGCTTGGCCCGGAAGGGGAGATGCTCGCCTTCGATACCGGCCCGGCCAATGGACCTTTGGATGATTGGGCGCGCCAGCATACCGGCAAGGATTATGATGCTGCGGGCAAGCTCGCCTTGGCGGGGCAGGCGGATGGCGCGGTGCTGGGGCGGCTGATGGCGCATCCCTATCTGGCCGCGCCGCCGCCGAAATCGCTCGATCGGCTGGATTTTGACCGTGCGCTGCGTGACGCCGGGGCTGGCAGCCTTTCCGCCGCCGATGGCGCAGCGACCTTGGTGGCTTTCTGCGCGGTATGCGTGGCTGCTGCCGGGCGGCATTTCCCGGAACCGCCGCTGCAATGGCTGGTGGCGGGTGGCGGGCGGCGCAATCCGGCGCTGATGAAGGCCCTTGGCGGCGCCTTGGAAGAACCTGTCCGGCCGGTGGAGGTCGCGGGCTGGGATGGCGATGCGCTGGAAGCCCAGGCATTCGGCGTTCTGGCGGCCCGCGTGGCGCGCGGCCTGCCACTCAGCTTCCCCGGAACCACCGGTGCGCCGCGCCCGCTGACGGGCGGGCGGATTATCGGCGCGCTGCTATAGGGTTTCGGCGCGAGGCATTCATGACCCAAGCCCAGCTTACCGTTTGGTTCGATGGCACCTGCCCGCTGTGCCTGCGCGAAATCGCGCTCATGCGCCGGCTGGATCGGCGGGGCGCGATTGACTTCATTGATATCGGTGCTGAGGGCGCGGCTTGCCCGATTGATCCCGCTTTGCTGCTGAAGCGCTTCCATGCCCGCGAAGCGCATGGCCCCTTGCTGGATGGGGCGGCGGCCTTTGCGGCCATGTGGCGCGCCATTCCGCTGCTGAGCCCGCTTGGTCACGCTGCGCGCTTGCCGCCTTTGCTCTGGCTGCTGGAACGCGCCTATCGCGGCTTTCTGCGCATCCGCCCGCGCTTGCAGGCCTGGGCGGGGGCGCGGGGCTGAACCCCGGTTCTCTGTTCGGCCTTCAGGGCGCCGTGCCGAAAATCCGATGCAGCACGCGGTCTCCAACCCGGATATTGAGCCGCTCTGCCGTCCCAGCGGCCAATTCAAGTGTGGCGCGCACTGGCCCATTGCTGGAAATGCTGGCGAGTGAATAGGGCACGGTCCGCTCCGCAATCCGATGCACGCGCCCATCGGCGGCGATGAAAATCATGTCCAAGGATGTGATGGTATTGCGCATCCACATGGAACTTTCGCGTGGGCTCCCCCAATCGAACAACATGCCCTCATCCGGCTTCACTTCCGGGCGGAACATCAGGCCGATCATCTGCTGTTCCGGCTGCACGGCCATTTCCACGGTAAAGGCAAGCCGGCGCCCATCGCGGGTTTCAAATACCAGGGCTTCGGTCGGCAGGCGCGGCTGAGGGCGATCCACCCCCGGTTGCGCCAGGGCAGCGATGGGCAGCAGGGCGGCCAGCGCCAGCAGGGAACGTCTTCGCATAAGGGGCTTCATGACACGGGTTCAGCAAGCGCCTCAAGCGCTGCCGCCGCCGCACGGCGCACCACGGCGCGCACCACGCCAGGGCGCGGCGCATCCGCAAGCGTCGTGAACCAATGCTCGGGCGGGTTGCGCCCGGCAGCGCGATGGTAGCTTAAGCGCCGCAGCACAGCCTCTGCCGCTTCGGGCAGGCGTTCGGGCAGGGCATGGCCATTCAGCGCGCCCCAAACCCCGGCCCAGCAGCGCGCCACGCTCCAGGGATTATAGCCACCGCCACCCAATACGATCAGCCGGGGCGCGAGGCCCATCAGCGTGGCCACCACAGCGCGATGCGCATTATTGGAAAGTGCAAGGCGCGACAGCGGGTCTTCTTCCAGCGCATCGGCGCCGCATTGCAGCATGATGGCAGCGGGCTTGAGGCGCCGCGCGATGGGCAGGATGGCCTCGTGCAGCACCCAGGCCATTTCACTGTCATTGAAGCCGGCGGGCACCGGGATATTCGCTGCATAACCGCCCGCCCTATCACCTAGCGCGCCGGTGAAGGGCCAGCGCCCATCCTCATGCACGGAAAGCGTGAAGACATGCGGGTCGTGATGAAAGGCATCCTGCACGCCATCGCCGTGATGGGCATCAATATCCACGTAAAGCAGCGGCGAAAGCCCCTGATCACGCCAGGCGAGCAACCCCAGCACCGCATCATTCACATAACAAAAGCCGGCAGCGCGATCCGCCCGGCCATGATGCGTGCCACCGCCTGGCACATGCACCACCCCGCCCGAGGCCGTGAGCCTTGCCGCCAGCAGCACGCCACCGGCGCTGGTGGCGGGACGGCGAAACACCTCGCGATAGACCGGATTGCCATCGGCGCCGATGCGAAACCGCGCGCGATCTTCGGCGCTGACGCTTTGGGTTTCCTCGGCGCGCATCAGGGCCGCGATATAGTCGGCGCTGTGGAAGCGTTGCAGTTCTTCGGGTGAAGCGCGTGGGCTTTCGATGTAGTGATCGGGCGCGAGCCAACCCAGCGCGCGGATCAGGTCAAGCGTGGTGGAAACCCGCGGAATGGCGAGCGGATGCTTCGGCCCATAGGTAGAGCCGCGATAGATTTCCGATCCGATCAGCAAGGGCCGCATGGGTCACTGCAATGGCCGACCGAACCGCCTGTGACAAGCCACGCATTGGCAAAGAAAAAGGCCGCCGCCCCAAATGGGCGCCGGCGGCCTCATGACCTGGTATCTGGTGGATTATCTCAAAATGATTTCCACGCGGCGGTTTTGGGGTTCACGCACGCCATCGGCTGTTGGCACAAGGTTGTTTTCCTCACCAAAGCCGCGTGTGACGATTTCATTCCGCGGCACGCCACGGCGCACCAGTTCGGCCGCCACGGCATTGGCGCGGCGGAGCGAGAGCTGCATGTTGTAATCAGCCGGTCCGGAGCGATCCGTGAAGCCATTCACTTCAATGCGTGTGACGCCCGAGCCGCGAGAAGCGGCCGCTTCACCGATGACCTGGCGCGCACGATCAGTCAGATCAGCCTTGCTCCAGTCAAAAAACACCAGGAAGCTGCGCGCGGAAGCAACCGGCGCGGCAGCCGTGGCAACCGCCGGTGCGGCATTGAAAGCATAACGCAACCCCACCAGGACGCCATGATTATAGAATTCAGTCCGTCTGGTCCTACTCGTCCCCGAAGCCGAGTCCGAAAACTTTATTTCAGGTCCGTACTCATCATTGAAGAGACGATACTCGGCGGTAACCGCCAAACCAGGGACTGAGGCAACGGGGAAGGACAGACCAGCGATAAACTGATAAGCCAACCTGCCATCTTGGTCATCTGACGTAATGGTGGTGGTATCATTGCTCAGGCGGATATTGTCAGTAGAACCAGTATGGTAGCCTATGCCGAAGCCAAAGTAGGGCACTACTGCCGAGGTATTCAGTCCAATAAGCCTAAGGTCCAGATCGTAAAGAACATTCGCCATTACAGCCAGAGATTGCGAGCGACCGCTCCCCTTGGCGGGCTGATTATTCAATTGGACTGCGTCAACGCTAGAGCTACGCAAGGCGCCTTCAATTTCGGCACGAAAACCATTGCCGAATCCGTAGCCCAGGCTCAGAATACCAACGGTGCCAATGTCCCAATCCTGCGAAAACTTGGTATTGCCGATGCCGCCTTCATCAGTCACCTGATAAAAGCCACCAATGCCGCCACCCACATAAAAACCTTGAAGGTCTTGGGCGGAAGCGCCGTTTGCCAAAACAGCCAATGCCGAGGCGGCGACTAGATTTCGCGACATCCCAAACATAAAACCCCCCCGGCCAAAGAATCTGAAGTTCATGAAGCGTTTCCTCTAGTGCTTTGGTCAACAGTTTTCAATTGATTTTCTTGCCCCCGTGACTCTTCTGCCCGGCTCACTCCCTGATAAAGTCAGGCTCGAGCGCCGCAAGCCGCTGACTGGCCCAGCCAGGACCCAAATGACCAAACGCCATAATTTGAGAATGCGAAACCGTTCCATAGTTTATTAGGCACCGGGCTACGCGTTACGCTAAGGGCACCAAGCTGGCCGGGGCGACTCTTGGTATGGATCTACCGCCCTCTCCCTGATCGCCGCAGCGGCCTTGCGCTTGACCGCACTGCTCCGCATGGGCGAGGGGCGGTGCAATCTCTCCGGAAATGAGTATTGGGCGGGGGGGGCGGGAGATTACTTCGACATAGTCAGATAACTACCCCGCTGCCCGAGGCGATTCTGCGCCTTTGGCGGCACCAGCCTAGCGTCAGATGACGTTATCGTAATCTTGCCGCCAGTGCCGCCAGATGGGCGACCCTCTCAATCCCAACCGACCGCGCCTGGCATGTCCTTCACCGGCCTGGCCGCCTTCAGCTTCGCCAAATCCGGCACCGGGCGGCAGCGCAGCGCATCACCCGCGAAGGCTTCCTCAATCGCCGCCGCGACGCCGAGCACCAGCCGATCGCCCCCGCGTGGCCCCACTACCTGCAAGCCAAAGGGCATGCCGTTGCGGTCCAGCCCCATCGGGATCGAAATCGCCGGGTGGCCGCAGAGCGTCGGGTAATAGGCCAAGGCAAGCCAATGGAAGTAGGTCCGTGTCGGCTGGCCATCAATTTCCGCCGGAAAGAGTTCCTTCCAGGGGCGGGGCGAAACGGTAATGGCGGGCGTGATCAGCACATCATGCGCGGCGAAAAACCCTTGCCAGGCGCGATACATCTTGGTCTGCGCCGCCGCCGCGCGCGCGTAATCATCCAGGCTATAGCGCAACCCTTCTTCCACATTGGCGCGC
Organism: Roseomonas sp.; assembly: GCA_020249865.1. Taxonomy (GTDB): domain Bacteria; phylum Pseudomonadota; class Alphaproteobacteria; order Acetobacterales; family Acetobacteraceae; genus Neoroseomonas. The sequence goes on along the minus strand of JADCEV010000140.1, from coordinate 10,307 downwards.
ACATTGGGGCCGACATCCTGCGGGCGGGTCCGACACTTCTCAAGATGCGAGGTCAGGAAGCCCGCGGCGCGCAGCACCTCAAACGCCTCATCACCGCCGACGCAATCCGGATGCGCGGCTTCCGCCGCGCCGAACATGGGCGCGATGGCGCCGGCGCGGTCGGCGAAGATGTCGCGGATATGTTTTTCGGTCGGCGCCATGCCAAAATCCGGGCTGAAAGCCAGGCGCAGGCTCGCCAAATCATAGCGCGGCACGGGGAAGTAAAGGCTTGGTTCTTCGCGCACATAGCCATCATGCAAGGTATAGGCGAGCGGATCGCGCCCATCATCGGACGCCATGGCAGACAGCAGCAGGCAGACATCCGGCACATTGCGCGCCATGGGGCCGAGCACCGGCAGGCCGGACCAACCATGGGCGCGTTTTTCGGAAGGCACCAGACCGGGCGATGGCCGATAGCCGACAATGCCATTGAAGGCGGCTGGATTGCGCAAGGAACCGCCGGTGTCGGAGCCCGAGCAGATCGGGAACATATTAGTCGCCAAGGCAACGCCCGAACCGCCTGAAGAGCCGGCGGCGGATTTCATCGGATCAAAGGGATTGCCCGTCACGCCATAGACGGCGTTGCGTGTATTGGCCCCCGCGCCAAATTCCGGCGTATTGGTCTTGCCGGTGATGATGGCGCCATTGGCGCGCAGATTGGCGACCATGCCGCAATCCGCATCTGGGATGAAATCGCGGAAGATCGGGCTGCCATAGGTGGTGCGCAGCCCCTCGGTTTCTTCCAGATCCTTGATACCGATGGGCAGGCCATGCAGCGGACCCAATTCATCGCCGCGCATCACAGCCGCTTCGGCTTCCTTGGCGGCGGCGCGGGCGCGGGTTTCATCCAAGGCCACCACGGCATTCACCGCATGGTTCACCTCACCGATACGCTTCAGGCAGCTTTCCAGCAATTCAACGGGGGAAAGCTTGCGCCGCCCGATCAGGCGGCGCGCTTCAAGTGCGGTCAGGTCGCAGGGTTCGGTCATTGGCGTTTCCTCAGATTTTTTTGTGAAATTGCGCGGCTGATCAGTAGCCCATCGCGCAGCCATCCTTGCGCGGGTCAGAACCACCCACCAGGCAGCCCTTTTCATGGTCAATGAAAATCGCCTGACCACCGCCATGGGGCTTGTCTATGCCTTCACAGACATGGCCCAAGCGATTCAGCTGATCAATCACCGCACCGCTGAAGCCGCGTTCCACCTGCACCTTGCCATCCTGCGGCATCAGGCGCGGCAGATCGATTGCTTCCTGCACATCCAAGCCGAATTCAAAGTGATTGGTCAGGAAGTAGCTATGCCCGGTCGGCTGATAGCGCCCACCCATCACGCCATAGGGCATGATGGCGCGACCATTCTTCATCACCATGCCGGGGATGATGGTATGCAGCGGGCGCTTATTGGGCGCGATGCAATTCGGATGACCGTCCTGCAGGCGGAAACCGAAACCACGATTTTGCAGCATGACACCGGATTTTTCCGCAAGGATGCCGGAGCCGAAACCTTCAAACAGCGAATTGATGAAGGAACACGCATTGCCATCCTTGTCCACGACGCAAAGATAGACCGTGTCCTTATGCTTGTTCAGATCACTCTCACCGGCTGCGGGCAATTCCGGCAGCACCGCATCATCGCGAATCAGGCCCGCAAGGCGCTTCAGGTAATCCGCATTCAAAAGCTTTTCGACCGGCACATTCACTTGGGAAGGATCGGCCAGGAAAGCATCGCGGTCCCGATAGGCCATGCGTGCGGCTTCGATATGCCGATGCAGCCGCGTGGCCGAAAGCGGCCCGCCTTCCGGCGTGGGCAGATTGGCGAGTGTGCCCAGGATTTGCAGCGCGTGCAGGCCCGATCCATTGGGCGGGCATTGATAAACCTCCATCCCGCGCCAGGGGATGGAAATCGGTGTCACGAATTCCGCGACATTCTGACCATTGGCGAAATCTTCTTCGGTGTGCAGACCGCCCGCTTCGCGCAGTGTCGCCACAATATCGGCGGCCACTTCGCCCTGATAGAAGGCCGCCGCGCCACGCGCCGCAATCGCGCGCAAGGTCTTGGCCAATTCCGGCTGGCGGAAGCGCGTGCCCAGCTTGAAGGCCGCGCCATTATCCAGAAAACGCCGCGCCGATGCCGGGTGCTTCAGCAATTTCCCGACCGAGCCCTCCCAATCCGCAGCAACGCGCGGGGTGATGGGGAAGCCTTCCTCCGCATAATGGATCGCCGCTTGCAAGATGCGATCCAGTCCAAGCTTGCCATGGCTGCGATTGAGCAATTCCCAAGCCGAAATCGCCCCCGGCACCGTGACGGAATGGGCCGAGGTATTTTCCATCTTGGTGGTTCCCGTGGCGCGAATGGCCTCGGGCGTTGCAGCGGCTGGCGCGCGGCCAGAACCATTCAGCGCAATCACCGTGCTGCTGCCGGCGGGCACATAAAGGCAGAAGCAATCGCCCCCGATGCCGGTCGATTCGGGCTCGATCACGCATTGCACGGCACAAGCCGCAATCGCGGCATCCATGGCATTGCCGCCGGCGCGCAGGATTTCAAGCGCGGCGAAAGTGGCTTGCGGCATGGAGGTGGCGGCCATGCCATGGGTGCCATAAGCGGGGCTGCGGCCGGCAAGGTGAAGATCACGCATCGGGTCAGGCTTCCATCAGGTAGAGTTACGACCCCCTCATGCCCCCTCTGGCGCGCGGGGAAAAGCCCCGGGGCGGTTTCACCCCAAGCGAATCTGCATTAAAGCCCCGTCATGGAACCAACAGCCAGCCTTGATGAATTTCACCGGATTGATATCCGGGTCGGCACCATCCTCACCGCCGAACCCTTTCCGGAGGCGCGCAAGCCCGCCATCAAGCTCAGCATTGATTTCGGGCCCGAGATCGGCGTGAAGCGATCCTCGGCGCAATTGACTGTGCATTACGCGCCCGAGGCTCTGGTGGGGCGGCAGGTGGCGGCGGTGGTGAATTTCGCCCCGCGCCGCATTGCGGGCTTCATGAGTGAGGTTCTGGTGCTGGGTATGCCCGATGAAGCGGGTGCCGTGGTGCTGCTGGGGCCGGATCAACGCGTGCCGAATGGCGGAAGGATGTTTTGATGGCGCAGAAATATTACACGGTTTCCTGGGACCAATTGCACCGCGATGCCAAGGCGCTGGCCTGGCGCCTGCTGGAGCGCGGCCCCTGGCGCGGCGTGGTCGCCATCACCCGCGGCGGGCTGATCCCAGCCGCCGTGGTGGCGCGGGAATTGGATTGCAGGCTGATCGAAACCGTCTCGGTCCTCACTTACGATGAGGAAACCAAGGGCGAGCCGCGCGTGGTGAAAATGCCCGATGCGGCTGGCGATGGCGAAGGCTGGCTGCTGCTGGATGATCTGGTGGATACCGGCACCACGGCGCGGGTAGTGCGCGCCCTGCTGCCCAAGGCGCATTTCGCCACCGTCTATGCCAAGCCCGCCGGCAAGCCGATGGTGGATACTTTTATCACCGAAGTGAGCCAGGATACCTGGATCCTATTCCCCTGGGATACCGAGCCGCAATTCATCGCGCCGATTGCGAAATCGGCGGGGCAATAGGTTTTCCTCGCTCCGTATCAGGATACATCTATGCCCGACATCTATCAGGATAACCGCAGCTTCACTGCCTCTCGCGCCTGGGGTGCCCGTGATTTTGCCGAAATTGAAGGCGCCACAGTGCGGCTGCATTGGACCGACCAGCCCTATATCTGGCACGTCAATGATGGCGCCGAGGTGTTCGTCGTGCTTGATGGCGCGGTTGAGATGAAATACCGGCTGAATGGCCAGGAACATTCAGTGCGCCTGGGGCCAACCGATGTTTTTGTCGCCGATGTCGGCGATGAGCATGTTGCCCACCCGATTGGTGCGGCGCGGATTCTGGTGGTGGAGCGCAAGGGGTCGGTGTGAATTGCGCCTTCGTCGCTCACATTCTGGAAGGTCAGATCGCTGAGGCCGCGGCGCCAAGGCGTTAGGCGTAAGTGCCCCAATAAGGCTTGGGGGCGTTACGCCGGTGCATCCAAGCCAAATTCCGCGATTACCAGCGCTGCCCGCACCAATCGCGCAGTCGGTGCTGGCGCGTTTTCCAAATGCGCCAGTATGCGCAGGCTGTCGCGCTCGGTCATTATCAAAGGCGCTGTCGCCGAAGCCTCAATTTGCTCTTTCATCACTTATGGCTCTACCCCCCACCGCCATCGGCGCCGGCTTCTTCCCGGCTGGCCAGCACCTTGTCCACGCGCCTGCCGTCCATATCGACAATCTCAAAGCGCCAGCCGGCCCAGACAATCCGGTCCCCCTCACGCGGGACCCGGCGTAGCAGGGCCAGCATCAGTCCGGCCACGGTGTGATAAGTCCCGGCGCCGGGCATTTCCGGTAGGTCAAGCCGCGCGCGCAATTCATCGGATGGCATGCTGCCATCCAGCAGCAATGACCCATCAAAGCGCAGCACCGCCGCTTCCGCCGGCATGGGCTCGCTTGGCCCCAATTCGCCGATGATCGCCTCCAGCAGATCGGAAGCGGTCACCATGCCTTCAAAGGACCCGTATTCATCAAGCACCAGCGCCATACCAAGCTGATCGCCGCGCATGCGTTCCAGTGCATCCAGCGCGGTCAGCGTATCTGGCAGCACCATGGGCTGGCGCAGGGCAGCATCAAGCGACATGGGCCCGCCGGCGAGCAACTGATCCAGCAAATCCTTGGCGGCCACCACGCCGACCACATTATCCACCCGCCCATCCGCCACAATGAAGCGGGTGACATGGGCGGCGCGCAGCCGCTCGGGCAGGTTTTCCAAAGGCTCATTACGGTCAAGCCAGGCGATATCATTGCGCGGCGTCATCAGCGCGCGCACGGGCTTGTCGCCCAGGCGCAGCACGCGTTCGATCATGTGGCGTTCTTCGGTTTCCAGCGCGCCGGCCTGGGCACCTTCGGCCACCACGGCCTTCACTTCTTCTTCCGTCACCGCTTGGTCGGAGGCGCGCACCGGCCCGAAAAACCGCAGCACCAGGGCGGAAGATGCCCCCAAAAGCCAGACCATGGGCGCGGTGAAGCGCGCGAGCAGCGCCAGCGGGCGCGCGACCAGAATGGCGATCTTCTCGGGCTCCCGCAGCGCCAATTGCTTGGGCACCAATTCGCCGAGGATCAGGCTGAGATAGGTGATCGCCAGCACCACCAGCGCAAACGCCACTTCCTGCACGAAAGGCACGGGGAAGGGCAGCATTTCGAGGCCGGCGGCAACGGTGCCGGCCAGCCGCGCGCCACCAAAGGCGCCGGCGATGATGCCAACCATGGTGATGCCCACCTGCACGGTCGGCAGGAAGCGCTGCGGGTCCTCGGCCAGCGCCAGCGCGGTATCCGCCCCGCGCACGCCGCGCTTTTGCATGGCCATCAACCGCGACCGGCGAGAGGACACGATGGCGAGTTCCGACATGGCAAAGGCGCCATTGAGCAGAACCAGCAGCAGGATGATCAGAATTTCCAGGGCCGTGCCCATTTTTTATTCCCAAAGGCGGCAAATGCCGCGCGCTTTCTAAGATAGTTTTGCCAGGCTTGAAACAATCCCGCCGCATGGCCAGCGCCACGCTTTCTGGCATAAATCGCCCATGACCCAGCATTTGCCCCGGCTTTTGCCGCTTGAAGGTGCCTCCAACCTCCGGGATTTGGGGGGATGGCGCGGCCATCAGGGCCGGGCTTTGCGCCACGGCGTGCTGTTCCGGTCCGATGCGCTGCATCGGCTGACCGATCAGGATTTGGTGACGCTGGAAGCGACGGGGCTCAGTACCGTTTGCGATTTGCGCGGCACGCGTGAAGCCGCTGCCGCCCCTTCCCGCCTGCCGCCTAGCGCGCGGGCCGTGCCGCTGCCAATTGAACCGCGCATCGGTGCCTCGCTCCGCGATCTTCTCGCCAATGGTGCGGCGACGCGGGCGGAGACGACGCGGCTGCTGGGCTTGGCCTATCTGAATTACGCGACCGAGCAATTGCCGGTCTATCGCCAGCTGTGTGACCTGATCCTGGAAGATGAACGCCGCCCGCTGCTGTTTCATTGCTCGGCGGGGAAGGATCGGACGGGGCTGGGTGCTGCGCTGATCCTGACCGCGCTTGGCGTTTCGCGGGAGCAAATCCTGGCGGATTATGTGGCGACGGATCGCTTCTGGCGGCGCGATCACCCGCTGCCAGATGAAGCACCCCAGGAAGCCAAGGACGCGATATTGGACACGTACCCGGCGCTGCTCACCGCTGCCCTGGATGCGGCGGTGGCGCCCTTTGGGTCTGAGGCGGGCCTGCTTGAGGATGGGCTTGGGCTGACGGCCCGGCGGCTCGCGGCGTTTAGGGGCGTTTTGTTGGATTAGGCGCGCGCTTATGTGCTGGACAAATGACGCACCATCTGGCTAGATAGCTATCTGGCCATATGAATCGACAATATGAATATCCCTCTTTTCGATGCCAAAAACCGGCTCAGCGCCCTGGTTGATCAAGTGGTCCGCGGCCAGGAAGTGACCATCACCCGCCGGGGGGTCCCGGTGGCGAAACTGGTCCCGGTGCTGCCGAGCTTCGATCAGGAAAAGGCGCGCCAAACCGCCGAGGCGCTGCGCGCCGCGAGCCGCGGGGCGAAGCTTGCCGGCGTCCCCATCAAGGAATTGGTCGAAGAAGGCCGCAAGTGAGCTTCGTGCTCGATAATTCAGTCGCACTTGCCTGGTGCTTTGAGGATGAACAATCGCCCCCCATCATGGCGCTGCTGGACCGCGTGGTGGCAACCGGCGCCATGGCACCGCTGCTTTGGCCACTGGAAGCGCTGAATGGCCTGCTGGTGGCGGAACGGCGGCACCGACTTGATGCAGCAAAACGGGCAGAGCTTGCCGGCCTGCTGCGCGCCTTGCCGATTACGCTTGATGATGAAACCGCCGATAAATCCTGGGTAGCGACGCTGCGGCTTGCGGAGCGCTTCACGCTTTCGGTCTATGACGCGACCTATCTGGAATTGGCGCAGCGCCGGCGCTTGCCGCTGGCTTCCAAGGACCGCGCCTTGCGCAACGCGGCCGCGGCGCTTGGCGTTGAAGTGCTACTGGATTAGACGACGCCCGCCACCCAAGCCGCAATCGCGGTCGCTCGCGCATCCTCATGCCATTGGCCAATGATCTGCACGCCAAGCGGCATGCCATCCACCGCCAATAGCGGCACAGTCACCGCCGGGCACCCAAGCGCGGAGGTCCCTGCATTGAAGCTGATATCCCCGGTCGGGCGCGGCGCAATCGGCTGGCCAGGCTGATCACCCAGCCACACCGGCGCGGGGCCAGGCGATGACAGCGCAATCAAGCCATCCGCCAAGGGTGCGAGCGATACCAGGCGCCGGCGCAGCTCGTCCCTTTGCAATAGCCGGGCGCGATAGGTTTCCAGTCGTCGGCAACCGCCACTCGGAAGCCTTCGCCACCTGGGCCGCGACCTACCGGCCCGTGCAAGCCAACCCGCGCCCCGACGCGCCCTTCGGCGGGCTTCTGTTCGACACTTCCGATGAGGCGACCGCCCATGTCTGGGCGCAGCCTGAAGGCCTCGTCTGGACTCTGATCAGCGAGGACGATGTCCTCGCCCTCGTGCCCGGCTTCCGCCACTGCGACCGGCTCGGGCATTTCGTCTGCGCCGTCGAGCGGGAGGCCAGCGCACCGACCGAGATTGTCATCGGCTGAGGCGCGCGGTCCTCGGAAAGGCTCCGCCGGCGACGGCGGGGCCTTTTTCCGCGGCTCCAGAAATGGCGACTCGGTGGTGTACCGCATCACTTGATCGAACAAACAAAACATGAACAAAATAGTCTTATTCCCGAGGCGCTGCTCTGGCGCTAGCTGAATAGAAACTTGAACAGCGACCATCGGAGACGCAATGCCCAAGAAGAAGTCCGCAATTGATCATCTGAACAACGGCCGGGAGCCGCACATCATCCATCTCATTCCGCCTGGAGCACCGGGTTACGCCGAGGCCAAAGGCGGGGCCATGGTCGTCTCCAGTCCGGCGGAGGTCGATGCGCTGATCCGACGGATTGAGCCGGGTGAGGTCGTCACCCTCGATGATCTTCGCGCTGCTTTGGCACGGCGCCACAAAGTGGCTGTCGCTTGTCCCGTCTCGACCGCGATTTTCGCGAACATGGCGGCGAGAGCCGCCGAAGAGCGTCGACAGCGGGGCGTTCCTCAGGCCGAGTTGACGCCTTGGTGGCGGGTTCTGCGCAAGGGCGGCTTTCTCAATCCGAAGCTCCCGGGCGGGGTCGAGCGACAAGCGGCGTTGTTGCAGAACGAGGGCGTCAGGGTCTCGCCCTTGCGCAAGCAGCTGGCCGTCTACGACTACGAGACCCGTCGTCCCGATCGGCACATTGAGGAGGCGTGACCGATGAAAACGCTCATCGTGATTTGTGGAGCCGTACTCGCCGTTGCTGGGCTCGCCTTGATTGCAGGCTTGCTTCTGCCCAAGACGACCGAGGCAAAGCGAACGGTCATGATCCATCAACCGGTTGATCGCGTTTTCAGCGCAGTGGCTGATGTTGGACGGCAGTCCGAGTGGCGCACTGACATTGGCAAAGTCGAGCTTGCCGAAGACGGACGAAGCTGGGTCGAACACACCAAGGCCGGCGACCGCATCGCTTTTCAGCTTGAGGGCAACCGCCCTAACGAGCTCTTTGCGATCTCCTATGTCGCCGCGCGTGGCTTCAGCGGCGAGTGGGTCGGCCGATTCACCGCCTCAAGCGAAGGCACCCGTCTCGATGTCACCGAACGTGTGACCATCCCGAATCCGCTCGTCCGGCTCGTTGGCCGGATCATCGCCCCGCCTGGGTCACATACCGACCTGTACCTCGCTGACTTGCAGAAGGCCATGACGGCGCCGCGTGCGCCATGATCGGCGATTGCTCTGACTATTTTCAGCTCCATCCGCCGTTACTGTAGGTTGGTCGTGGGGAAGGATCGTCCGCGAGGCTGCCGGTCGGCGGCCGTCTGTCCATGACCGGCCCGCGCCAGTCCCGCCAGGGCGGGACCCGTGTTGGTCAGGACATCCCGCCTTTTGGCCAACCGGCCTTTCGTTCGCGTCCTTCGGGACGACCAACCAACGAAATCAACCTTGGTGCCATGCTGCAAGCGCGTGAACAGCCGGGGGCTCACGCGATCCGCTGCGGTTTCCGCCAAATGCTGCAAGCCCGCGCGCTGTTCAAAAGCGCAGATATCGGCGGTGATCGCCTTCGCCTGGGAAAGCGCGCGTTCAAAACCTTCGATCAGCGGATGATCGGCGCGCCGCCAAATCTCCACCCCCGCCGCGCGGAGTTTTGTGAGCAAGCCTTCAAACGCCGCGATGGAAGCGGCATCCAAATCCGCCCAGCCTTCGGTTTCCATGACTATCAGCCGCGCGGGCTTCATGGGTGCGGGCACGCTTGCCGTGCCGAATAGGCCGGGCGCACCAGGATCTCCCCCGGCACGGCGCGCGATTTCGATTGCAACTGCCCACATATCGGCAAGGCTATTGGCATGCACCCCGGCGGTGGATTGGCTGAGCGATTGCCTCTCCCCGCGATTGATGGCGCCTTGCGTCGGCTTCAGCGCGATATTCCCGCAATAGGAGGCAGGGCGAATGATGGACCCACCGACCTGCGTGCCAATCGCCGCCGGGATCATATTGGCCGCCACGGCGGCGGCGGAGCCTGAGGATGAACCGCCTGGCGTGCGGCGCGGATCAAAGGGGTTGGTGGTCGGCCCAGGATGCGCCATGCCCAATTCCGCTGTGACTGTCTTGCCGATGATGATGGCCCCCGCATCGCGCAAGGCGCGCACCATGATGCTGTCGCGTTTCGGGAAATTGCCGGTGAAGGCACCGCAGCCCATTTGCGTCGGCATATCCGCGGTTTCGATCAAATCCTTGATGCCGATTGGCATGCCATCAATGGCTGAGAGCGCGCGGCCCGACTTGTAGCGCGCGGCGGAGGCATCGGCGGCGGTGCGCGCCCCAGCCTCATTCAGCACGACAAAGGCGCGCACCACGCCATCCTTGGCAGCGATGGCTTCAAGGCAGCGTTCCAGATAGGCGCGGGGATTATCCTGCCCGGCCAGAAATCGCGGCACGGCATCCTGGAAAGTCAGGCCCTTGAAGCTGGCGCGATCATAGCTGCCGGATGACATGGCGGTTCCCCTTGGTGCGTTCTGTTGCGCGCATCTTGCATCGCCTGGGCGCGCTTGTCTGCCGCCCGGGATTACGGGCGCAGCGCGTCACCAATCCGCGCCACCACGCCATCCCAATCACCGG
>JADCEV010000014.1 GCA_020249865.1 Roseomonas sp. | reverse complement strand
TGATGGCGGTGAAAGCCTCAGGCCCCACGATTGGCAGCAGGATATGGCGCCCGAAGGTCAGGTTCAGCCCCGAAAGCGCCAGGATGATGAAGGTGGAAGCCACCATCCAGTGATTGGCACGTTCCAGCGTATTGAAGCGCAGAATGGTGCGCCCTGAACGGCCGCCCTCAATCGGGATGCGCCCCTTGGTCAGGCGGAAGGCAACCAGGATCGCCAGCATGCCAAGCACGGCAATGCCACCCACCCAGGCGAGCGTATAGTTATGGAAGTCACGCCATTCGCGCCCAACAGGCTGAATAAGCGTCGCGGCCCGATCATCCGGAATGGTGATGCGGCCCTGAATCTGGCTGCCGCGCAGCAGCGCCTGCACTTCCATTTCTTCCGCCATGGAAGGCGCACGCGGCGCGGTTTGCGCGATTGCGGGTGCCGCCGCGCCCATCATCAGCGCGGCAAGCAGGGCAAGGATGCGGAGCTTCATGGTTCAGCCCGCCCTTCAGATCGCAACGGTTTCGCGATAGGCGGTGCGCCAGCCCCAGGCACCCGTACCATAGCCGCGGCGCTGCACACGCTCCCGATAGATCGACGCAATGATCTGACCATCACCGGCGAGTAGCGCCTTGGTCGAACACATTTCGGCGCAAAGCGGCAGCTTGCCTTCCGCCAGACGGTTCGACCCGTACTGGATATATTCCGCCTGGGTATTGTCGGCCTGCGGGCCGCCGGCGCAGAAGGTGCATTTATCCATCTTCCCGCGTGAGCCGAAATTGCCCAAACGCGGAAATTGCGGCGCGCCGAAGGGGCATGCGTAGAAGCAATAGCCGCAGCCGATGCACAGATCCTTGTCATGCAGCACCACCTGATCGGCGGTGGTGTAGAAACAGGAAACCGGGCAGACGGCGGCGCAGGGCGCATCCGTGCATTGCATGCAAGCCATGGAGATTGAACGCTCGCCCGGCTTGCCGTCATTGATGGTGACGACGCGCCGGCGATTGATGCCCCAGGGCACTTCATGTTCGTTCTTGCAGGCCGTGACGCAGGCATTGCATTCGATGCAGCGTTCCGCGTCCAACAGGAATTTCATACGAGCCATTGTTCTTGCCCCCCTTTATGCCGCGCGGATCTGACAAAGCGTGACCTTGGTTTCCTGCATGAAGGTCACCGGGTCATAGCCATAGGTGGTCACTGCATTGACGCTCTCGCCAAGGACGATCGGGTCCGTGCCTGATGGGTATTTGCCGCGTTGGTCTTCCTGCATGAACCAGCCGGCGAAGTGGAAGGGCATCCAGGCCACACCGGGCCCGACACGCTCCGTCACCAAAGCCTTCATGCGGGTTGCCTTGCCCGCCGGCATTTCAGGGCCAGAGACCAGCACCCAGCCGCCATCACGGATATTGCGCTGGGCAGCGTCACGCGGATTGATTTCCACGAACATGTCCTGCTGCAATTCCGCGAGCCACTTGTTCGACCGCGTTTCTTCCCCGCCGCCTTCATATTCAACAAGGCGACCGGAAGACAGGATGATCGGGAAATCCTTCGACACCTGATGCGAACGGTTCTGCACCGTCTGCCCCAGATGCGGCAGGCGGAAGCCGCGCCGATCCGGTAGGGTCGGATATTGCGCGATCAGATCGGTGCGCGGCGTGTAGATCGGTTCACGATGCACCGGCACGGGATCAGGCAGGTTCCAGGCCACCGCGCGCGCCTTGGCGTTGCCGTAAGCCATCACGCCATGTTCCATGGTGATGCGAATGATCCCCATGGAAAGATCGGTCGCCCAGGAAGCGGTGCCGCCCTGACGCGCCAAGGAAGCGCGCTCGGCATCCGTATATTCAGCATCCCAACCCAGGCGCTGCATCACGGCCGTGGTGAATTCCGGATAGCCATCGGTGATTTCCGAGCCCTTGGAATAGGACCCTTCCGCCAGCAACGTCACGCCGTTGCGTTCCACGCCAAAGCGGGCGCGGAAAGTGCCGCCGCCTTCCTTCACATGCAGGTTGGTGTTGTAGAGGATATGCGTGCCCGGATGGCGCATTTCCGGCGTGCCCCAGCAGGGCCAAGGCAGGCCGTAATAATCGCCCTTGATTTCGGCCGGCGCATCCGCCTTCGCGCGCAAGGTCATCAGATCGAACTTGTCCTGATGCGCCATATGCGCCTTCAAGCGTTCTGGTGATTGCCCCGTATAGCCCGTGCTGATCGCGCCGCGATTGATTTCGCGCAGGATGCTCTCGGCCACCGGTTCCTGGCCGCGCACTTCAATCGCCTTGAACATATCAGCCTGGAAGCGGATCGGCATATTGCGCTTCTCGGCGGCCTTATCGAGGGCACCGGCAAGGCGATACATCACCTCATAATCATTCTTGCTCTCGAAAATCGGCTTGACCACCTGATCGCCCCATTGGACGGAACGGTTGGACGCCGTGCGGCTACCCGCGCATTCAAACTGCGTGCAGATCGGCAGCAGATAGGTGTTTTCCTTGCGGTTCGCGAGGACGGCGAAGGTTGTCGGGTGCGGGTCCGCCACCACCAGCAGATCGAGCGCTTCAAGCCCCTTCACCGCTTCCGGCATACGCGTAACCGTATTGCCGCCATGGCCGAACACGACCATCGCCTTCAGATTATCGCGCTGCTGCACCTGATCCTTGGGCAGCGTCACAGCATCGAAATACCGCGTGGTCGGGATGCCCGGCGTGCCCATGATGGCCGGGCTGTCAAAGCGTGCGACCATGGATTCATAAGGCACATTCCAAACGCGCGACCAATGCCGCCAGGCGTTTTCATCCAAACCATAATAGGCCGGCAGCGTCGTGACATCGAGCCCGAAATCCGTCGCCCCCTGCACATTGCAATGGCCGCGGAAGATATTGGCGCCCGTGCCTTCCGACCCGACATTGCCGGTCGCGAGCAGCAGGATGGAGAAGGCGCGCACATTGGCGGTGCCGACAGTCTTTTGCGTCGCGCCCATGCACCAGATCAGCGTCGCGGGCTTTTGCGTCGCGAACATTTCCGCGACCTTGCGCAACTGCGCGCCCGGCACGCCGGAAACACGCTCAACTTCGGCCGGCGTCCATTTCGCGACCTCGGCGCGGATTTCATCCATGCCATGAACGCGCTGGCGGATGAATTCCTTGTCTTCCCAGCCATTGGCGAAGATATGGTGCAGCATGCCCCACATCACCGGAATATCGGTACCTGGGCGGATGCGCACATATTCACTGGCATGCGCGGCCGTGCGCGTGAAGCGCGGGTCAATCACAATCAGATTGGCGCGGTTCTGTTCCTTGCCGGCAAGAACATGCTGCAGGCTGACCGGATGCGCTTCCGCCGGATTGCCGCCCATGATGATCATGGTCTTGGCGTTGCGGATGTCATTATAGGAATTGGTCTGCGCGCCATAACCCCAGGTATTGGCAACACCAGCCACCGTGGTCGAATGGCAGATGCGCGCCTGGTGGTCCACGTTATTCGTGCCCCAGAAAGCCGCAAATTTGCGATACAGATACGCACCTTCATTGGAGAATTTGGCGCTGCCCAGCCAGAAGGTGGCGTCTGGCCCGCTTTTCTGACGGGTTTCCATCAGCTTGTCGGCAATTTCGGTCATCGCATTGTCCCAGGACATGCGCTGCCATTGGCCGTTCACCAGCTTCATCGGGTATTTGATGCGCCGGTCACCATGGACCAATTCGCGCACCGAAGCGCCCTTGGCGCAATGCGTGCCGCGATTGATCGGCGATTCCCAAGCCGGTTCCTGCCCGACCCAAACGCCATTCTGCACTTCGGCAATCACGGTGCAGCCAACCGAACAATGCGTGCAGATATTCTTCACGCGCTGCACGGGCTTTGAATGATCCATCGGCCCCGCTTCGGCAGGACGCATGGTGGAAAGCGGAATGGCGCCAAGTGCGGCCAGCCCCGCCCCGCCAAGCCCTGCCTGACGCAGGAAGGAGCGGCGATCAAGCCCGCCGGCAGAAAGCCCCTGATAGGCGGAAGCAAGGCGCTGCTTGGCGGCCTTGCCATCAGTGCGTTTGATCAGCATGGGTGCTTCCCTTCTTACTTATCGTTGGAACGATTAGTGCGATAAAAAGCCTGCACATGCGCGCTATTCGGCTGATAACGCGCCTTCAGCCGATCCGCCTGGCCTTCCTTGCGCGCGGTGCCTGCCGGCACGGCATCCGCCCGCAGCGGCGCTGAGGCCTCTGCCGCCGTCGCTGCCACTGCGGCACCACCAGCCAGGCCCAGGGTCTTCAGAAAGCCGCGACGTTGCGCCACTTGTTGGTCATTCGCACTCATGCTCAACCCTCCCAATACAAAAATCAGACGGGCAGTTCCTGCGCCGCCAGTTCAACCTCAATGGCCATGCGGCCCAGCGCGCCGACGGCGCGGTAAAAGCTTGCGGCTTCCGCCGCTTCCAGATCCGCAAAGAAGCGCCCCGCCCAGGGGCGGAGATGGCGGGCGAAAAACGCCTCGGCCGCCGCGGCACCACCTGGGAACACGCCGGAAAGCAGCCCGGCAAAGCTTTCGCATTCGGATGCAATGTGATCCTCGGGCTCGGCCACGCCCTCGGCGCGTTCAATGCCAAGCCGCGCTAGCTCCCCGCGCAAATCGGCCAGCGGGCGTTCATGCAAAAAGCCCGTGATGTAATAGGAAGCGAAGGGCAGCAGCTCACCGCGCCCAAGCCCGATGAAAAGATCGTGGAATTCGCGCTCTACCCGCACGGCATCGGCGGCGGCGGCGGCTTCGGCCAGCGCGCGGTAGCATTTGCCAAGGGGCGAGGCATCACCCGGCAGGGCGGCCAGGGCAGCGAGCAGATGGGCGTCCGGGGCGGCAACCAGCAAACGACCAAGGAGCGCGAAAAGCCGCGCCCTTTCAGTGGCCATGGCATCTTGTGCCTGATCTTGCTGCGTCATGGGCCGCATTCCGGCCGTTACCCCCTCACGTCTCATTTATAATCCGGCTTAGCCTTGATCCCCGCTCAGTGAAATGACAGGACGGTGACGAACCGTTATCATTCCAGTCATACAAAGGAAAAAAGCCATCCCGAATTTCCGAGTCTTGTACTCAAATTGCGTATCAAAATGCAATAGGCGCGTTACACGCTTTGACATTGACAGTAATTTTGTCCAGAAAAGTTTACACCGGCAGGGCGCTGCCATGGCGGCGGGGGCGCGGCGCCAGGGGCTCCGGCGCTGCCTCTGGCTCAGGCATGGCCTCGGCAATGGCGGGCCCAGAGGGTTCGGGCGCTGCCTCAACTGGCGGGGCCTCAGCCAGGGCAGCGGGCTCGGCCGGGCTTGCCTCCTCAGTCTCGGCCGAATCGGGCTTAGCGGCCGGGGCATCGAGGCCAAGCGCATGGGACAGCAGCTTCATCGCATCCCCGCCCAAGTCCAGCGCAAAGCCCGGCACGCCATCCGGCTCATTGTAATGCCAGGCGTAATCCGCCGGGCCAATGAAGTCCCGAATGGCGGGGTCAAGGCTCCAGGCGCGGCGCAGGGCAGCGCTGCGGAGTTCCAAGGGCACCTTGCGGTGCAGGAAGGCCTTGAAGTCGCTCTCCAGGGTCAGGCTTTCGATTGGCGGCAGGCTGGCCGGGTCGAAATCATCCTCAGGCTCGGCGGGCGGCAGCGCCTCGGGCGTCGCCTCAAGCGGGGCGGGCGGCGCAGCTTCCTCGGGCGCGCGGCCTTCCAGCACGGCGCGCTTGCGGCGCGACCAGCGGGAGAGGAAGCCCTCATTCTCCTCGCTCATGGGCCATGCACCCGGCTGCGCCGGCCAAGCCCATCAAGTTCCGCCTTGTCGCGCTTGCGCTTATGAAAGCCGCGGTCGCGGTGATGTTCGGCGACAAAGGCTTCCAGCGCGGCGCGGATGCCGGGCGGTAGCGGCACGGCCTCCATCAGGTCAGACCCTGAATCGGCATAGAGATGCGCTTCCCCGGCATCCACCGTCACGCGTTGCAGGGCGAAGCCCGGCGCCGCCTCCACCGGGCGCAGCACCACCCAGATGCTGGGGTTGGAGCTTTCCAGATTGTGTTTGTAATTATCGGTATCGGTTGGGTGCAAAGCCACTTCGGCATTGCCGGCAAAGAACAGGCTGCGCCCGGCTTCTTCGCGCATCAGCGTCCAGGCGGGCAAAGCGGGCGCATCTTCCAAAACTTCCACCGCGCGCCAGGCGTAATCCGCCCAGGGCGTGACGCCGGGGCGGCGTTCCACCACCACGCCAACCGGAATGGTGACAGTGCCGGGGATGATCAGGTTCATGCGCCCTTCTCCGCCGTCAGCAGGGGCAGGCCGGCCACCAGGTTTTGCGGCTTCATGCGCAGCCGATTGGCCGCATCCATGGCGAGCGCCAGATAGATCGGCTTGCCCGCCACGCGCGGCAGCACCCGCGCGGGATTGGCGAATTCCAAAACGCCGAGCCACAGAATGCGCGCCAGCCGCGCCTGCGCCACTTTCTTGCCTTGCCAAAGATCATTGGTGATGGAGGTGGCTTCCGTATCAAGCCCGATATGCCAGCGCCAATCGCGATCTTCGATGGTGGGCACGGCGCGGATGGTTACTTCCTCACCAAATAAATGCCGGATGAAACGCGTAATCGCGCGCGCCAGCCCCTGCTGACCGGGCCGGCCTTCGGCGATATCCAGCGCAAAATCATGTGCATCTGAGCGCCCGTGATAGAGATGGGCATTGATGTCGGACAGCACATCAATCTCAACCTCGCGCGGCGGCGCGCCGGCTTCGACCAGCAATTGGCCAAGTGAGCCAAACCCGCCATCGCGCCCGCGCATGTCCAGCACTTCCTCATCCGCCAGCAATAGCGAGCCCTGATTGATGGCGGCGCGTTGCGGGCGGTAGAAAAGCTCAGCGGCACGTAGCGCGAAGGGATCGCCCTCCCCCTCCATCGCGGCGCGGGCGACAAGATGCGTCAGCATTTGCAGAAAGATGGGCGGGATGCCGCCGACGTCACCGCGATACAGCGCCAGCCAGGCTTCTTCGAGGCTGGGCGCAGCGCGGACGCGATCACGAAACCCCAGAAAATGCCGCCAATTTTCCTGCGCATCCGCATCGGCAAGGGTGGCGATGCGCGCGGCATCCACTGCCTGTTCGGGTGCTGCCAAAAGCGCGGCATGCAGCGCGACTTCCGCCGCGCAGGCTTCCTCTGGGGGCACCAATTCCGGGCGGGCCAGAAAGGCGCGCCACAAATCAGGTGTTGCGCGCAGCCGGCCATGCGGCGCGGCCTCACACAAATGATGCCCGGAGGCGACCCAGAAATCGCCGGGGGAGAGCATGGCACTCATGCTTCGCGCTTTCCGATCTTGGTCAGATCAGGACGGAGGATGGGTTCATCATCCTCCTCGCCATGGGTTTCGACACTGGCGAAAACCGGCAGGCTTTCAAAGCTGCGATGCTGTTCGGCGCGCAGATGCAGCGTGCGGAAGCGTTCGCGCTGTTCGCCGCCTTCAATGCTGCGCGTCAAGGCGAGCACCGTGCCCGGCGGGTGATCACAAAGCTGTTCGGCAAAGGCCAATTCCTCCTCAGCCGCGGCGCGGGCCGCTGCCTCATCCGGCGCGCCATGGACCAGATGGATATGCGCGGCAAGCGCGGCGAGTGCCGCAGCGCGGTCGGCGGCGCTGGCTTCCGCTACCTCAACCAAGGTCGCCCAGCCGAAACTGCCAAGGCCAAGGAAGCCGCCGCGAAAGGCCTGCCGGCGCTTGCCGGACATTTGCGCCGGGTCTTCATCCCAAAAGGCAAAGCCGCCCGGCACGGCCCATTCGCCGGGCTCGGCCGCCTGGTCGAAGATGACAGTGTCCGAGGCATCAAGGCGGATGGTGCGGGGCAGCCGGTTCATGCCAAGGCCTCAGCTAACAAGAGGGTTTCGCGCCCTGCCCCGCCTTCCAGCACCAGATCACCGCTGGCCGGCACAATGCCGCGCCGCGCCCCGGCGCCAAGCTTGGGATCAAGCCGCGCAAGGTAGCGTTCCGCCAGCGTCTTCACCCCGCGCGCCTGCCAATCCGCGACCGTCGCCATGAAATGCCGCGCCCAGGCAGAGACCAGCAAAGCGGGCGTCAGATCATCATAGCCCTCCCCAAGCAGGGAGGTCCGGTCCGGGCTTTCGCCGGGTTCGCCATCGGCATATTCGGCGAAGCGGAGTTCCATCCCGACCACGAGCCAGGGCAGCGTGGCATCCGGTGAAAGGCCGGGCGGCAGGCCAAGCCGGGTCTGCCCCACCACGGCGCCATTGAGGCGGAGCGTGCGCGGCCAATCGAAAGTAAGCGGGATATCGGGCGGGCCATAGGCGCCAAGCGCATCAGCCAAAGCGATGCTCGCGGCATGGAGCGCCAGCCGGGCGGCGGGCAAGGCTTCTTCCGGTTCCAGCACCAGGGCGGCCTCGGCCCGCGCCCAGGACCGCACCCAAACCAGCGTGCCGGCGCCCTTTTCCGAGGCCAGGGCGCAGGCATGCGCCAAGGCATCGCCACCCTCGCGCAGCGCGATGATCGGCGTGAAGACGCTTGGCAATGCGGGTAAATCCTCAACCACCCCCGGCCTCATCCCTCGTCAGCTTGTCTTGGGTGCCATATAAGCCGCGCCAAGCGGTCTTCACAGCCGGGGGGTAGGACAGAACATCATGGGCGAGGAAAAGGGGCGGATCGCCCTGATCTGCAGTTGCGAAGATACTTTGCTGCTGGATGGCAAGGCGCTCGCCCGCGGCTGCGGCGCTGGCGTTGAAATCCGCAGCGCCGAGCAGCTTTGCCTCGCGCAGCTTGATCGCTTTGAAGCGGCGCTGGCCACCGGCCGGCCGCTCACCATCGCCTGCACCGCCCAAGCGCCGCTTTTCACGCAAGAAGCCGAGGCCGCCGGCGCCGCCACCCCGCTTTTCGTCAATATCCGAGAGGCCGCCGGCTGGTCGGCTGAGGGCAAGCAGGCCGGGCCGAAAATGGCCGCGCTGATCGCCGCCGCCGCCGAGCCCATGCCGGAAATCCCCCTGGTCAGCCTGGAAAGCGGCGGCATTGCCCTGGTGCTGGGCCGGGATGAGGTTGCGCTGACCGCCGCCGCCCGCTTGCAGGAAAAGCTCGATATCACCGTTTTGCTGACCGGCGATGTGCCGGTGGCGCCGGCGCGTCAGGCGAGTTTCCCGGTGATGCGCGGGCGGGCGCGCTCCGCCAGCGGTTATCTTGGCGCCTTTGAAGTGACCGTGGATGGCGCAACGGCGCCGAGCCCATCATCGCGTGCCGCTTATGCCTGGGGCAAGGGCAAGGATGGCGCGATCAGCCGCGCGGATATCATCCTGGATTTGACCGGCGCCGCGCCGCTGTTTCCGGCGCATGAGGTGCGGCAAGGGTATCTCCGCGCCGATCCCGCCGATGCGGCGGCTTTGGAGCGCGCCATTGTGGCCGCGGGCGAGCTGGTGGGCAGTTTCGACAAGCCGCGTTTTGTGAGTTTCGACGGCAAGCTTTGCGCCCATGCGCGCAACAAGCGCGAAGGCTGCCGGCGCTGCCTGGATCTTTGCCCAACCGGGGCGATTACGCCGGGCGTCGGTCCGCTCAAGGACCAGGTGGTGATCAGTGCGGAGATTTGCGCGGGCTGCGGCGCTTGTGCCGCCGTGTGCCCAACGGGGGCGGCAACCTATGCGCTGCCGCCAACCCAGGCGCTGTTGCGCCGCCTGCGGCGCTTGCTGCTGAGCTATGCCGATGCGGGCGGTGAGGCGCCGGTAGTGCTGATCCATGATGAGGCCCATGGCGAGGCTTTGATTGATGCCCTCGCCCGGCATGGCGATGGCTTGCCGGCGCGCGTGCTGCCGCTGCGCGTCAACGAAGTTTCATCACTGGATTTGGCGGTGTTCGCCGGCGCCTTTGCCTGGGGCGCGGCGGCGGTGCGGCTGCTGGCACCTGCCAGGCGTGGGCATGGCGTGGAAGGCGTATTGCGCAACATTGATTACACCGCGGCGGTGCTGAACGGGCTTGGGATGGCCGCCCCCGTGCCGCGTGCTGCGCTTTTGGAAACCGATGATCCGTTCTCGCTGGGTGAGGCCTTGGCCGCCCTGCCCCGCATGGCGCCTGGCTTCGCGCCGGCTCGGTTTGAGGCTTTGGGCAGCCCGCGCGAGATGGCGCAGCAAGGCTTCCGCGCCTTGCGGGAAGCCGCTGGGGCACGCGTTGCGATGGTTGCCCTGCCGGAAAAGGCGCCTTTTGGGCTGGCGCTTGTGGATCAGGCAGGCTGCACGCTTTGCCTTGCCTGCACAAGCGTCTGCCCGACCAGCGCCTTCAGCGCCAATCCGGATCGGCCGGAATTGCGCTTTTTGGAAGATGCCTGCGTGCAATGCGGGCTTTGCGCCGCAACCTGCCCGGAGAAGGTGATTACGCTGGAACCGCGGCTGAATTTCGCGCCCGAAGCCGCACAGGCACAGGTGGTGAAGGCCGAAGAACCCGCCGCCTGCCCGCGCTGCAATAAGCTGTTCGGCACGAAAGCATCCATCGCGCGGGTGAAGGCGAAGCTTTCGGCGCATTGGATGTTCGCCGATCCGGCGCGACAGGCCGTATTGGACCTATGCGAGGATTGCCGCGTTTTGGAAGCGACGAATGGCGGGATTGATCCTTACGCCGGCGCACCGCGGCCGGTGACGAAGACGACTGAGGATTATTTGCGCGAGGCGGAGCGCGCGAAGCGGAGCGAGAACAAAACCTAACGCCTTGTCGGCAGCCGCGTATTCCCGCCAATCTCATAAGGGGTGCGCGGCGGGGAAAGGTCCTGATGCTGCGCATGGGGGTCATAGCTGCGCAGCCTTTCGTCAGCGCGGTCGCGGTCCAAATCCTGTTGCAGCGTGGACATGGCGCGCTCGGTGCCCGCCTGACCAGTCACGGGCAGGTTGGATGGCGTTGGCGCGGGGGTTGAAGTGGCGCGCGGCGCTGAAGGCGCGCTGGGCGCGGGGGCTGGGGTTTCGGCGCAGGCAGCCAGCGCCAAACCCATCAGCAACGCCCCGCGCCGGATGATCACAACCGCACGCCGGTGGTGGCGAAAGCGACCTCGGCAGTTTGCTGGACGTTGCGGTCCAGATAAATCGCCGCGCCGATGGCGATGATGATGGCGATGCAGACGCCGCTGATGATGCCGTTCATTGCTGTTCTCCCCGGAACTTAGCCTTTAGGGGCTTATGCCTTGGGATAGGCTGATTTGCAAGATTTCCTCGGCCTCCGCCAAATCCTCGGGCGCATTGGCGTTGAAAAACGGGTCATAGGGCAAGGCCGGCCAGGCGGCCTCCGCACAGCCGAATCGCGCGGTCCAACGGTCTATCTTGCGCTCCCCGGCCAAAAGGGCGGCGCGCAATTCGCTGCGGAGCGCCACGGGCCAAAGCGCGGCTGGCGGGTGGGTTTGCCCGCCGGAGGAGGCGGCGGCCATAGGCACGCCGGCTGCTTCCCGCGCGGCATGCAACCGCGCCACGAAATCGCCTGGGATGAAGGGACAATCGCCTGGGACCGAGGCAACCCAGGCCAGATCAGGCCGATGCGCGGCCGCCCATTCAAGCCCGGCCAGAATCCCCGCAAGTGGCCCAGGGTGATCCGGCAGCGGGTCCGCCACCACCGGCAGGCCAAAACCAGCGAAGCGCGCGGGATCGCCATTGGCATTCAGGACCCCCGCGGCGACCTGCGGCGTGATGCGCGCCAGCACATGATCCAGCAAGGACCGCCCACCCAGCAGGCGCAGCGGCTTATCCCCGCCCCCCATGCGCCGCGCGAGCCCGCCCGCCAGCACAAGCCCCAGCGTTTCAGCCGCCATCACGTTCCGCCTCAGCACTGTTCTTCCGCCAATGCTTGGCACTTTCTTCTTCGACGTAACGCAGATCAGCATCAAAAATAATGCGATCCTCGCCCGCGAGTGCGACAAAACGCTTGCCCTTGCAGCGCCCGATCAGCATCACGCCCGCTTCGCGCGCCAATTCCACCCCCCAGGCAGTAAAGCCGGACCGCGACACCAGAATGGGAATGCCCATGCGCACGGTCTTGATCACCATCTCGGACGTCAGCCGCCCGGTGGTGTAGAAAATCTTGTCGCCAGGCGCTTCCTTGTTGCGGAACATCCAGCCCGCGATCTTATCCACCGCATTATGCCGCCCGACATCTTCCATATAGACCAGCGGTTCATCCTGCCGACACAGCGCGCAGCCATGAATGGCGCCGGCTTCCAGATAAAGTGTCGGCAGGGAATTGATCCGATGCAGCAGGCGATAAAGCCAAGACGTGCGCAGTTCCGCGCGCGGCAATTTCGCTTCCGCGAAACCTTCCATCAGATCGCCAAAGGCCGTGCCTTGGGCGCAGCCTGAGGTGAGTGTTTTCTTGCGCAGCTTTTCCTCATAATCCGTCCGCCGTGCCGTGCGCACAATCACGACAGCCAGATCATCATCATAATCAACGCCAATGACTTCATCATCGGCCAGCAGCATGCCCTGATTGAGCAGATAGCCAAGCGCCAGATCTTCCGGCCGATCGCCAATCGTCATCATGGTGACGATTTCCTGGCCGTTCAGAAATAGCGTGAGCGGGCGTTCCACCGTGACGCTGGCTTCAATGACAGCCCCCGTATGGTCGCGCCCGGTGACGCGGCGCGTCAGGCGCGGGTCGGCGGGATCGGGGCGGATGATCAGGCTATCGGGCATGGGGGGCAAATGGGCGGCATATGGGGCGCGTGCAAGGATTAAAAGGAAACCGCAAGCCCGACCGAGGCGCCGGAGACATTCTGGCCGAACAGATACCGCGCCACGATGCGGATGCTTTGCATGTTGAAATCCCAAACCCCCAATTCATAACGCCCGACATTCATCTCAATCCCGCCGCCGACCTTGGTCAAATGATCGAAGCCAAGCGCCACCTGATCGCCCAGAAAGCGCGAATGGGAAAAATCCACCACCCAGCGGAGCGGGCGGCCGAACATTTCCGCATCCATTGGCCAACGCACACGGCCCCAGACATTGAAGGTCTTTGCCTCAGACTCGCCACGCACAAGGGAGGTTGTATCGCCATAGGTAGAAAGCCGAATATCCGTGTAACGCAGTTCCAGATCAATCTCGTAGCCAGGACGCGGGATGTTCAGATCAAGCATCAGCGACCCACCAAGCCCATAGGCATTCATCCGGCCGCGCTTGAGGAAAGCTATTTCGCGATCATATTTCAATTCCAACAAGCGCCCAACAAGGGAAGCATCAGTTTCGACATGCCCAAGCGCGCCATTCAGGATGGGGCGAAACATCAAGCCTTCAATGATGGGGAAATCCCAGCCAACCCCGATGGTACCAGACACATTGTTCCAACGCGTCGGCAGAATGGTTTTGTCTTTCCCTTCGGAGAAGACGAAGCGCGGGTCGTAGCGCGAATAGCCCAAAAAACCCTCAAGATAGAGCGGGAAATCAGGATCTACCGTGAAGCCCAGGCCGAACTGCGTGGTCTGTAACCCCGTATCTTCCTGCCCGCCGCGGCTGATGCTGAGCGAGGATGCCGTGACATCCGGCACCACATTATAGCCAAGCAGGCCGAGCACCCCATTCGCGGCCTGTTGCAGGCTAAAGCCCGGAATGCCGGTGATGATCTGGCCATTGCCTTGTGCCTCCGCCCGCGGCGCAATCAGCGGGGAGAAAAGCAGCGTCAGCAGAAGAAGGCCCAGGCTTCGCATCGGGTGTTGTTAGGCCCTCACGCGCGCCGCGCCAATGGTGCGCCAGGCAACCAAATGCCGCGGCCGGCGAAAAACCGCGCGAAATCGGCCATGGGCACGCGCGCATCGGCCTGGGCAGGCGCATCATGGCCGGAGGGGTTGTTCAGGCGAAATGTCTCGCCCTCTGCGCCAAAGACCAGCACCAGATGCCCGCCCTTGCCAGGGGCGGGTTCCGCCGGGCGGCGAATGGCAGGGTGGACGGAAGCGATGAACAACCCGCCATCTGCGAGCAAGGGCGGGATATCCTCAGCCGCGCGGTCCAGGATGATTTCGGCCGCTATGGCGTGGGTGTCAGCGAGCCAGGTGATGGCGGGGGCATAGATCAGGCCGCGAATATGGCCATGCGCTTCTTCCACATAGGCGCCGTAGCGGGTCAGTACCCTTGCGAGGTCCCTCGCCCGCGGCGGCGTGATGCCGCGCGCGGCAAGCGCCATGCGGAGACACGCCACACCGCACAAATGCTCCGCCCAGCGCGCATAATCCTGCGGGCTTTCGGCGCCCGAAGCTGCCCAGGCGGGATCATCCTCCGCCCGACACGCACCCGTGATGATGGCGCCAATCAGCGCAGGGCTTTCCCATTGGCCGAAAAAAGGCGGGATGGCGGCGCGCTTCATGGCGTAAGGCGCCGGACAGAAATGCCAAAGCGCGGCGTGACCGCCACGGCTTCATGCGTGCCGGTGATGGGCGCGGCGGCTTCAGGGTCCGGCGCGGCGGCGAGTGGGATATGGCCTTCTGCCGCCAGCAGGCCAGATGTGGGATCAAACCCAATCCAGCCGGCGCCCGGCAGATAGGCTTCCGCCCAGGCATGCAATTCAGCGTGGTCCGAGGCATCCTGTTCCGCTTCAATCAAATAACCCGAAACGAAACGCGCCGCGAAGCCAAGCGCGCGCAGCACATGCACCAGCAGCCAGGCCATGTCTCGGCAAGCGCCGCGCCCCTCGGTCAATACGCGTTCCGCATCCCAAATGCCGTGGGTTTCGCGCTTTTCATAACGGATGCGCTGATGGATCAGGCCATTCGCCGCGACCAGCAGATCAAGCGTTGCTTGCGGGGATTGCGGCAGGCTTGCGATCAGCGCGGCCAGCAGCGGGCCTTGCGCGGGCGCTTCCCTGTAAGGCGCAAGCTGGCGCGCGAGCCAGGGTTCCAGCGTGAAGGGCCATTCAGTAGCGCTGGCATCCAGCAGGAAAGCAAAGGGATTGATCGGCGTGAGGGTCGCTTCCAGCGCGACAGTAATGCGTAACTCGCTGGTCGCACCATCGAACAAGGCGCGGGCTGAATGATTGCCGGCAGGATCAAAAAACCAATCAAGCCGCGCGGGGGTGGGCGCGATGTCCAGCCGATAGCCCATGATCGGCGTACGCGCATGGGGTGCCGGATGCAGGCGGATCAGTTGCGGCCCAAGCCGCACCGGCCGTGCATAGCGGTAGTGGCTTTCATGGGTCAGGGCGAATCGCAGCGACATTGGCGACCATCCTAGCCCGGCTTCGACGGATCAGGCGATTGACCATAAGGCCAAGACAGCATGATGCTGGCACAGCGAGGAAAGGAAACGCCATGGCCGATCTCACGATACGGGAAGTGAAAACCACGCTCCTGCAAATGCCTTGGGCGGATGATCCCTGGCTGGCCGGCCATGCCTTGGGGCCGATGCGTGATCTGGTGGTGGTGGATATCACCACGCAATCGGGCATTACCGGCATGGGCTATCTGCATTTGCTGAACCTGCCCTTGCAACGCACCATCGGCGCCTGCATTGCCGAAGCCATGGCGCCGCGCATCATTGGGCGCGATGCGACGGCGATTGAGGCGATCTGGCGCGATTTGTGGCGCGCAACACTGACCGGCGGTCGCGGCGGGGTTGCGATGATGGCGCAATCGGCGATTGACATCGCGCTTTGGGATATTCTGGGCAAGGCAGCGGGGTTGCCCTTGCATCGGCTATGGGGGCATTTCCGTTCCGAGATTCCGATCTATGGCAGCGGTTGTTTCCGTGGCGCGCGCGGCGATGGCATGATCGCGAAAGCGAAGCACTACATCGAACAAGGCTACCGCGCCATCAAGATGCAGGTCGCGCATATTGGTGATCTCAACACCGATCTTGATAATGTCCGGCGCATGCGTGAAGCCGTCGGCCCCGATATTGATATCATGATTGATGTGAATATGGGCTGGAGTGCGGATATCGCCATCACCATGGGCCGCAAGTTTGAGGAATATGATATCTATTGGCTGGAAGAACCCGTGTTGGCGGATGATTACGCCGGCTACCTCCGTTGTGCCGAGGCGCTTGATATGCGCGTGGTGGGTGGTGAGACGCATTTCGGCCGCGCCGATCTGAAGCCCTTTTTGGAAAATCCGCGCCTGCCCATTTTGCAACCGGACCCGATGCGCGGTGGCCTCACGGAACTCCGCAAGATCGCAACGGTTGCGGATACCTGGGGCGTCACCATCGCGCCGCATCTTTTCCCGGAATTGAATGTGCATCTGTTGGCGAGCATTCCGAATGGCATTTGGGCGGAACAGATGGGGCTATTGGATGATGCCTTCATCAGCCTGCCGAAAATCGCCACGGGCATGATCACGGCGCCGGAAACGCCGGGGCATGGGTTGGAATTCAAGCCGGAAGTGCGGAAGGATTTTTTGGTAATGCAAGAAACATTCTCGGGCAAGAAAGAACTTTCTCCACTACATTATTAAAGAGAGAGAGAAAGGCGACAACACGCTTTCTATTCGGCAGGTAGCTCTTTAAAAATTAGCTCGGGTACTCGACCTGTCACGGTTTTGTGCCACTCCTCTGATCACCTATTGTGAAGCAGAGGAGACGAACTATGGGCACAGGCAGGACGGATGAATTTCGCAAAGAAGCGGTGCATATAGCGCTGACTATCCGGCGTCAGTGCCTATGGGACCAAATTGGCGATTTGAATAACGGAGGATTTCTGGCTCATCGTAACCCCAAGGAGAGTGAAGATGAGTCAGAAATCCTCCGCCCGACCCACGCGGGTGCCAGCTAAAAAGCTGCTCCGCGACATTCGCCGCGCCACGCGCAAGCACCATGCCGCCGAGGATAAGATCCGCATTGTCATGGAAGAGCTCCGCGGCGAGGAAAGCATCGCCGCCCTACGCCGCCGCGATCCGCGCGCGCAGCCAATCCGCACATTCGCCGGTCAAGGTGCGCGGCTTGTGGCCGCCCCTCTGGCTGGGCGTCAGCGCCCTGGTCTCGCGCCGCCGCTTGCGCCATTTGGAGACACAGGATGGACTGATACGCAAGGCAGCAGCGATCGACCGGATCGTCTTGCCAGCCTCGGCACGTTGAACGGCACGCTCACGCAGATCTTCAGAATAGCGGCGCATCCATGCTGGCCTCCTCAAAACAGCATAGAGCTTCAATCAGAAAACAACCCGATTCGAGAATCCCGATCCAATGAACAAGCAGCTGGCTCTCGAGCAGATCACGTTCAGATGGAATCATCTGAAAGTGCGAAGATGCTCGAAAAACAACGACGTAGAGCGGGTTGCATAAACCCATGTGAACGCAACACGCTCTAAGGCGCCTGCCGCACCCCCATGGCGAGTGTTCTTTCATCCATGCGTGGCCGATGCGTCAGGCCTTTGCGCAGGCCCCAGGTGTTCAGATACTGCACCAGTTGGATCAGCGGTTCTTCATCCGCATAGCGGGCGATGGCTTCGTGCCAGATCTTCTCCCGCGCCGCATCATCAAGGGTGGCGGAACCGCGCGCGGCGAATTCATCGAAAACCGGGCTTGAAAAACGCGCATTATTGTTGGCGCCGGTCAGGCGCTGCCGGTCATGCGTGGCAACGGTATTGACCAGGAAGTTTGAAGCCTCCCCGGTGGAGCTGCCCCAGGCGCCGATCTGCATGGCGTATTCCACCCGCGCGCGGCGCGGCACAAAGGCGGTCCAGGGCGCGGCATCCACCGCGGTACGGATACCGATCCTTGTCCACATTTGCGCCACCGCCTGCGCCAGCCGCGCATCATTCGGCCAGCGGTCATTGGGGGTGTGCAGCGTGATGCGGAAACCATCCGGGTAGCCCGCTTCGGCCAACAAACGCTTGGCGCCATCGGGGTCAAAGCGGCGTGGCTTCACCGCCGGGTTATAGCCAAAAGTGCCCTCCGGCAGCCATTGGGCGGTGGCGGTGGCCGCACCTTCCATCACGCGATCCACCAGCGCATCCCGATTGATCGCCATGGAAAGCGCGCGCCGCACACGCACATCCTTCCAGGGGTTCACCGGCAGGGGCGTGCCGTTATTGTCCGTGATCAGCGGCGTGCCGCCATCACGCGAATAATCCGGCACCATATAAACCGTGCGAAGGCTTGGAATTTCGGTCACCGTCACGCGCGGATCGCGCCGGAGCCGCGCCAGATCGCTGGTTGGGATTTGTTCGATGATATCCACATCGCCGGCCAGCAGCGCCGCGGTGCGCGACGCATCATTCAGCAGGAAGCGCTGATTGGACCGTGCCCAAGGTTCCTTCGGCCCCCAATACCCATCATGCCGCGCCAATTCCACGCGATCCCCCGAACGGTAGGACAGCAGCCGATAGGGCCCGGTGCCAATGGCGGCCTTGCCGGAATTGAAATCCTCACTGCTCGCACCCTCCGCCGCGTGCCGGGCGATAATGCAGACAGAGGCAAGGTCCAGCGGCATCAGCGGATGCGGCGCGCTGGTATGCAGGATCAGCGTATGCGGATCGGGCGTTTCTACCTTGGTAATGGCGCGGAGAAACCCGCCAAAGCCGCCCGGGCTATTCGGCACGCCGGCCTGCACGCGGGCAAAGGTGAAAACCACATCATCGGCGGTGAAGGGCCGGCCATCATGCCAGGTGACATCGCGCCGGAGCTTGAATTCCCATACCGTGTCAGACACCACACGCCAGGACTCCGCGAGGCTAGGCTGCGGGCGGGCGCGTTCATCGCGTTCAACCAATCGGTCAAAAATATGATGCGTCAGCGCATTATTCGGCCCGACATTGTGGAAATGCGGGTCAATGGTGGTGACCGGCGCGCCGAGGCCGACCGTGAGCGTCTGCGCGCTTGGCGTGCCCATGGCAAGGGGCAGCGCGATCAAGGCGGCGAGCAGGGTTTTGGTGGGGGTGTTCATGGTAGCCTCCCGGAAGTTCTTGGGGGAAGGCTAACGCGGGTTCGCGGGTCCACGCCAGGGGCTGTTACCAAAAAATCCGCAGGCGCCGCAGGGTCACTTCCGCTTGGCAAAAAGGCACAAATACTCCCAAGCCATGGTGGCGGCGGCGAGGGCGGTGATTTCCGCCACATCATAGGCCGGTGCCACTTCGACAAAATCGGCGCCGCGAAAATCCACGCCCGCCATGCCGCGCAATATCGCCTGCGCCTGCCAGCTAGCGAGGCCCCCGATCTCGGGCGTGCCGGTGCCGGGCGCGAAGCCGGGATCAAGCCCGTCAATATCGAAGGAAAGATAACAGGGGCCGCTGCCCAGCACATCGCGGATTTGCGAGATGATCGTGTTGATGGACGCCTGATGCACATCCTGCGCGGAGATGATCGTCGCCCCCTGCGCGCGGGTCCAGGCATAGTTTTCCGGCCAGGCGGGCGCGCGAATACCGACCTGCACCATGTGGCGCGGTTCCACCAACCCTTCATTGAGGGCATGCCAGAATACCGTGCCATGGGCGAAGCGCTGGCCGAAATTATCCTCACCCGTATCGAGATGCGCATCAATATGAAGCAACCCCAGCGGCTCCCCAATGCGCTTTTTCAGCGCGCGCAATAGGGCAAGCGTAATGCTGTGTTCGCCACCAAAGGCCAGCAGATGGGCGAGGCCCGCGGCCTGTTCTTCAATCAGTGCCAGGCTTTTTTCCATATCGCCCAGCGCGATTTCAAATTCGCCAAGATCGGAAAGATCAAGCGTGGCGGGTGGCGCGCCGGTAATCGGGTGCCGCCCATCGGTCAGCATGCGGGCAGCGGCGCGGATGGCGCGGGGGCCATCGCGTGCGCCGGCGCGGTTGGTGGTGCCGATATCAAGCGGGACGCCGGCGATGCAGAAGGCAGCGCCCCGGTCATGCGGACGGGCACCGAGGAAGGCATGCGGGGCGGCAAAGGTGATGGGCGCGGACATGAGGGTTTACTGCAATCCGCCCACACTGCCTGTCCAGGGGGCGGGGCGCGGCGTGGCACAAATCTGCCCTGTGGCGGGACGCTCGGCAAAGTCGTGGCCGCGCGTCCCTCAGGCCATTCAGCCCTGGCGTTCCACCATCAGCTTCTTGATCTCACCAATCGCCTGCGCCGGGTTCAGCCCCTTGGGGCAGGTGCGCGTGCAATTCATGATGGTGTGGCAGCGATAAAGCCGGAAGGGGTCTTCCAGATTATCCAGCCGCTCCCCGGTGGCTTCATCGCGTGAATCCGCAATCCAGCGATAGGCCTGCAACAGTACCGCCGGGCCCAAATACCGGTCGCCATTCCACCAATAGGATGGGCAGGAGGTTGAGCAGCAGAAGCACAAAATGCACTCCCAAAGCCCATCCAACTTCGCGCGCTCTTCCTTGGATTGCAGGCGTTCCGCATCAGGCGGCGGGGGCGTGTCTGATTTCAGCCAGGGCTCCACGCTGCGAAGCTGCGCGTAAATCTGCGACAGATCGGGCACCAGATCCTTCACCACCGGCATATGCGGCAGCGGGTTGATGCGCACATCGCCCTTCACTTCCTCAATCGGCTTGAGGCAGGCAAGCGTATTCAACCCATCAATATTCATGGAGCAGGAGCCGCAAATGCCCTCACGGCAGGAACGCCGGAACGTCAGCGTGCTGTCCACTTCATTCTTGATCTTGATCAGCGCGTCCAAGACCATCGGGCCGCATTGCTCAAGGTCAATTTCGTAAGTGTCCTGGCGCGGGTTTTCGCCGGAATCAGGGTCCCAACGATAGATCTTGAAATTCTTGACCTGCTTCGCGCCGGCGGGCGCCTTATGCGTCTTACCGGTGCCGACAGTGGAATTCTTTGGAAGCGTGAAAGTGGCCATCTTGCCGGCTCCTAGTAAACGCGTGCCTTGGGGGGGAAGACCTGCACTTCATTCGTCAGCGTGCGCATCTTCACATCGCGATAATCAAGCTTCACCTCACGCTTGTCATTCACCCAAGCCAGCGTGTGCTTCATCCAGTTATCATCGTCACGCTCGGGGAAATCCTCATGCGCATGGGCGCCGCGGCTTTCCTTGCGCGCTTCCGCGCCAACAACTGTGGTCAGCGCATTGCCGATCAGGTTATCAAGCTCCAGCGCTTCCACCAGATCGCTGTTCCAGATCAGGCTGCGATCGGCGATCTTGATATCGCCATAGCTGCCCGCGACCTGCGCCATTTTCTCCACACCTTCCTTGAGCAATTCGGAAGTGCGGAACACCGCCGCATGGGTCTGCATGGTGCGCTGCATGGCCAGGCGAAGCTCGGCCACATTGGTGCCGCCCTTGGCGTGACGCACGCGATCAAAGCGATCCAGGCTCGCTTCCCCGGCTTTCGGCGGCAGCGGCGGCTGGGAAGCGCCCGGCTTGATGGTCTCCGCCGCGCGATGCGCTGCCGCACGACCAAACACCACCAGGTCAAGCAGCGAATTCGTCCCGAGCCGATTGGCGCCATGGACGGAAACGCAGGCCGCTTCCCCCACCGCCATCAGGCCAGGCACCACCCGGTCCTGATCCTTCGCGGTCGGGTTCAGCACTTCGGTGTGGATGTTCGTCGGGATGCCGCCCATATTGTAATGCACGGTCGGCAGGATCGGGATGGGTTCCTTGGTCACATCCACGCCCGAGAAGATCTTCGCGGTTTCCGAAATCCCCGGCAGGCGTTCATGCAGGATCTCGGCGCCCAGATGTTCCAGATGTAGATGGATGTGATCGCGCTGCGGCCCCACGCCCCGGCCTTCACGAATTTCCATGGACATGGCGCGGGAGACAACGTCGCGGCTCGCCAAATCCTTGGCCGTCGGCGCATAGCGTTCCATGAAACGCTCGCCTTCCGAATTGGTCAGATAGCCGCCTTCACCGCGCGCCCCTTCCGTGATCAGGCAGCCGGCGCCGTAAATCCCGGTCGGGTGGAATTGCACGAATTCCTGATCCTGCAACGGCAGGCCCGCGCGCAGCACCATCCCCCCGCCATCACCCGTGCAGGTATGGGCTGATGTGCAGGAGAAATAGGCGCGGCCATAACCACCCGTTGCCAACACCACGCTTTGCGCGCGGAAGCGATGGATGGACCCATCTTCCAGGCACCAGGCAGTGACACCGCGGCACACGCCCTCATCATCCATGATCAGGTCAAGCGCGATGTACTCGACGAAGAACTCGCAGCCATGCTTCAGGGATTGCTGATAGAGCGTGTGCAGAATGGCATGCCCCGTACGGTCAGCGGCGGCGCAGGCGCGCATCGCCGGCGTCTTGCCGTAATCCTGCATATGGCCGCCGAAGGGGCGCTGATAGATGCGGCCATCTTCGGTGCGGCTGAAGGGCACGCCGTAATGTTCAAGTTCGATCACCGCAGGAATGGCTTCGCGGCACATATATTCAATGGCGTCCTGATCGCCCAGCCAGTCTGACCCCTTCACGGTGTCATACATGTGCCAGCGCCAATCATCTTCGCCCATATTGCCAAGCGCGGCGCCAATGCCGCCTTGCGCTGCAACGGTATGGCTGCGCGTTGGGAAGACCTTGGTGATGCAGGCGGTCTTCAACCCCGCCGCGCCCATGCCGAAGGTGGCGCGCAGACCGGCGCCACCGGCACCCACCACCACCACATCATAGGTGTGGTCAACAATCCGATAGGCGCCATTGGAAGGCTTGCTGATCGCATTCATTGCTTCATCTCATCCTGCCAGGCGGCGGGGAATGCGCCCCGGACCCGCCGAAAACCTCAACCAAAACTCACAGCGCGATGCGCAGAACACTCAGTGTCGTTGCCAGCCACAACAAAATGGCAAGCCCATTCACCGCGCAAATCAAGGCAAAGCGCTTGAGTTCACTGCGCACATAATCTTCGATCACCACCTGCAACCCAGACGCCGCGTGATGAAACGCCGCTGTCAGGAAAGCGAGCAGCAGGACCGCATTGAGCGTATTGCCGATCCATTCCAGCACCACGACATATTCGGCGCCGATCAGGCGTGAAAGCGAAAAGATCAACCAGATCGAAAGCGGCAAAAGCGCGATGGAGGTCACGCGCTGCATCCACCAATGATGCGTGCCGCCCTTCGCAGAGCCCATGCCACGCACGCGCCCCAGCGGCGTACGAAGCGAACGGATCGAGGCGCTGTCTTCAGCCATGATGATGCCTCCTCAGATCAGGATCAGCAGGAAGGTGATCACGGAAAGCACCGCCGTGCCGATCACCACCAGGCGGCCGGAACGATAGGCATCTTCCATGGCGAAACCGCGGCCCGCATCCCAGAACAAATGCCGGATGCCCGCGCAGGTGTGATACCAGGCCGCGACAATCAGCCCGAACAGCGCGATCCATCCCAGGAAAGACCCGAAGAACCACTGCGCCGCGCCAAAGGCTACCTGCCCCGTGCCGGCGGCGATCAGCCACCAGGACAGCAGCAGCAAGCCGCCACACCACGCCACACCGCTGATGCGGTGCAGAATGGACAGCAGGCTCGTCATCTGCATCATGTCATAGACTTGCAAATGCGGCGACAAAGGCCGGCGCGTCAGCGTGCCATCGGAACGGCGACCAACCATGGCCGTTTCCCGCGCATCTTTAATCCTTGCCATCAACCCTACTCCACGAATTCGACTCCGCACGGAAGCCGCGCGGGCGAATTTCTTGTCCACCGTTCTAAGTCGCGCCTGCCATAGCGTCAAATCAGACCGTTGGTGCTCATACTGGCCGCAAAAGATTGACGAATGCACCACCGGGGCGCAATTTCGACCCCTAATTGGACAGGGGCCGAAGGGCTCATGAGCGCTGCAACTTCCGAGGCCCCGGCGGGCGGCCAGGATACCCGCATCATCGCCCTGATCGGCACCGGGCATTTCCTGTCCCATTTCTACATGCTCTGCCTGCCGCCGCTGTTTCTGGTCTGGCGCCAGGAATTCG
>JADCEV010000139.1 GCA_020249865.1 Roseomonas sp. | reverse complement strand
GGAAGATATCGCGGCCTATGAACGCTATCTGGCGCGGCAGGGGATGGTGGTGCTGAAATTCTTCCTGAATGTGAGCGAGGAGGAGCAGAAAAAGCGCTTTCTGGCCCGTATCGAAGAACCACAGAAGAACTGGAAATTCTCAGCCAATGATGTCGCGGAGCGTGCGCATTGGGATGATTACATGAAGGCCTATCAGGCCGCCATTACCGCAACAGCCGCGCCGCATGCGCCCTGGTTTGTGGTGCCGGCCGATGCCAAATGGTTCACGCGCCTGGTGGTGGTGGTGGCGATGATTGAAGCGCTCGAAAAGCTTGATCTGCATTACCCCGCCGTTACCAAGGAACAGCGCGCCGCCCTTGCGGTGGCGAAGAAGCGCCTGGGGTGAAAAGCTAGTCGCCTACCGCATCCAGTACATGCAGCGCATAGGTATAGGCCGCGCCGGCATTGAGTGCGATGGCAACGCCAAGCGCTTCGGCAATTTCTTCCTTGGTGGCGCCAGCGGCCTTGGCCTTGCGCGCATGCGCATCAATGCAGCCATCACATTTTGTCGTGATGGCAACAGCAAGCGCGATGAATTCGCGCGTCTTGGCATCAAGATGCTTGGTTTGCGCGGCGCCATTGGAAAGTGCGACAAAACCCCTGACAATGTCAGGGTGCAATTGCCCCAATTCCTTGCCGCGTGCCTTCAGCCCTGCGCTGTATTCGGCCCAGTTCTTCACTTCGGTCATGATTCGCAATCCCTTCAATGCATCACGGCCGCGGCGGCACTGGCATAGCCCACGCGGCGTTCCGGCGGCACGGGATGGCGCCCGGCCACGCGTTCCAGTAGCAGGCGCGCATCGGCCAGCATGCCCGCCTTCATCGCCGCATCCAGGAAAAGCTGTTCCAACACATCCTGCTGCGCGTGGCTGCCGCCCATGCGGTGCATCACGCCAATGGCTGGGCGCATCACGGTAACGGCGCGGGCATGATCACCGCGCCCATGTGCCAATACTGCCTCACATACTGGCAGCGCCGCGTCACGCAGAATGGGCGCAAGAGTGCCGCCAGCGGCAATGGCACCGCGAATGCCATCCAAAAACTTCGTCGCTGCTTGGAAGCGCCCGGTCGCAACCAGAGCCATCATCCAATGCGGCAGGGTGAAGGCAGAAAGGCAATCACCAATCCGCGCTTCCGCCTTATCGGCCAATTCTTCCCAGCGCGCCCCCACATTCACGCCTTGGCGTTGCAGGCGAAACAGCATGGAAGCGGCATTCTGCACATCAATATACAAATCAGGTGCCGCTTCCGTCAGCGGGCTTTGCAGGTTGCGAAAGCCCTTGTCGTAAAGCGCCAGCACTTCCTCTGATTCCGCGCGTTCCAGATGATACATTGCGCGGTGCCACCACAAATGATGCGCCAAATTGGACGCACCATCCCAATGCTTTTCCAGGCCCGAGAGCCAGGCAATGCCTTCCCCTCGGCGGCCCTGCATTTCCATCACATGCGCCACCGCATGCGCAGCCCATAAATCGCCGGGGTCAAGATCAATGGCGGCGCGGCCGCTTTCTTCGGCCACCTGGTAATTGCCGCATTCCTCATGCGCAAAGCAGCGACACGCCAAAATGCTACCATAGGCGGGAAGTGCCTCGGTCCAATAGGGATAGACACTATCCACCACGCGCTGCATGACACCAACGCGCCCCAGCCAAAAGGCGTTGAAGTGGTGCAGGCGGAAGGCCAGGATATCATGCGGGCGTTCGCGCAAAATCGCCTCCCACGCCGCCAGGGCCTGGTCGAGATCCCCTGCCGCCCAGGCGGTGACGGCGGCCGCATGCGCCGCTTCCCGCGCGCTGGCATCGGCCGCAAGGCGCGTGGCGGCCGCGGCTGCTTCCCGCGCGGCAGGCAGCAAGGCGGCCTTGTAGCCGAGCAGCGCAAAGGCTGATTGCAATACCCGCGCCATCGGCATCTCACCATCCGCTTCCAGCAGCGCCTTCATGCGCGCGGGCGTATCGGCGCGATATTTCAGATAGCCCGTCACCACATGATCATAAGCGCGCGTCGCGGCCTCTGACGCGCTGGTGATGGCAAGGCCGTGCTGATCCTGGTGCATGGGGAGGCTCCGACATTCAAGCGCAAAGCTTGCCAGCCTTGGCCAAGCCGTGTCGAGTATACTTAACGTCACGAAGGAGAGAGAAATGTCCGAAGACACCCCCGAAGCCCGCCTGGCCGCGCTTGGCCTTGTGCTGCCGCCGGCGCCAAAGCCCTTGGGGACCTATGTGCCCTTCCGCCGCGATGGGAATATCATTTACCTATCCGGTCAGGGTCCGCGCGATGCGGAGGGCAAACCCATCAGCGGCAAGGTGCCGACGGAAATCGGCATTGATGAAGCCTATCAACTCGCCCGCCGCGTCGGGCTTTCGCTGCTGTCAGTCGCGGCATCTGCTGCCGGAGGGCTTTCGCGCCTTCGCGCGCTCAAGGTGCTTGGCATGGTGAATGCTGTGCCGGAGTTCCGCGAACATCCGCGCATCATCAATGGCTGTTCTGATCTTTTCGTCGCGGTGCTGGGCGATAATGGCCAGCATGCGCGTTCCGCCGTTGGCTTCGGCAGCCTGCCCAATCAAATCCCGGTCGAGATCGAGGCGATTTTCCGCGTGCTCGACTGAAACCGATCAAGCCTTGGTGCCGGTACTGCCGAACCCGCCCGCCCCGCGCGCGGAATCAGGCAGTTCGGCCACTTCGCGCCAAACCCCGCGCGTGACTGGCGCCAGTACGGCCTGGGCAATGCGCATGCCGCGTTCCACCGTGAAGGGTTCATTGCCCGCATTCATCAGAATGACACCCAATTCGCCGCGATAATCCTCGTCTATCGTGCCGGGGCTATTGGGCAGCGTAATGCCGTTCTTCAGCGCCAAGCCTGACCTGGGCCGTACCTGAATCTCATACCCCGCCGGGATCGCCATCTTCAGCCCCGTTGGAATCAACGCACGCCCTCCCGGCGGGATCACCAACGGCGCGCTGATCGCCGCCAGCAAATCCATCCCTGCGGCACCTTCCGTCGCATAGCTTGGCAGCGGCAAATCCGCGCCATGGGGCAGGCGTATCACAGCAATTTCCGGGGTCATGCCAAAGCCTTTGCAATGCGTGCGGCGAGCCTTGCCGCGACTTCTTCCTTTTTCATGCGTGGCCAGGCTTCGGTGCCCTTGGGCGTGATCAGCAGCACGGTATTCTCCGCCCCCCCCATCACATCGCCCGAGACATCATTGGCAATGATCCAATCGCAGCCCTTTTTCTTGCGCTTGGCGCGCGCATGGTCTTCCAGCTTTTCGGTCTCGGCAGCGAACCCCACCACCAGCTTCGGTCGGTGCGGACCGGCGGCGGAAAGAGTCGCCAGGATATCGGGATTGAGCGCCAAGGCGATGGGCGGTGGTACCTCGCCGGCGATCTTCTTCATTTTCTGATCAGCGGCGGCGGCACTGCGCCAATCCGCGACGGCTGCGGCGCAAATCGCAACATCGGCGGGTAGCGCCGCTTCGCAGGCCGCCAGCATATCGCGCGCCGATTCCACGCGCTGCACGGTCACGCCGGGCGGATCAGCCAGCGCGACAGGGCCGGAAACCAAAGTGACGCGCGCGCCAAGCGCGGCGAGCGCGGCGGCAATCGCGTGGCCCTGCTTGCCGCTGCTGCGATTGGCAATGTAGCGCACCGGGTCAATCGGTTCATGCGTCGGCCCACTGGTCACCAGCACATGGCGGCCTTGCAGCGGCTGCGCGGCGGGTGTCAGCGCGGCTTCCACCGCCGCCAGCAGCGCCGCTGGTTCAATCAGCCGCCCCGGCCCCGATTCCGGTTCCGCCATGGCGCCCACTTCCGGCCCGGCCAGCATCACCCCACGCGCACGCAAGCTCACGATATTCGCCTGCGTCGCCGCATTTTCCCACATGGCAGGGTTCATTGCCGGCGCCACCATGATCGGCGCGCGGGTCGCGAGCAGCACGCAAGTCGCCAAATCATCCGCCAGCCCATGCGTCATCTTCGCGAGCAAATCCGCCGAAGCCGGCGCCACCAGCACCAGATCAGGCAGCCGCGCCAGGCGGATATGGCCGATATCCGCTTCCGCCGCCCAAAGATCATCATGCACTGCCTGGCCGGTAATGGCGGCCAGCGCTTCCTTGGTCACAAACCGCGCCCCGCCCGCGGTCAGGATGGCGGTGACAGAAGCCCCCGCCTTGCGCGCAAGCCGGGTGAATTCCAGCACCTTATAGGCAGCGACGGAGCCCGAGACGATCAGCAGGATTTTGCGGCCGGCAATCATGGCGCAAGCCTAACCCAGAAGCCGCGTGAAGCATATGCTGAAGGGCGCGATGAAGGCGCTGGCCTTTTCAAGGCCTGCTGTCCGGTTGGGGTCGAGACGCTTGGCGGCAGTCACCTGGGCCTTGCCGCTGCCTAGGGGCCCAAACCGGAGCAGGCGGCAGTCGGGGTAAAATCCTGCAAAATCAAGGCAGCTCCCCTGCTGCGCATGCGCCAGCCAAGCGGATCCGCTGGGGCAATCAGGCTTTCATGCCATCGCCCTGGGCTCACCCGGCGCGCCCCTTGCGTTCGATCTGTTCCACCTTGGGCCAGATGGATTTGAAGAGCGCTTCGCGCAGTGGAAGATCGGCACAATCCGCCGGCGCGTAATCCGGGTGCAATTCACGCGCGAGCACGCGGCGCAGCGCATCAAAGCGGTGGCGATCCATTTCATCGGCCTCTTCGGTCAGCATGCGCGCCTCGGCGGCCAGGGCGCGGCGCTTCCAGGCTTCCCGTTCCGCGATCAGTAGCCGGCAGGCATCGCGGAGCTTTTGCATATTCTCCCGCTCGGCCATCAGCACGCGGGCCGCTTCCCGCAGCTTTTCCAGCAATTTCTGCTGCTCTTCATCACCGGATTGGCCAAGGGGCGGCGCAGCGGCAGGGGTTTCCGGCGGCCTTTCCAGCTTGGGTGTGGGGCTTTGTGGTGGCGCGGCAGCGGGGGCCGGCGCGGGTTTGCGAACAGCGGGCGGACCCTTAGGCCGGGACACAGGCCACCAGCCGTGATCGTCAATGGCGCCAACAACGCCCGCTTGCTCCATGCGTTGCAGGTAGTCGAGCGCCAGGCTCCAGCGGATCCCAAGGCCATCTGCCAGGGCGCTGGTATTGATCCTGGGCTGGCGCCGCACGAAGCGCACCGCATCGGCATAGGTTGGAATCGGCATGGCCCACCATCAGGCGATCCAGAGTGGATTGCCTGAGGGCATTTTCGCCCGACCCGGTTAAGTTACCGTGAAGCCAGGCGCTGCCTGCGCCATAAGGGTTAACCCGCGGTGATATTGGCCGCCCGCACCACCTCCACCCAGGCGGCGGTTTCGCGTTCCATGCGCGCGGCCAAGGCTTCGGGCGTGGAAGGCACGACCAGCGCGCCCGCTTCAAAGGCACGTTTGCGGATGGCGGGATCGGCATTTTTGCGCGCGCTGTAAAGCGGAGAAGAGGTGCTTTTGGGGTTGCAAAGCCGCATTCAATCGTGAATAACTAGTTAAAAATACGGGTCTCTCCGGCTTTCGATTGATAAGCGTCGGTTTGGGGTAGGCTGCTTGGATCACAAAAACGCAGGGGTTGAGCATGGCAAAGAATCGATTTCGTAATTCCTTCCGCGCGACGCTGTTGGCCGGGGTATCTGGCTTCGCCCTAATGGGCGCCATTGCGCTGCCAATCGGCACGGCCAATGCGCAGCAGGTGTTGGTGAATAACGGCGCCCCCCCTGCGGGCACCGCGTCAACTAGCGTAACCATTACTGGAACCAACAACTTGACTGCTCTTGGCCTCGCCACTGTCGGCGCGCTGGATGTCGTGGCTGGGCCGATCTCTGGCAGTTCGCTGAATCTCGGCGCTGGGAACATCATGCTCAATGGCACGACCGGCGCGATCACGGGCACTTCGCTGAGTGCCGGGGCTGGGACGATCCAGACGGCGGGCACCGTGAGCGGCGGCACTGTGTCGTCGACCGGCAACGTGACGGCTGGGGGCAACATGACGGCGACGGGTTCCATTAGCACGACGAATGGCAATATAGCCACATTTACGGGCAACATTACGACGGCGAGTGGCAACATCGACACAGGGTCGGGCACCGTGAGCGGCGCCAACGTGGTCGGCGGCACTGTGTCGTCGACCGGCAACGTGACGGCTGCGGGCAACGTGACGGCAGGTTCGAACATCACGCTCAATGGCGCGAACGGCAATATCGGTGGTGCAACGCTGAACACCACCGGCCTCGCGACGCTCAATAGCGCTTCAGTGACCACGACCCTGGGGGTAACCGGCGCCACCACGCTGAATGGCGCGACCCAGGTGAACGCTTCCCTAACAGTTGATAGCAATGGCGGCGCCCCTAATGGCACTGGCACCGCGACCCTATCAATTGCGAACAACGCCGTGTCATTGCAAATGATCAATACTTCGGCTGGCTTAAACGGCTTGGCGGTGACGAATTCAACCACCACGCTTGCGGGCGGCGCAGGCGTATTCGGGGGTAACGGCCAGACAACCCTTGAGCTGAGTGCCGGCAGCGGGCTTAACGGCGCCGCTACCCTCACCGCCGGTAATAATGCAGGCGCGGGGCTGACCGTGCGCAACAGCGGCACTATCGCCATTGACGCCGGCGGTGATCGCATCGTTGACTTGGGCAATGGTACTGCCGCGACCGATGCGCTCGCGGTTGGTCAGGTCTTCCGGGACACCAATACAAGCCAGGTGCAGATCGGTCAGGGCTCCAATGCTTCCGGCACCAACGCCGTGGCGATCGGTGTTGGTGGCACCACGACGGCTGCGGGCGCGAGTGCTGTTGCCCTCGGCGCTGGTTCGTCTGCGGGCGGCAATAACAGCTTCGCGGCGGTCGGCGGCACTTCCAGTGGGCTCCAATCGGTCGCGCTTGGCACCAGTTCCACTTCGGCTGGCACAAATAGCTTCGCGGCTATCGGTGGCTCAACTGCTTCCGGGGCCACGAATGGCGTGGCGATTGGTTCGAGTGCAAGCGCATCACAAGTGAGCGCAGTCGCACTCGGTACCAGTTCCCAGGCAACCGGCCAAAACAGCTTTGCGGCCATTGGCGGTCAGGCGTCAGCCGCCAACGCAGTGGCCATTGGTACCTCAACCCAAGCGAGCGGCACTAACAGCTTCGCGGCGGTGGGCGGCACTGCCAGCGGGGCCAACGCGGTCGCGCTTGGCACTTCCACAGCAAGCGGCACTAACAGCTTCGCGGCAGCGGGCGGCACTGCCAGCCAGAACAACGCAGTGGCCATCGGTTCCGGCGCCGCAGCTTCCAACACAGGCGCTGTGGCCATCGGCCAAAACACCGTTTCAAGTGGTGTGAACACGATCGCTATTGGTACCGGTGCCCAGGCCTTGGGATCAGTCGCGGTTGGCGCCGGATCCTTTGCACAGCTAGGTGGCGCAGCCTTCGGCGATGGCGCGCGCGCCGAAGGGGCCAATTCTTCAGCCTTCGGTCCCAATGCCCAGGCCTTGGCGGCCAATTCAGTCGCAATTGGTGCAAATTCAGTCGCCTCTACGCCTAACAGCGTCTCCTTCGGTACGCCCGGCAATGAACGGCGGCTGATGAATGTAGCGCCCGCCCAGGCCCTGACCGACGCCCCGAACCTTGGGCAGGTGAAGGACCTGATCCGCCCGGTTCAGGCCGAAGCAAGGCGCGGTATCGCGGCCACGGCGGCGCTGCCTTCCGTATTCATGCCATCCGCGCCTGGCCGCACCACTTTCGCGATGAATGGCGCAACCTTCGCGGGTGAGAGCGCCGTCGGTCTGGCGCTCGCTCATCGTCTTAACGTGGGCATGCCGCTGATGATTACCGCTGGCTATGGTAGTGCCGGTTACAACGACCATGTCGGCCGTATCGGCTTTGCTTTGGAGTTCTGATTTTGTCTTGTCTTTGGAAGCTTTTTCTGGCCGGCAGCCTGGTGCTGCCGGTCTTTTCCTTCAATCAGGCCAGGGCGCAGCAGCAGGGCGCGCAGGGTTGGGATGCCTTGCCGTTGATGAACCTGGAACAGGTCTATCGCGGCCCGCTGCGCGATACGGTGATCCAGCGCTGGCGTGATCCGGTGAATAGCATCATCTGCTATATCTATTTGCCCATCTCAGCGCCCCTGGCGGCGTCTCAGCCCGGCAGCGCCTTTGTGCAATATGGGCCGAATACGATCGGCAGCATCAGCTGCATGAACCCGACCCAACTTGTGCAGCTTGCACCCACGCAGCAACAAGCCGCGCCGGCGCCAGCGCCGCCCGCCGCGCAACCCCGCCCGGCAACACCGCCAGCGACTCCGCCCGCCAATCGCTGAACCGGGCTTTATAGGGCGCGCATCAGCACGGGGCCTTCCCTGCTACGGGTTGAATGCGGATAGACGCGTTGGAATATGGCGCCAATGCAAGCTGGAAACTACGTCTCCTCGGGTCAAATGATGCCGCCGGCTATGCACATAAGCTAGACCGCACCCGTCGCGGTAATGCCGCCATCCACGATCAATTCCGTCCCCGTGATGTGCTTGGCTTCATTGGAAACCAGGAACAGCACCGCATGGGCAATATCCCAGCCATCGCCCATTTTGCCGAGTGGCACTTGCGCATCACGTTTGGCGATCAGCGCGGCGGCATCATTGCCGCCCAATTGCCGCACCAGCCGGTGTTCGACCAGCGGTGTATGCATCAGCCCCGGCACAACGGTATTGCAGCGCACCCCTGCCTTGGCGTTTTCAATGGCGACTGATTTGGACAAGGCGACGATGCCGTATTTCGTCGCGCTATAGGCGACATGCGGCCGCGCCGCCTGCATCCGATACCCGGCGATGGAGGAGATATTTACAATCGCACTCCCTGGCCGCTTTTTTAGATGCGGGAGGGCGAATTTGCAGCCCAGAAAAGCGGATTTCAGATTGAAATCCACCTGGCGATCCCAGACTTCCTCCGGCATGGATTCCGCGCCGCCTGGATGCGATCCGCCGACATTATTGACCATGATATCCAATTGGCCATAGCGCGCGATGCAGGCTTCCACCGCGGCCTGGAAGCTTTCTGAATCGAGCACATCGCAAATATGCGAAGCCGCTTCGCCACCTTCCGATTTGATGATGCTGATGGTTTCTTCAACCGCGGCGGCGTTATTGTCCAAGCCAAAGACCTTAGCCCCCTGGCGCGCGAGCAGCACCGCTGTCGCCTTGCCATTGCCCCAGCCGGGGCCGACCGAACCCGCGCCGGTGACGATGGCGACCTTGCCTTTGAGACTGAGCATGCTTTCCGTTCCTCCGATGTGCTTTGGCATGAAGCATCAGCCCTTCACGCTGCGCCGTCCAGACCCCTTGCTATGAAGGCTTGGGTTTTGCGTTAAGATCAGACCATCTGAACCGGAGAACCCGCCATGGCCGTCACCCTTGTGCGCAGCCGCGCCATGATCACCAAAACCCTCTCGGCGACCGCCTGGGAGGAAATCGCCGATGGCGCGCTGATCCAGGAAGATGGCATCATCACCGCAATCGGCACATATGATGATTTGCGCCGCAAGCACCCGCATATTCCGGTGGTGGGCTCAGGGCGCGAAGTCATGCTGCCAGGCTTCGTCAATGCGCATCACCATGTCGGGCTGACGCCGGTGCAATTGGGCTCCCCCGATATGCCGCTGGAACTTTGGTTCGTCACGCGCATGGTGGCGCGCAATGTGAACCCATATCTCGATACGCTCTATTCCGCCTTTGAGATGATTGGGTCCGGCATCACCACCGTGCAGCATTTGCATGGCTGGGCGCCGGGCAAGCTGCCCGATGTCGAAAAACGCGCCGGTGAGATCATCCGCGCCTATGAGGATATCGGCATGCGCGTTTCCTATTGCTTCGCGCTGCGGGATCAGAATCGGCTGGTCTATCAGGCGGATCAGGATTTCGTGGCCAGCCTGCCGTCTGAATTGCGCGGGCCGATGCAGCGCTGGTTTGATCGCTTTCAATTGTCGCTGGAAGATAACCTCGATCTGTTCCGCAACCTCCATCGCAGCCACAACGCCAAGCGCCGCGTGCGTGTGCAATTGGCGCCGGCCAATCTGCATTGGTGTTCCGACAAGGCCTTGGCGGCAATGGCTGAATTGTCGCAGAACCATGATGCGCCAATCCATATGCATCTGGTCGAAACCGCCTACCAAAAGGAATATGCGCGCCGCCGCGGTGGCGGTACGGCGGTGGAATATCTGGACCGCTTCGGCTTGCTCGGGCCGAATATGACGCTCGGCCACGGCGTTTGGCTGAATGAGAAGGATATTGACCGGCTGGCCGAGACCGGCACTTGCATTTGCCATAATTGTTCATCGAATTTCCGGCTGCGTTCCGGTGTGGCGCCGCTCAATCGCTTCGAGGCCAAGGGCATCAATACCGCGATCGGGCTGGATGAGGCCGGCATCAATGATGACCGCGATATGCTCCAGGAATTGCGCCTGGTGCTGCGCGCGCATCGCGTGCCCGGCATGGGCGATGATGAGGTGCCGGGCATGGGGCAGGTGCTGCGCATGGCAACGGTGGGCGGCGCACGCACCACATCCTGGCGCGATGGCCTTGGCACGCTGGAAGTGGGGAAGGGGGCGGATTTGTCGCTGATTGATTGGGACAGCATTGCCTTTCCCTATCTGGATGAGCTGACCCCCACGCTTGATGCCGTGGTGCAGCGCGCCAAGGCCAGCGCCGTGCGCGCCGTGATGTGCGATGGCGAAGTGATCTACCAGGAAGGCCGCTTCACGCGGGTTGACCGCGA
This sequence comes from Roseomonas sp., assembly GCA_020249865.1. Lineage (GTDB taxonomy): Bacteria > Pseudomonadota > Alphaproteobacteria > Acetobacterales > Acetobacteraceae > Neoroseomonas. The sequence goes on along the minus strand of JADCEV010000139.1, from coordinate 12,975 downwards.
CGGCGCGCTCAAGGCGCTGCATGATGATTTGAACCGCGCGCTGGCAGATGATGAGGTGGAGCGGCGGCAGCTTTCCAAGGCCCTGCTGCCGCATGCCAGGCGATTTTATGCCGATTACATTGACCCGGCCCGGCATGAACCCTTCTATCGGCCGAGTTCCCGGGTCTGAGGGGCAGGCCAGACGCAACTAGCGCTTGACCTTGGCCCGCGGGAGCGGAAGAGATGCTGCCATGCCTTTTCGCCGCCTTTTGCCGATTCTAAGCGCCCTGGTGCTGGCCTCACCAGCCTTTGGCCAATCGAGCCTGGGTGGCGCGCAGAATGTTCCGCCGCCTCGCCAGGCCGCGCCTGCCACACAGCAGCGGCCGGAACAGCGCCCGCCGATGGTCAATCCGCCGCCCAGGCCCCAGGCGACGCAACGCAATGCCGAGGGTCAGCCACGCCCCGCCGCACAACAACAGCAGCGCCCGGCTGGGCAGCAGCAATCGCAACAGCGCCAAGCGGGCCAGCAGCAGCAGCGGCCCGCCGGCCAGCCCCAGGCAGCTCAGGGCCAAGGCAATCGCGCTGCCGCCGGGGCCGCCGCAGGGGTCGCCGCCGGCGCCGCGGTTGGTGCGGCTGCCACTGCCGGCGCCGCCAAGCCGCCCGAACCCACCCCCGCACCAGCGCCTGCCCCCGCCGCGGAGCGCGCGCCAACTGTCGGTTCCGTAAGCGGCCTGCCGCTGCCGCGCTTTGCCGCGCTCCGGTCCGATGAGGTGAATATGCGAAGCGGCCCTGGCACGCGCTTTCCCATTGAATGGACCTATCAGCGCCGCGAATTGCCGGTGGAAATCGTGCGCGAATTCGAACTCTGGCGTCGCATCCGCGACCCGGAGGGCACCGAAGGCTGGGTGCATCAATCAACCCTGATGGGCAGGCGTTCCTTTATTGTGCGCGGCGCGCCTGGGTCTGAGGTGATGCTGCGCCGCCGCGCTGAGGATCAGGCCCAGCCCGTGGCGCGGCTTCGCCCCGGCGTGGTGGGGCGGCTGCGCGCCTGTGAGCCCGCAAGCCCCTGGTGTGAGGCACAGATCGGCGAATTCCGGGGCTATATCAAGCGCGCCGATATCTGGGGCGTGGGGCCGAATGAGGAAGTGAAATAACGCCCCTTTCGCGCCTGGGCTTTTCCAGATTAAGCTTTGGCCATGACCGAGGAATCACCCAACCGCGCGCTGCACGATATTGGCGGGATCGCGCGCTTCCGCTGCACCCCTGTCGAACACGATGAGGCACCGCCCGATGCCTTCGGCAAGAAGGTGGATGCCATTCGGCAAATCCTGGCGCAGAAAAAGATGATGACGGTGGATGAGCTCCGCCGCGGCATCGAAAGCATTCCGGAAGATGAGTATTTCGCGCTTGGCTATTATGAGCGCTGGCTGCGTTCCATCGCAGCACTCATGGTCGAAAAGGGCGTGATCCGGCAGGAGGATTTGGCATGAGTGCCGCGCCTGATGCTGTTGCGCCTCGTTTCGCGCCGGGCGCGCGCGTACGCGTGAAGGATGATTGGCCGGAAACCCGCGGCCCCTGCCATATCCGCACGCCGCATTATGTGCGTGGGCGGCTGGGCCACGTGGTGCGTCCGCTCGGCGCCTTTCCGAACCCGGAAGACCTTGCCTTCGCGCGCCCGGCGCCGCGGCGGCAGCTTTACCATGTGCTGTTTGACCAGCCGCCCATTTGGAATGAGGGCAAGGCGGGCGACACGGTGATGGTGGAAATCTTCGAACATTGGTTGGAGGAAGCCTGACATGGCCGCCCCCCCTTCTGGCGCGAGCCTCGCGCTGCTGGACAAGCTGGTTGCCGCCCTGAATGCCAAGGGGCTGGTGAGTGAAGCCGAAATCGCCGAGCGTCAGGCGATCACGGATCGCGCGAGCCCCGAGATCGGCGCGCGCATGGTGGCCCGCGCCTGGACCGACCCCGAATATTACGCGCTGCTGATGCGTGATGGGAAAGCGGCGGCCGAGGCGATGGGCGCTTCCATGGCCGGCGCGCCGGAGCTTGGCGTTTTGGAAAATTCGCCAAAGCAGCATCATCTGGTGGTGTGTACGCTATGTTCTTGTTACCCGCGGGCGCTTTTGGGCTATCCGCCCGGCTGGTACAAATCCTTCGCCTATCGTTCCCGCGCCGTGCGTGAACCGCGCGCGGTGCTGGCGGAATGGGGCACGCAATTGGCCGATGATGTGGAAATCCGCGTGGTGGATAGCACCGCGGATTATCGCTGGATGGTGCTGCCGATGCGGCCCGCTGGGACCGAGGGGTGGAGTGCCGAGAAGCTGGCGGGGATTGTGACGCGGGATGCGTTGGTTGGGGTGGCGGTGCCGAGGGTTTGATGCCCCCTCACCCCACCAACCAAACCATCACCGTCCCGCCTGCGGTCAACAAGATATGTCCAAAGGGCACCGCCGCCGTATAGCCCAGCACCGCAACCGGGCTGCCTGATTTTTCCTGCAAGGCGGCGAGCGCTGCCGTCATGGTCTGCGCGCCGGAAAGGGCGCCCAGCAGCAAAAGCGGGTTCATGCGCAGCACGTAGCGCCCGACGAATAGCCCAACGAATTGCGGCACCAGTGTCACGAAGGCGCCGGCAATCAAAAGGCCAAAACCCACTTCGCGCACCGCTTCTACAAATACCGGCCCGGCATGCAGGCCGATCATGCCGACAAAGCCAGCCAGGCCAAGTGATGTCATCAGCGAAATTGCCGCATCCGGAATGCGCGCGATTTGCGGCCGATAGGAACGCAGCCAGCCGATGAAGAGCCCCGCCATCAGCGTGCCCACGCTGGTTGAAAGCGTGATATGCGCGCCGCCAATATCAAAGCCCGCTACAGCACCAATCAGCCCGCCCACGAAAATCGCAAGCCCCAGCGTCACGTAATCCGTTGCGTCTCCTTGCCGGATTGCAGCACCCACAAGCGCCGCCGCTGCTTCCACATTCTTTTCCGTGCCGATCAGCGTGATGATATCGCCGCGTTCCAGCCGCGTATCCGGGGCGATCGGCACCTCAAGCCCGCTGCGCAGGATGCGGCGCAGGAAGACACCGCGCGCCGCCGGGGATTGCCCAAGTTCGGCCACGCTGCGCCCCACAACCTCCCGCCCCGCGACATAGACATCAAGCGAAAGCGCGGCGATATCGAGCAATTCCTTATCCTCAACCTCCCGCACCTCACCACCGAAAAGCGCGATCAGCACCTCACGCCGCGCCTCAATGGCGATCACATCGCCCTCCTGCAGCGGCGTTTCGGGCTTGGGATCAAGCAGCGTATCGCCGCGGCGGATGCGCTGGATGAAAACGCGCTGCCCCGCGGAATGTGCCTCAGCCTCCGCCACCGTCTTGCCCACCAGCGGCGTGCCGGCTTCAAGCGCATAGGCGCGGATTTCCACGGGCCGCCAGGCGGAAGCAATGCCCGCGCGCTTTTGCGTCATGCCATATTTTTCTTCGAGCTTGCGTGCCTCGGCCGCCACATCAATGCGGAGCAACATGGGGCCGAAGACCGTCGTCATCAAAATCACGCCAAGCGCGCCGAACAGATAACAAAGCGCATCGGCCACCGCGATATGCGTGATCAGCAGGTCGCGCTGTTCCTTGGGCAGCGGCAGGGCGCGGATCGCCTCAGCCGCCGTGCCGATGGCGGGTGATTCCGTCATGCCGCCGGAAAACAGCCCCGCCGCGAAACCGACATCCAGCCCCAGAATGCGCGCCGCAACGACGGCGGTGACGATCCCGGTCAGCGGCACGATGATGCCAATGGCAATGCCGGGCAGCCCGTCCCCCTTCACCGCCACCAGGAATTTCGGCCCGACCGAATAGCCAATGCCAAACAGGAACAACAAAAACAGGATGGACCGCGCGACTTCGGAAACCGGCACATGGGCGAATTGGCCAATCAGGATGCCGGCGAAAAGCGCGCCCGTCACAGGCCCCAAGCCGAAACCTCGGAAGGTGACCTTGCCGAACAGATAGCCAAGCCCAAGCACCAGATAGACCGTAAGGTCTGGGTGCGTTTCCAGAAAACTGGCAAATTCCCCGTGACCCATGCCGTATCCCCTTTGTCGAGCGAAACGAAGAATGGAGCCTTGCGCATTGTTGCCGCCCTGCCAAGTCGGGCAGCCGTCAGCGCCTCAGGCTGAACCGCCGAGCAAGGCCAAAGCCTCACGATAGACATCCCGGCGCTTGCGCCCGGTGGCCTTCGCCACGGCCTCCGCCGCATCCTTGACCGAAAGCCCGCTGTCCAAGGCAGCGCGCAGCTGCGCGGTCACCTCAGCGTCACCCACCACTGCCTCGGCTGCGGCGGGGCCGACCACGATGCAAATCTCCCCGCGCGCTTCGGCGCTGGCATAATGCGCGGCCAACGCGCCAAGGCTGCCCCGCCGCACTTCCTCAAACCGTTTGGTCATTTCGCGTGCGACAGCGGCCGGGCGCTCGGCGCCGAAGGCCACAGCCATGTCGGCCAGGCTTTCGGCCAGCCGGTGCGGTGCCTCATAGAAGATCATACTGGCGGCAAGCCCTGCCTGTTCCAGCGCCTTCAGCCGGGCAAGCGCTGCCTGACGCGCGGTGGCGCGGGGCGGCAGAAAGCCCTGAAACAAAAAGGGTTCAGGCGGCAGGCCGGAAAGCACGAGCGCCATCACCGCCGCATTCGGGCCGGGAATGGCCGAAATTGGCAGCCCTGCGGCAATGGTCGCGCGCGCCAGCCGAAAGCCCGGATCGCTCACCAAAGGCGTTCCGGCATCCGATACCAGCGCCAATTTTTGTCCCTGGTCCAGCATTTGCAGTATTCGCGGAAGCTCTGACGCTTCATTATGGTCATGCAGAGGAATCAGGCGCGCGGCGACCCCCAGCCGGGCGAGCATTGCGCCGGTTGTTCTGCTATCTTCACACAGCACCGCATCGGCGGCCTTCAGGGCGGCCAGGGCGCGGGGCGAAAGATCCCCCATATTGCCTATGGGGGTCGCAACCAATGTCAGGCCGGGCCCAATGGCGGGCGCAGCCGAAGGATGGACCGACCGTGCCTCGTTTTCTGAATCGGCTGTCGTCACGCCTGATTGCCCTTGTTCCGCTTGGGTTGCTTGTCGCGCTTGCGGCCTGTGCCCCGCAAGCCCCCATCATGGTCGGCGCCGCGCCAGGGGCCGCACCACCGGATATGGCGCGCACGCGGGTTGCGCTGCTGCTGCCGCTTTCCGGCCAGCAGGAAGCGCTTGGCCGCGCGCTGCAACAGGCGGCGGAATTGGCACTGTTTGAACAGAATGACCGCCGTGTTGAATTCGTGCCCCTGGATACGGGCGGCAATGCCATGGGGGCGGGGGATGCCGCGCGGCGCGCCGTCAGCCTTGGTGCGGTGAGCATGGTCGGGCCACTGACCGGGGCAGAGACCGCGGGCGCTGCACCGGTTGCGCAAGCCGCGCGCCTTCCAGTGCTGGCCTTCACCAATGATTCCTCTCAGGCGCGGACAGGGGTTTGGGCGCTTGGCGTCACGCCGGAACAGCAGATGCGCCGCGTGATGGGCTCGGCCATGTCGGCCGGGGCGCGGCAATTCGGCATGGTGGCACCCGATGATGCCTTTGGGCGCGCCTTGGCGGCGGCGCTGCGGCAGGCGGCGGCGGATTTCAACCTGCCAAGCCCGGCCATTGCGCTGTTCAATGAACGCGCAGGCGCGGCCGGCCCGGTGGCAGAGATGGCACGGCGCGCGACCAACCCAATTGATGCGGTGGTGATTGGCGCCACTGGCTTCCGCGCACGGGAATTGGCTGCGGCGGTCAGGGCTGGGGCGCAGGATAATCCTCGGCCGCTGCTGCTGGGCCATGCGCTTTGGATTGCCGATGCCGGGCTTGCCAATGAACCCGCCTTGCATGGCGCGCTTTTCCCCGCGCCGGATGAAAGGGCGCGCGGTGTTTTTGATGCGCGCTTCCAGCAGGCTTTCGGCCAGCGCGCGCCGCGCATTGCGGGGGTTGCGCATGATGCGGCGCTGATGGCTGCAGGCCTTGCGTTGGCACCTGCCGGCACAACGCCGGATGCCATGCCGCGCTTTGATGGCGTGGATGGCCCGGTACAATTGCGCGCAAATGGGGCGGTGGATCGCAGCCTGGCGCTGTTTCGCGTTTCGCCCAATGGCGATGCTGTGCTGGTGGAACCGCCCATGCCGCTGGGTGTCGGCTTCTGAAGCATGCGGCGCGGCCGGGTTTTGGCATGAAGCCTTTGCTACGGCTTGCCTTTGCCATTGGCGCCGTGCCGCTGCTCGTGCTTGGCCTTTTGATGCTGACGCGCGAATTGCGGCCTTTGCCGGGCATGGCGGCGCTGCTGGCCGTGATGCTGGCAAGCCTTGCAATCGCCTGGGGCTGGCGTGCAAGGCTTGCGCTTCTGGCGGTCAGCCTTGGCGATGCGCTGGCGCAAATCAGGGCGGCCCCTGCAAGGGCTGAAGCGGCCGCGCTGCCTTCAACCGATGATCTGGCCGATGGCATTCGCCGCCTGGCGCGGGGCCTCGCAGAACAGGGCGCGCTTCTGGAAAGACTGCGCCGGGCGGATGCCGCCATCCTGGAAAACCTGCCCGAACCCGTGCTGCTGCTTTCGGCCGAACGTGCCGTGCTGCGCGCCAACCCCGCCGCGCGGCAAATGCTGGGTCCGGAAGCGGCGGGGCAGGGGCCGGATGCGGCGGCGCTGCTCCGCCATCCCGTGCTGGCCGTCGCCATGGATGACGCCCTGGCCGAGGGCCATTCCACCACGGTGGAGCTCCATCTGCCCGTGCCTTTGCCGCGAGAGGTCTCGGCCCGCGTCGTGCCGCTTGACCCGCCGCTTGCCGATGGCGGGCGGCTTTTGATTCTGCTGATTGATCGCAGCCGAGAGGCAGCAATTGAACGCACGCGCGCCGATTTCGTCGCCAATGCGAGCCATGAATTGCGCACCCCACTCGCCAGTTTGTTGGGCTTCATTGAAACGCTGCGCGGCCCCGCCGCTGATGATCCGGCGGCGCAGCAGCGCTTCCTTGGCATCATGGCCGAGCAGGGGGAGCGGATGCGCCGGCTGATTGATGATTTGCTGAACCTTTCGCGCATTGAAATGGAGGAACATCAGCCCCCGACCGGTGAAGCGCCACTCGCCATGATCACCCGTGCGGAAGCGGAGGCTTTGGCGCCGCTCCTGAATCGGCGCGACATGCGCCTCACGCTTGATGTGGCAGAAGGTCTGGTGGCGCGGCCGGCCAATGCGGATCAGGTGGCGCAGGTGATCCGCAATGTCCTGGAAAATGCCATCAATCATGGCCGTGAAGGCGGCTTGATCACCATCACGCTCACGCCGGCTGCGGCAGAGGATGGGACAGCACGCCCCGGCGCCTTGCTGAGCGTGGCCGATGATGGTCCGGGCATCGCCAAGCACCATCTACCGCGTCTGACCGAACGCTTTTACCGCGTGGATGGCGCCAGATCGCGCCATAAGGGCGGCACCGGGCTTGGGCTTGCCATCACGCGCCATATCATCATGCGCCATCGCGGAAGGCTCACGATTGAAAGCACGGAGGGGCTTGGCACCAGGGTGAGCGTCTGGCTGCCGACAGGGTAGCGTTGGCGCGCGCTCTCGGTCATGATCGGCTCAGAATGCCGGTTTTGGGCAGGGCTTCACCATCCAGAAGCTTCGGATGGAAAGAAAACGGGAGGATGTCATGAAAATCCAACGTCGCGGTCTTTTGGCCTCAGCAGGCGCGCTGCTGGCGGCACCTGCCCTGGCGCAGCCGCGCTGGCCGGACCGGCCGATTGAAATCATCGTTGGCTTTACGGCCGGAGGGGCGACGGATCTTGACGCGCGCGGCTATGCGGCGGCCCTTGAAAAGCGCATTGGCGGTTCGGTTGTGGTGGTGAATCGCCCCGGCGCGGGTGGTGAGGTTGCCCTGGCCGCCGTGGCGCGCGCGCGCCCTGATGGGCATACCATCGGCACCACCAATATGCCGGGCCTGCTCACCATTCCAATCGAAAGGACGGCGCAATTCAAGCTGGATGATTTCGTGGGCATCGGCAATCTGGTGACCGATCCTTCCGCCATCACGGTGCATGAGGAAAGCCCCTATCGGACGCTGGCTGACCTGCTGGCGGCGGCGCGGGCACGGCCGGATACCATCACCTATGCCTCACCTGGTGTGGGGACGGATGATCATCTGCAATTGGTGCTGCTGCAGGCCGCGACGGGGACACGTTTTGTGCATGTGGTCTTTCAGGGTGATCCCCAGCTCCGTACCGCGGTCCTTGGTAAGCAGGTGGATAGCATGGGGCTCAATCTGGGACCGGTCACCGCAAATACCGATAAGCTCCGCGTGCTTTCCCAGGGTGGGGCCACGCGCAGCCGCTTCCGCCAGGATGTGCCAACCCTGATGGAACTGGGTTTTCCGGTGCAAATGGCATCAGAACGCGGCCTGGTGATGCCGGCGGCCACGCCGCCCGCGATTGTCCAGCGCCTGCGCGAAGCCACCGCCGATATCGCGCGCGATCCTGAATTCGTGAAAATCCTGGAAGGTCGCTTCACAGAGCCCGCCTATGAAGCCGGCGATGCCTGGTTTGAACGCTTGCGCCGCCAGGAAGCGGAGTATCGCCGGCTTTGGCAGGTCACGCCCTGGTCTCAGCGGTAAGGCTTGGGCGCATCGGCAGGTGAGGGGGGCTTGAGCAGACCGGCAAGCGGCGATGAAGCGCGCCTGAGGCCCCGCCGCGTTCTTTTTGCGGTCAGCGCCATGGGCTTTGGTCATGTCCAGCGGTCCCTGCCATTGATCCGACGCCTGCTTGCGGATGGGGCAAGGATGACCATTGTCAGTGATGGCGATGCCCTTGCCGCGCTGCGCCGCGAACTTGTCGGCCATGAAGCGGTTGAATTCAGATCCTTCCCCGATTACCCGCCCTTACAGCGTGGGGAGGGCGCTGAGCATTACGGGTATTTCCTGGCGGATTTGCTTGGGCTGACAGAAAGGTTGCGGCTTGAAAGGGCATTCACCAACAGCCTGGTTGCCGAAATCCGACCCGACATGATTGTCACCGATGGGCGCTTTGGCTTTCATGCGCCGGGTGTTCCGTCCTTTTTGATATGCCACCAGATCAGGTTTATCATGCCGCGCCTGTTGCGGCCATTTCAGCTTATGGCCGATTTGGTGCAGCTCAATCTGCTGCGGCGGTTTGATCGGGTGCTGGTGCCGGATTTTGCCTCAGCGCAGGCCTGTCTGGCGGGGCGGCTTTCGCATAACTGGATCGCGGCGCTCCTCAAGCCCGCCTATGTCGGGCATCTTTCCTCGGCGCACTTCAAGCCTGCCGAGAAGAATATAGACCTGCTTTTCATCACGGGCGGCTTCCTCAAAGGGCCGAAGGCCGCGTGGGAGGCCTGGATTGCCCGGCTTGCGCATGAGCATGAGGCGCGGGAGATCGTGTCAATTGCGGGAAGCATGGGGCATGAGGCTGCCTGGCCGGATAGGGTCAAGCGTCAGGATTTTGTGCTGGGTGCCGAGCGGGATGATTACATGAATCGCGCGCACGCCATTATCGCGCGGGCGGGCTATACCACGATCATGGATCTTGTGGTTCTGCGTCAGGACGCGATCCTGATCCCGACACCCGGCATGACCGAACAAATGCATTTGGCCAAGCGCCACCCAAGGGTCGAAATTGGCGGGCAGACCGGCTACGCCTTCCGCCATGCCGCCTTGCCGGAGGCCATTCGTGCCTGGAACGTGGAAGACACGCTGAAGAATATCCTGGGCGTGATCGGTTGGAATCGTCATGTTGATTGCGCGATACTGAAATGCGATGGAAGAAATTGTGAAGCGCCTCAATGAAGCATCGCCGGGCAAGCGCCGTTTCTTGTTTCTGCAAGGACCCATATCACCCTTTTTTGCCGAGGTCGCAGCGGGCTTGCGCCAGCACGGCCATGAGGTGTTTCGGATCAACCTGAATCTGGGGGATAGGCTGTTTTGGCGCGGCCCTGGCGGTGTTGACTTCTCCGACAAGCCAGAGGCGTGGAGGCGCTGGATAGAGGCATTTCTTGATCAGCAGGCGATCAGTGATCTGGTGCTGCTTGGTGAACAGCGGTTTTATCACCAGGAGGCGATAGCCGCAGCCAAGGCTCGCGGCCTGGCCGTAACGGTCACGGAATGGGGATATCTGCGTCCCGATTGGATTATTCTGGAACGCGATGGCACAGGTCGGGAGAGCCTTTTTCCGCGCGATCCTGCAACAATCCTGCGGGAGGCAAAGGGCCTTCGCCTTGCCGATCTGAGGCAATGTTTCGCGGATCATTTCCCAAGTCAGGCATTTTGGGACATCGCCTATCATGCTTGCCTGCTGTTCCCTTTTCGGTTCCGCCATTTCAGGAATCACGAGCTGATACATCCCCTGGTGACCTATGCGGGGATTGGGCTTCGCCTGCTTCTTCGCCCCAGTGAAAACCGGCGTTCGGCAAGAATTCTGACTGACCTGATGGCGCGTCGCGTTGCCTTCTGGGTGTTTGCGATGCAGATTCAAAATGATTTTTCCCTGCGTGCCTATTCTTCCTTCCCAAGCATGGGTGCTGCGCTACAGGAAGCCATGGCGTCCTTTGCGGCCCATGCGCCGGCGGATGCGGCGTTGCTGGTCAAGCTGCATCCGCTTGATCCTTGCGCGCAGAATTGGCCCAGGCGCATTTCGGCCATGGCGCGCAAGCTTGGGGTGGAGCGGCGTGTCCATGTGGCGCCGCGCGGCGATTTGGACGCGATGCTTTCGGCGGCGCAAGGGATGATCACCGTAAACAGCACCGCTGCCTCCCGAGCGCTTGCCCTTGACAAGCCGGTGAAGCTTTTGGGCCAGTCCGTGTTCAACGTGCCGGGTCTGGCCTTCCAGGGAGCGCTTGAGGATTTCTGGACCAAAGCCGAGGCGCCTGATGCCGCTTTGCGTGATGCGGCTTTCGCCCTGCTCTCTGCCGCCTATATGGTGCGCGGTGTCTATTTCGGGCGTGAAGGCCGTCTGGCGGCGGTTGAGGCCACCGTGGACAGGCTGGATCGTGGGCTGATCAACCTTCCCCTTCCGGCGTCTGAACCCGGAAACTCCTAGGCTTTACTCCGCGATCGGAAAGCCTCGCCAGCAGCAATGGGTGAAGGGCCAATGAGGCCAAGATGCCGCATGGACGGGCGATGCCCCTCTGCGCGAACCGCCGGACCGGGCGTTGAGGCGTTGTGCATGTCCCCGCAGCCAAGCCTGTGCTTGGCCTGTCGGACGAGATGAATTGCTGAGGCAAAAATTATGTTTGCATTAGGGCGTTAGGCACTAGTATTAATCCGTACAATTAGATTTCTAAGTCTATTTGTGGGTCGAATACTGGAGGATCATCGCATGTTCAGGGGGGGCTTTCCGGGAAGCCAGTTGAGCCGGTTGGTCATCATGTCGCTTGCCGTGCTGCCGATGGCCGGCTGCGGTGGCGGGGCCAGTGTGGGTGGCGATACCGCGATGGCGCCGGCAAGGCCCATTTTGGATCCCATCGCTGCCTTTGCAGCCGATCCGCCTGCTCAGGCTCAGGCCCAGATATTCCTTGCGGATAGCAATGAAACCGCGACGTTGCGCCTGGTGCGCCAATATGCGGCGGCAAGCGGGCGTGAATGCCGTGAAGTAAGGGTAACCCAGCGCAGCGGGGATAGCCTGCGGCTCTTTTGTCGTGCCGGGGCAGGCTGGATCGAAGCGCGGCCCCTGATTGCGCAAACGGCGGGTCGGTGATGGGCTTCCGGGATGAAGCGGCGCTTGTTCTGCGCGGGGCGCGCATGCAGCGCCGCGTCATCGGGGCGTTGATCATTCGGGAATTGCACTCGCGCTTTGGGCGCCATTACTACGGGTACGTTTGGCTGTTTTTTGAACCACTGCTCCTTGGCGGTGCCATCGGATTGGTGCATTCCCTAAGGGATTATCCGGCGCAGTTCGGTCCTTTTGAATTCTTTGCAATTGGCTATATCATGTATTTCATTTTTCGTGGTGTGGTTAATCGAGCGACGGTTGCTATTCCGTCCAACATGAATTTGCTTTATCATCGAACGGTAACATTGCCTGATATTTTCTTCGCTCGCCACATTATCGAGACCATTTCCTGTAGCGGTGTCATGCTGGTTTTTTTGCTGGCGCTTTTCGCAGTCAACGGCGAGATGGTTGAGGATCCGACCAAGATCATTCTCGCCCTGATTGGGATGACACTGCTCAGTCAAGGTTTGGCCTTTATATTCGCAGCGGCAACCGAATTCATGGAAGGCATGGAGCGTGGTGTCCATGCCTTTACCTATTTAGTCCTGCCTGCTTCCGGGATGTTTTTTCTGGTCGAGTGGCTGCCTGATTGGCTCCAGGAGCTTGCCTTATACGTTCCGACGGTGCACCTTTTTGAACTGATGCGTGATGGCCAGTTCGGTTCACGCTTTTATGCCCATTATGACCTGTTCTATGTGGCTGTCTGGATCCTTGTGACCCATTTGCTTGGCCTTGCCGCGCTGCGCATCACGCGTCGGCGCCTTGGGTTGGAATAGACAGCGCCATGGGTATCGAGCTCATCAATGTGCACAAGTATTACCCAACCAGGGAAGGCCGCAAGACCGTGCTGAAGGGTGCTTACGGCACGATAGCGCGCGGCGAGAAGATTGGCATTCTCGGGAGAAATGGTTCCGGCAAGTCCACGATTGTGCGCATGCTGGGCGGTGTTGAAGCCCCAAACAGTGGTCAGATCACGCGGTCAATGGGCATTTCCTGGCCGATAGGTATGGCGGCTGGCTTTGATGGTCGGCTTTCAGGGGCCGATAATGCGCGTTTTATTGCCCGCCTTTACGGGCGAGACGTTGGGAAGATAACCGAGTTTGTCGCTGATTTTTCCGAACTTGGCGAATACCTTCGCATGCCCATAATGACCTATTCCTCCGGCATGCGCTCAAGGCTCGCGCTCGCTGTCTCCCTGGCCGTGGATTTTGACTGCTATCTGGTGGATGAGGCCTT
>JADCEV010000138.1 GCA_020249865.1 Roseomonas sp. | reverse complement strand
CCATAAAGGATCATGGGGATGGAGGGCGGGATGATGACGCCAAGCTCAGCCGCGGTGGCCTGCAAGGCGGCGGCGAAGGGCACCGGATAGCCCGCGCGCACCAAGGCGGGGATCATGATGGCGCCAATCGCAAAGGTGGTGGCAACACTGCTGCCGCTGATGGCGGCAAAGATCATGCAGGTGATCACGCAGGTCGCCGGCAGCCCGCCCTGAATGCCGCCCACGATGGAGCGTGCAAATTCCACCAGCCGGCGCGAAATGCCCCCCACTTCCATGAGGTTGCCTGCCAGGATGAAAAAGGGAATGGCGGCGAGCGGAAAGCGATCGAGCGAAACAAAAAGCTGCTGCGCCACCACGACCAGCGGGAAACTTGTGAAGCCATGAATGCCGATGATGGCGGCAAGGCCGATGGCGACGGCAACCGGAATGCTGGCGGCAAAAAGCACCAGCATGACGGTGAGCATGGTACCGCTCATACCGCGGACTCCAATTCTTCAGAGCGTCTATCGAGGAAATGGGCAATCGAACCCAGCATGGCGAAGACCGCGCCGATCGGGATGGCGGCATAGCCCCAGGCCATGGAAACCTCCAGACCCGCCATTTCCTGGAATTTCACGCGCTCAGCCATGGTCCAGCCGAACCAGAACATGACACCGAGCATGAGCAGAATGCTCGCCAGTGAAATCCCTTCCAGGATATGGCGCAAAAGCCCGCGCGACAGGCGATGGGCAATGTCAATCGAAACCAGGGCGCCAGCGCGCAGCGCCACCGCAAGCCCAATAAAGGCCATCCAGATCAGCGCGGTGCGCACCAGGGCTTCGGACCAGACGGAAGGCGTTTCGGTCGCAAACCGCGCCACGACCTGCCAGAGCCCGGCAAATACCGCGACCGCAAGGGCAAGGCAGGCAAGGATGGCGGCGATGGTGCTGCCGATCCTATCCAGCGTCAGCACGCCGGCGCGCAGCCTGGCGCGTAGGCCATCGCCTGTCTTGAGCCAGAAGGCCAACACCAGTGCCAGCAGCGTCGCTGCTGCGGTGACCTGCAAGGGCAGGATATTCATCGCATTCATCGCGCCATCCCATTAGAGCGTGTTGCGTTCACATGTGTTCACGCCACCCGCTCTACCTCGTTGTTTTTCGAGCATCTTCACACGTTCAGATTTTCCATCTGAACGTGATCTGCTCTAAAAATGGCGCGCGAAGCGCGCCATATAGAGATTTGCGCCTGATAAAACCATGTCCATCAGGCGCTGACAGAAACGCTGATCAGTTCGGCTTCCAATCGCGAATGCGCCGCAGCGTCGCCGCATCCAAGGTGCGTTCCCATTCCGCGAAGGCAGGTGCGAGCGCGGTCTGGAAGGCAGCGGTATCCACCTGCGTCACCACCGTCATGCCACGGCGGCGCAGTTCCTCAACGCCGCTGGCGTCATCGGCCGACACACGGTCCCGATTGGCCTTTTGCGCGGCGCGCGCGGCTTCCTGGAACAGGGCGCGATCAGCGGCAGAAAGCCGGCCGATCATACCCGGATTGCAGATCATCACGGAAGGCGAATAGACGTGGTTGGTCAGCGTCATGAAGCGCTGCACCTGATTGATGTTGTTGGCCACAATCACGGAAATCGGGTTTTCCTGGCCATCCACCGTGCCCTGCTGCAAGGCTGGAATCAACTCGCTGAAGGCCATGGGCGTCGGCAGCGCGCCGAGGGTTGAAAAGGCGCGCATATGCACCTGGTTTTCCATGGTGCGCACCTTAAGGCCGCGCAAATCCGCCGGCGCATTCACTTCACGCCGCGAATTGGTCAAATGGCGGAAGCCATTTTCAGTCCAGATCACGCCCACCAGGCCACGCGCGGTGAAACGTGCCAGCACGGATTGGCCGATTTCGCTATCCAGTACGCCACGTGCATGCGCCGTGTCACGGAACAGGAAGGGCACGTCGAAAATCCGCACTTCCGGCACGAAGTTCCCAACCGGACCTGTGGAAGTGAAGGTGCAATCGATGGTGCCGATCTGCACGCTTTCAATCATCTCGCGTTCATTGTCATTGCGCTGGGTATTGACGCGAAAACGATTATTCGTGAGCCGTTCAAAACTTTCCTTGAAGCTGCTGGCGCTGACGCCGGTATGGCTATTGGGCGGCAGGGCATGCTGCACCGTGATTTGCGTCTGCGCCAAGGCGGGCAGGGCGAAAAGCGGTGCTGCCAGGCCAGCAGCCAGCGTCATGCGACGAAATATGGACATGATGTCTCCTTGACTTTTGGTTGGTTGTTGTTGAACGCGGCCCCCGGTGAAGCCAAAATCCCGGTTAGTCAATCTTGATGCCGCTGTCACGTGCCACCTGACCCCAGCGTTCCGCATCGCGGTCCAGCCAGGGCTGCAACTCAGCGGTCGGGATCAGCAGGGGTTCGGTATGATGCCCGCGCAGGCGGTTCAGCATCGCCTCATCCATCGCCTTGTTGAAGGCATCCTGCAGGCGGGCCAGGATCGGGGCGGGGACGCGGGATTGGGTAAAAACGCCATTCCAGACACTCAAATGATAGCCGGCGACCCCTTCTTCCTGAAGGGTCGGGGTATTGGGCAGGCTGCCGATCCGCCGATCCATGGTAACGGCCAGCCCCTTCATGGACCCCTGCAGGATATGCGGGGCGGAAGTGGCCGAAGCATCGAACAGCAAATCAAGATCGCCGGCCAACATGGCCGCAACCGCAGGCGCAGAACCGCGATAGGGCACATGCACAAAATCAAGACCGGCAAGCTTTTCGAGCAGCACCAAGGACAGATGCGCCGAAGACCCATTGCCGACGGTACCGAAGGTCATTTTGCCCGGTTCGGCCTTGGCCCGCGCGATGGCTTCGCGCGCATTGGCCGGATTGTAACGGCGCGGCAGACAGGACATGACATTGGGCATATCCGCCATCATACCAACGCCAACAAAAGCCCTGCGCGGGTCAAAGCGCGGATCGGGGTACAGGATGGGGTTCACCCCTTGCGTGGCCATGGTGCCAAGGAACAGGGTGTAGCCATCGGGCTCGGCCTGAGCGGCGGCCATGGCGCCGATATTGCCGCCGGCACCGGCGCGGTTTTCCACCACAATGGTCTGGCCCAAATGCCGCGCCATGGCTTCGGCAGCCAGGCGCCCCATGATGTCGGTCACCCCACCCGGCGGATAGGGCACAATGATGCGCAGGGGCTTGTTCGGAAAGGCACCCTGGGCATGAACGGCCGGCGCGGCCAGAATGCCGGCGGAAAGCGCCAAGGCAGAACGGCGGGTGAAGTGCGGCATAGCTAGCCTCCCTTAAGTTTCTTAACCCCAAACTGTGCGGCCTTGGCGCCGGATGCAAGCCCTCAAGACAAGAAGGCCATCGCTGCACAGCCCAGCAGCAGCACCGCCGCGAGCGATGGCCACAACAGCCGCCAAAGCTGGACAGGCTTGGTGCCATCGGCGAGCAAGCCGCAAACCATGGCAGTCACGGCGAAGGACATGCCCGCCCCCGCCGCGCCGACAAAATTATGCACGCCCGGGGCGAGCACCGGCGGCAGCCCGGCTGCCAGGCCAAGCTTGTATTGCACGGGCATCAGCGCCGCATTGGACCCGACATTGGTGCCCGTCACGATCCCTGCCATCAGCCCAAGCGGCGGCACGGCATAAGGCGCCAGCGGGCCGAGCGCGGCGGCGGCTTCTCGTGCGAGGGCAGCGGTCGCGCCGCTTTCGCCCATCCAGCGCGCGAGCAGCACGTAAAGCAGCATGATCAGCGCCGGCCTTGCGCCGCGTTTCAGCGCCCCCTGCGCCAGGCCAAGCGCTCCGGCACGGCGTGCCAGGAGCAATAACGCGACCAGGCCCAGCACAAGCGAGACATGGGTGATCGGAAAGGCGGGCAAATCGGCGAAGGGCTGCCAGGCGGGCGGGTTCGGCACAGCGCGCGCCGCCAAAAGGGCGACCGTCAGCATTGCATAGGGAGCCAAGCGCGCCATGGCCTTCCGCCAGGCAGCGCCATCCTGCTGCGGGGCAAGCCGCCACAGCGCGAAAACCAGGGGCAGGCCGGTGGCGATGACGCCAATCACCTCAAAGGGCAGCAGCCAATGGCAACCGAAAAGCAGCGCCGCCACCGCCAGCAGATAGGCCATTTGCGCACGCTTTTCCGCCGCGGGCACGGCAAGCCCCGCCGTGCTGCAAAGCCGCCACAGCACCGGGCCCAGCAGCAAAAGCCAAAGCGCATTGGGCAGCGCGGTGATGCGCGCAACTTCCTGCGCTGGCTGGCCGATGAGTGCCGCACCCAGCAGCGTGCCGGGGCCAAGCCCGCCCCAGGGGATAAGGCATAGGGCGAGCAGCGCCATGGCGCCGGCCGGCGCGCCAATAATCCCCATGCCGCGCAAACTCGCCAGCGCAAACACCGCACCGACACCAAAACCCGTGACACTTTCCAGGAAGCAGCCCGCCAGCAAGGTCGCGATAAAGATGCGGCGCGGCGTTGCCGCTTCTGTGGCCTTGCTTGCCTCGGTCCCCGAAACCGCTGCGTGGAACAACAGCCCGGCCAGAACGACGCCCATGGGCTGCAAGGCCAGATAGGCGCCGCGCAGGATTTGCTCGGCGAGGAAGCCGGGCAAACCGATGCTGTCCGGCAGCGAAACAAAAGCGGCAGGGATGGCCGCCGCAAGCGCCGCCAATACCGCCGGCACGGGTGCCACGCGCCCGGAAAACAATAGCCCGATCAACAGCAGCAGCGGCAGCGCCTGCAGGGCCAGGGTCATGTTGCGTTACGCAGAAAGGGTGAAGGTTTTGCCGACTGCCGCAGGCACCACCATCGCTTCCCCATATGCGCGTTCCAGCGCATTCACCGCGCGCCAGCCAGTGCAATGCGCGGGAAAAAGATAGGTCAGACCAAAGCTGCCGAGATCACGCACAGTCTCAGGGATCACGCGTTCATTGATGCCGGACAAATGAAACCCGCCCATCGCGGCATATAGCGGCACATCGGGAAAGCGCCGCCGCGCGGCATGCAGCACATTCACAATGCCGGTGTGGGAGCAGGCTGAAAACACGATCAACCCCTTGCCGCGCAGATGCACTGCCATGAAGCGTTCATCCGTCAGCCATTCATCCGCCTGCCAGGGCGTGTTTTCATCATCGCGCGCCACCTGGCCGGGCAGGCCGGTTTCATAAGGCGTGGTGCGCGCGATTTCGCCACTTACATAAAAACCATCGGCGATGATGTGTTCCTCGCGCACCACAACGGGGGTGGCGCCCATCGCTTCCCAACCTGCGGGTGGAGGTACAGGGTCCATGGGGAAAACCCCGCCATCGGGCTGGCGGCTGCCGCGTTCGCGGAACATGCCGGGGTGGAGATATAGCGGCACGGCGCGCCCGCCATTGGCCGCGCGCGTCATTTCAATCGCCTTGGGCAGACCGCCGGCATGATCCCAGTGGCCATGCGAGAGCACCATGGCCTCAATCGCCGCGAAATCCACGCCAAGTCGCGTGCCATTGCGTTCCACCGCGTAATCCACCGGGCCGCCATCAAACAACAAGGTGCGGGATGTGCCGCCGATCTCAGCGCGCACCACCAAAGCGAGGCCGTGATTGGCGCAGCAGAGCGCGCCACCCATGGTGCGCTTCATGCCCTGGCGTCGCAGCCGATCCCATTCGCGCGTCACGAAACTCGGGGTCGAGGAAAGACTATCCGTGACATTATCCACCAGCACCGTGATTTCGATGCGATCCGCCGCGATGGGGTCGGCCATGATTTCCTCCGCTCAGCTCTTTCGGCGCGTCTCGGCAATGGTGATGACCAGCGCGCCGGCCAGGATGATGCCTCCGCCAAGCCAGGTCCAGGGATCGGGCACCTCGCCGAAGAAAATCCAGCCAAAGCCAACCACGGGCAGCAAGCGCAGATATTGGAAGGGCGCGACTGCCGAGGCTTCCCCCGCGCGATAGGCGGATGTCAGCAGCCAGATGATGCCAGGCGTGGTGATGGCGAAGGCCAGCAGGAACAGCAGGTCAAAAGCGCTGACCGGCGTGAAGGCGGAAATGGCAAAGGGCAGCATGCCCAGGCTGGTCACCACGCCCACCCAAGCCAGCACGGTTTCATTCGGTTCGGTTTGCGCCAGCATGCGGCTGGTGAGCGTGATGCCGCACCAACTGGCCGCTGAAGCAAGCGCAAGCACCACGCCGATGAAGGAAATCTCTGCCCCCGGCCTTAGCATCAGCACCACACCCAGAAACCCTGCCATGGTGCCAATCCAGCGCGCCGTGCCGATATGTTCCTTCAGGACCGGCCCAGCGAGCAGCGTGGTGAACATGACATTGGTGAAGGACAGCACGGTGGCGGTGGCGAGATCGAGGAACACAAAGGACAGGAAGTAAAAACCCCAGGTCAGCAGGCTGGCCGCGCCACGCATGATATGCAGCCCGCGCCGATTGGTCTTGAAAACCGCAAGCCCGGTTTGCAGCAGCAAGGGCGTGACCCAAAGCAATTGCCCGAAGGACCGCGCGAAAAGCTGCATCGCGGTTGGAATGCCGCGTTCATTCATGTAGCGGATCGCGAGCGCCTCCCCGGCGAAGAGCATGGCAGCCAGGCTCATCAACACCGCGCCGCGCAAATTGCCCGGCAGGCTGTTCCAGCGCGGCGTCATGGTCGGCAGGGATGGGTCAGGGGCAAGCGCGCGATTCCGCGAATAGGTGCGCAACCACCCTGCTGCCTTGCCATGGCCTTGGCAAGGGATGGCGCTTTGCGGCAGCCTGCGTGCTCAAGGAGATTGCCATGACCAGTGCAGCCGAACAGCGCGCCATCCGTGACGCCGTGGATCATGGCCCGATCCTGATCTGGGGCGCGGGTGCGATTGGCGGCACAGTCGGTGCTGCCCTGGTGCGTGCGCGCCATGCCGTGGTGTTCGTGGATATTGTCGAGGATCATGTCGCCGCGATCCGCGACCCGGCGGTTGGCCTTACCATAGAAGGCCCGGTTGATGCGCACCGGATCGTCGCGCCCGCCTATACGCCGGAGACTCTGAAGGGCCAGTTCCGCCGCGTGCTGCTTTGTGTGAAGGCGCAGGATACGGAAGCCGCCTGCCACGCCATTGCGCCGCATCTGGCAACTGATGGCTATGTCGTGTCGCTGCAGAACGGGCTTTGTGAGGCCTTGATCGCGCCGATTTTGGGTGAGGCGCGCACCATTGGCTGCTTTGTCAATTTCAGCGCCGATTGGCTGGCGCCGGGGCGCATCATCTATGGCGGGCGCGGCGCGCTGGTGCTTGGCGAATTGACCGGTGAGATCACGCCGCGTCTGACCGCGCTGCATCGCATGCTGCGCGATCATTTTGAACCCGATGCGATCATGACCGAGAATATTTGGGGCTATCTGTGGGGCAAGATCGCCTATAGCTCCATGCTTTACACACAGGCGCTGGGCGAGAAAGGCATTGCCGATGCGCTGGCGCGGCCGGAATTGCTGCCGCTCTGGCGGCGCCTTGGTCAGGAAGCCGTGGCGGTAGCGCGCGCCGAAGGTGTTGCGGTGCGCGGCTTCAATGGCTTTGACCCGGCGGCTTTTGTCCCCGGCGCCGAGGAGGCTGCGGCAGCCGCTTCCGTCGCTGCGATGGTAGAATTCAACCGTCCCAATGCGAAAACCCATTCCGGCATTTGGCGTGATTTATGGGTGCGCCGCCGCCGCACGCCAGTGGATGCGCAAATCGCGCCTGTCCTTGGCATTGCCGCGCGCCATGGCGTTGCCTGCCCCACCATCGCGCGGCTGGTTACGATGATTCATGAATGTGAGGTCGGGTCGCGCCCGGCCTCGGATGATAATTTGCTGGAATTGATGCGCGGCTAATTCAACGTCGTCAGCAGCCCCGCCATCAGCTTGGCGCGCGGCACCAGGCTATCAATCAGCACATGTTCTTCAAGGGTGTGCGCCATGGCGCCCTGCACACCAAGCCCATCCAAAGTGGTGATGCCAAGCGCGCCGGTGAAATTGCCATCCGAACCACCGCCGCTTGATTGGTGATTGATGTCAAAGCCAATGGCCTGCGCAATCTCCCGCGCATGGCGATAAAGCGCCATCACCTTCGCATCAGGCTCCCAAACGGGTCGCGTGACGCCGCGCGTCACTTCCAACTGCACATCATTGGTGGAAGACCGCAGCGCCAGCATTTTCGCGACCCCGGCATCAAGGTCTTCCTGGCGCTTGGCCATGGAAAGCGCCTCGGCTTCTGTGGTTGTCGTGACGCAATTCACCCATTGCCCGCCATGCAAAACGCCCACGGAAAAGGTGCAATCCTCGGTCGTCATGTCCTCAATTGCCAGGATTTGGCGGCACATTTCCTTGATCGAACTCCGCCCCTCCGCAAGCCTTGCGCCGGCATGGGAAGGCTTACCCGTGGTCTTCAGGTTGAAGCGCGCAATGGCGTAGCGCCCGGTCACCACGCCGCCATCGGCCCGCGCCGGTTCGGGCACCAGCACAAACTTATGCCGCGCCGCTTCCGCTTCGATCAGGTCGCGCGTGGAAGGGCTGCCGATTTCCTCATCGCTCGTCAGCAGGATCGTGATTGGCAGCGGCGTTTTGATCTTGGCCGCGATGATCTGGCGCATGGCTTCCACCGCCAACACCGTGCCGCCCTTCATGTCCAGAATGCCGGGGCCATAGCAGCGATTGCCTTCCCGCCGGATCGGCAGTTTTTCGAGTGTGCCAATGGGATGCACCGTATCCAGATGCGCCATCACCAGAATGCCGGGCGCAGCATCACCCGCATCATGCGGAAAGCGTGCGCGCACGCAATCGCCAAGCCCCATGCGCCCCGGAATGCGATCAATCCGTGCACCCAGCAGCGCCAAATCGCGGGATGCCAAATCCATCATGCGATTGACCGCGCCCGCATCGAAGGTTGGGCTTTCGCAGGCCGCCCAGCGCATCAGGCGGGCCAGGATCTCATCGGCGTCAAAAGGCAGCGCAAGGGCGGCGGTGGCGTCAGGCATAGTGTCTCCGTATCGCGGGAATGATCACGCCTGAAGCCTGCGGCGCCGCGCCGCTTAGGGCAAGGGGGCAACTCGGCAGGGAAGGGGCTTGCTGTTAAGCTGCACTGAAACGGAGACCGAGACCAATGCGCCTTTTGGTTGCCAATGCGAATACAACCGAAGCCATTACCGAAACCTGCGCCGCGGTGGCGCGTGCCGCCGCCGCGCCGGGCACCGAGATCATTGGCGCCACGCCGCGCTTCGGCCCTTCGGTTATTGCCACACGGGTGGAAAATGTCATTGCCGGCCATGCGCTGCTAGAAGCCTTGGCCGAATATGCCGGCAAGGTTGATGCGGTGTTGCTCGCGGTCAGTTTCGACACGGCCTTGGATGCGGCGCGGCAGATGATGCCCTGCCCGGTGCTTGGCATGACGGAAGCGGCGGCGCTGACCGCCTGCATGATGGGCGGGCGCTTTGGCCTGATCACCTTTGGTAATGTGGAGCCCTACCGCGAATTGATCGGGCGCCACGGGCTTGCAGCGCGGCTGGCAGCTTTGGCCGGGCTGGATGCAACCCCGCCCGAGGCGCTGGCCAATCCCGAAGGGGTCGCGGAAAAACTCCGCATCGCGGTGGAGGGGCTGGCAGCGCAGGGCGCTGATTCGGTGGTGCTGGCCGGCGCGGCAATGGCGGGCTTTGATCAGCGCCTGGCAGGCCGCGCGGCCTTGCCCTTGTTTGATGGTATTCGTTGCGGCGTGAAGCTTGCGGAAGCGCTGGTGGCCTTGAACCCGCCCAGGGCGCAGAGCGGTTCCTATGCCCCGCCCCAGGGGCGCATCAGCCAGGGGCTTGCGCCCAGCCTCTCAGCGCGCCTGCTGGGCGGGCAGTAGCGCCGCGCGACGGTAGTTATTGACGGTTCATGCGCGCCGGATTGTTCATGCCGCCCGTGGCGCCATCGCCAAGGCTCGGCCGGCCGATATTGCCGAATAGCGCCTGCATCAGGTTCCGCTCGGTCCCCGGCACGGGGGTTTCGCGCGATACCATGCCGACATCCCGCCCATCCTCGGGCCTCAATTGACGGATATCCTGCACCACACCGCGGCGATCAAAGCTGATCGCCACCACGACCCGGTCGCGCAATTCCAGGTAACGCCCGGGCATGAGCTGCGTATGACCGCTGATGTAGAACCAATTTTCCTCATCAAAGGTGCCGCGCGCTGTGGGCGGGCCCAGCAGCGCCAGCACATCCCCGCGAGTCTGCACCCCTTTGGTGATTTGGCTAAGCCTTTCCGAATCAACGCGATTGCCGCGCGGCACCGGGGGCGGGGCCAGTTTTTCGCAGGCGCCCAATGCCAGCGCGGCAAGCAATATCAATGCGCTCATGCGGCGCTTGGCGCGCAATTCTTCAGCCATGTCGCGGTTCCCAGCCCAAGACGCCCTGTTCAAGATTGACCATTCGCCGCTCCGGACCCATGTCCATGGTCTTCGATAGACAGGCTGAGCCTCTGGGGTCAACCGCTAGCTTCCGGCTTTGGAAAAGGATCAATGGGTCTACTCAGCGCCTTGCGCCGCCCGCCGCATGAAAGAGCGGGCTTCACCCTTTACGGCGCCGCGGTTGCTGCCGCGCGCGCGCCCTATTTCTACGCCGATCTTGGCGTGCGCGATTCGGTGGAAGGGCGGCTTGATCTGATCCATCTGCACGCCGCGCTGCTGGTGCGCCGCCTGAGGCGCGATGCCGATCAACGCGGCCCCGCCTTGGCCCAGGCCGTGTTCGACGCCATGTTTTCCGATATGGATGTCAATCTGCGCGAAATGGGCGTGAGTGATCTGGTGGTCGGCAAGCGCGTGCGTGGGCTTTGGGAAGCCTTTCATGGCCGCGCCACGGCCTATGAAACGGCGCTGGATGGGGCTGACCAAGGCGCGATGGCCGCCGCGTTGGCCCGCAATGTCTGGCGGGAGGAAGAAGCCGGCCCCGCCGCGCTGCGCCTGGCGCGGATCGCCTTTGCCCAGGCGGATTACCTGCAAACCCAGGATTTCGCCCGGCTTCTGGCCGGGCAGGCGCAATTCCTGGCGCCGGAAGCCATTGGTGATGCTGCCTGAATTCTCTCGCCGCCAGCTTCTGACCGAACCGCCCCAGGCGGGTGTTGCGGAAGTGTTGGAAGCTACACCTGCCGAATGCGCGGCCCTTGCCAAGCGCTTTGGTATCGAAGCCTTGCGCCATTTCGGCGCCCGCTTCACCCGCAAACCCTATCCGGGCGGCGGGCTGCTGCTTGAAGGGCGCCTCAAGGCCGAGGCGGTGCAGCTTTGCGTCGTCAGCCTTGAGCCGGTCACTGAGCATTTGGACAAGCCCTTCACCCTGGTGGTGCTGCCACCCGAGGCCGCCCCTTCCGAAGACCCGGACGGGCCGGACGAGATTGAAGCCGACGCCACCGGCCATTTCGATCTGGGCGAGGCCTTGGCCGAGGAATTGTCGCTTTCGCTGAACCCCTATCCCCGCGCAGCTGGGGCGCATTTGCCGGAAGGCTTGCAGGAGGGTGATGAGGAAGCGCCGCGCAATTCCTTCGCCAAGCTGGCCTTATTGCGTGGCGGCAAAGCCTAACGGCATTACCGGCGTGTTGGCGTCCGATGCACCCCCCTGGGCGGCTGAGGCCCTGATGGCCTTGGCAAAATGCGACCCGCTGATTGCCTCTATTCCTGAACGCGCCGGAGTTCTGCCTTGGCGCCGGCGCGAAGCGGGCTTTCCTGGGCTGCTGCGGAGCCTTTGCGGGCAGATGATCTCCAATCAGGCAGCGACGGCAATCTGGAGCCGGCTTGCCAGCCTGCCGGGCGCGACCTCGCCCAATGGGCTGCTCGCGCTGACCGATGAGGTCTTGCGCCAGGCTGGGCTATCGCGGGCGAAGCTGCTGCATGCGCGCGCCCTGGCTGAAGCCTTTGCGGTTGGGCGGCTTTCGGCGGAAGGCTTGGCCACCCTGCCGGACGAGGCGGCCATCGCCGCCATTGCTGCCATTCCGGGCTTCGGCCCCTGGACCGCAGAGGTGCATTTGCTGTTTGGCCTGGATCGCCCGGATATCTTCCCCTCGGGCGATCTGGCACTGGCCGCATCGCTTACGGCGCTGCGCGGCTTGCCGGGGCGGCCAAGCCCGAAAGCATTGGCCGTCATCGCCCAAGGCTGGCGGCCCTGGCGGTCCATGGCGGCGCGGTTGCTATGGCATCATTGGCGCCATGTGACGGGGCGCCCAGTGGGGGAAGGGTAGGGGGCGCGCTTCAATCCGCCGTGGCGCCGGCATCCTTCACGATTTCCGCCCAGATCGGCATTTCCGCCTGCACGAAGCGGCCGAATTGTTCCGGGCTTTCACTCGGCAGCGCTTGCAGCCCTTCCTGGGCGAAGCGCGCCTGTACGGCTTGCTGCGCCAGCACGGCACGAAAGGCGTTGAACAGCCGGTCGCGAATGGGGTTGGGCAAGCGCGCTGCCGTCCAAACGCCCCACCAGCCAGTGATATCCAGCGCGGGCAGCCCCGCCGCTTCACTGCCTGGCACTTCGGGAATGACCGGTGAGGGCAGGCGCGTGCTGAGCGAGAGCGCCTTCAGCGTGCCAGCGCGAATTTGCGGCAAGGCGACAGGCGGTGTGCCGACCAGGATTTGCACATCGCCAGCCAGCACCGCTTGCAGCGAAGGCGCCCCGCCGCGGAATGGCACATGCGTGATGTCCTGCCCCGTCACTTTCGCAAGCTTGGCGCCAACCAAATGGCTTGGCGTGCCGATGCCGGGAGTGGCGTAATTCCAGCGCCCCGGTTGCGCGCGCATCCGGGCCGCAAGATCAGCCAGGTTATTGATGCCGGAATCAGCCCGCACGGCGATAATCAGCGGCAGGTCACTCACGCGCGTGATCGGCGCAAAATCATTGATCGGATCAAAGGGCAGGCGACGATACATGGCCGGGTTCACCGCATGGGTGAAATTGCCGCCGAGGAGAATAGTGTAGCCATCCGCTTCGCTGCGCGCGACATGCTCAGCCGCGATGTTGGAACCGGCACCGGGGCGATTATCCACAATGATGGTGGCACCGCCCAATTCACGCGCCAAAGGTTCGCTGAGCGTTCGCGCGAGGAAATCGTCGGAGCCACCTGGTGGGAAGCCGACGACAAGCCTGACGGGCCGGCCCATGGGCCATGCCGCGCCGGATTGCGCCGTCGCTTGCCCGGACGCGGCGAGTGCCACGGGTGCGGCGAGGAGGGTTCTGCGGTGGATCATGGGTTTCTCCCGGTGAGTACGTTTCGCCGACCTGCGCTAATCAATCCACGCGGATATTCCCATCACGGATCACGCGCGCCCATCTTTCGCGATCGGTTGCGATGAAATCGCGAAAGGCCTCCTGGCTCATCGGCGCGGGTTCAGTGCCCTGCGCCACCAGCCGCGCGCGGAAGGCTTCGCGGGCGAGTGACGCATTCACTTCCCGATGCAGCCGATCAACAATCGCGGCAGGTGTGCCCGCAGGCGCCATCAGCCCGTAAAAGCCAATGCCCTCATAGCCGGCGACACCGGCCTCAGCGATGCTCGGCACATCGGGCAAGGCAGGATCACGCCGGGCGGTGGTGACTGCGATGGCGCGCACGCGCCCGCCCTGGATATGGGGCAGGGCGGTTGGCATTGTGTCGAACATCATGGAAAGCCGCCCGCCGATCGTATCCACCATGGCAGGGCCAGTGCCGCGATAGGGCACATGGGTGATGTCCACACCGGTCATTTGCTTCAGCAATTCCATGAAAAGATGCTGTGCGCTGCCCGTGCCGCTTGACCCGTAATTCAATTCGCCGGGCTTGGCGCGCGCCATCGCCAGCAATTCGCCCAAATTGCGCGCCGGCACGGATGGATGCACCACCAGAACGGAAGCCACCGTGGAGATCATCGCAATCGGCACCAGATCACGCGCCGGGTCATAGGCCAGGCGCAGCAATGCGGGATTGATCGCAAGCGGGCCGGTGGAGCCCATCAGCAACGTATAACCATCAGGTGCACTCCGCACCACCGCTTCCGTACCGACCGAACCACCCGCGCCCGTGCGATTTTCCACCACAACGGATTGCCTGAGCGCCGGCGTGAGTTCCTCGGCCATATTGCGCGCCAGCACATCGGCGGCACCGCCTGGCGGGAAGGGCGAGATCAGCCGAAGGCTGCGCGCGGGCCATGCTTCCTGGGCGGAAGCAATGGCGGGAAAGGCAAGAAGCCCGGCAAGGGCAGCGCGTCTTGTTGTCATCCGACTGTCCTTCTTTGGGCATGCAGCCATGGAGGGGCGATCCAGCAAGGCTTGACGACCGACTTTGAGCGCTCAGACTAGCCACGAACTACCCCTCAAGGAAGCCCAGCATGACCATGCCCCTGCTTTTCACCCCCATCACGCTACGGTCCGTGACTTTACCAAATCGCGTCGCTCTGTCGCCGCTTTGCATGTATTCGGCCAAGGACGGCTTGGCGAATGGCTTCCACTTTTCGCATTTAACAGCTGTGGCGCGGGGCCGTGCGGGGCTGATTTTTACCGAAGCGACGGCGGTGGTACCGGAAGGGCGGATCACCCATGGCTGCTGCGGGCTTTGGAATGATGCGCAGGTGGAAGCCTATCGCCCCATCGTGGATGCCATCATCGGCTTTGGGTCTGTGCCGGCCATTCAAATTGCCCATGCCGGGCGGAAGGCCTCCGTGCAGCCGCCCTGGAAGGGCAGCACGCCGCTCCGCCCAGAAGATGCTGCCACGGGTTCGCCGCCTTGGGAGTGTTTCGGCCCGACGGCGGAGCCGGTTGGCCCTGGCTGGCATGCGCCAACCGCGATGACGGAAGCGAAAATTCAGGAAACCGTGCAAGCCTTTGCCGCCGCTGCCGTGCGCGCTGCCAAGGCAGGGTTTCGTGTATTGGAAATCCATGGCGCGCATGGGTATCTGATTCAGGCCTTCCTCTCGCCCATCGCAAATAAGCGCAATGATCGCTATGGCGGTGATCTTGCCGGGCGTATGCGCTTTGCCCTTGAAGTGACTGAAGCCGTGCGCGCGGCCTGGCCCGCCGATCTGCCGCTATTCTTCCGCATCTCCGCCGTTGATGGCCCCGCTGAGGGCTGGAGCCTGGATGATTCCGTTGCGCTGGCGAAGGAATTGAAGGCGCGTGGCGTGGATGTGGTGGATTGTTCGGCTGGTGGCGTTTCAGGTGCGCCTGCCTTCCGCGCCAATGATTCAGGTCAGCCGCTGCGCACCCGTGCCGAGCGCCCGCCGGGTTTCCAGGTGCCCTATGCGGAACGCGTGCGGCGTGATGCGGGTGTGGCGACCATGGCGGTTGGTGTGATCATCGCCGGTGATCAGGCAGAAGCGATCTTGCAGGAACGCCGCGCTGATCTGATCGCCGTTGGGCGGGAATTGATGTATGATCCCTATTGGACCTTGAAGGCGGCCGAAAGCCTGGGTTGCGATCCAGGCGCGAAGAT
>JADCEV010000137.1 GCA_020249865.1 Roseomonas sp. | reverse complement strand
GCTGTCAGCGTCAGCGCGGTCGCGCTGCCAAGCCCAAGCCCGCAGAGCAGCAGAACATAAAGCCGGCGCTTTTTGCGGGTCATGGCCGGTCTCCGCGCGGATCAAGTTCCGCCAATAGGCGCTTGGCCGCGGCATGGCGGCGCGCCGCATCCAAAACCAAAGCACCGAAGCCAAGCAGGACCAGCGCATAGGAAGCGGTGATGAAGAATGCGTGGCTCATGCGC
The DNA here is from genome assembly GCA_020249865.1 of Roseomonas sp. GTDB lineage: Bacteria > Pseudomonadota > Alphaproteobacteria > Acetobacterales > Acetobacteraceae > Neoroseomonas. The sequence goes on along the minus strand of JADCEV010000137.1, from coordinate 32,767 downwards.
CCAAAGCCTCCTCGCGCCGCGCGCGGGCCAATTGCAGGGCGCGGATGCGCCGTTCCATCACCGCGGCCCGCGTGCGCGCCAGCACCACCGCGCCAAACAGCAGCGAAAAGCCAAGCGCGCAGGTCAGCAACGGATAAAGGATATCCACATGCATGCCTGGCGCATCAAAACGCGTGACGGAAGCCGGCTGATGCAGCGTATTCCACCAATCCACGCTGAATTTCACGATCGGGATATTCACAATGCCCACCAGCGCCAGAATCGCCCCAACCCGCGCGCCGCGTTCCTGATCTTCAAAGGCGCGCGTCAGCGCCGCATGGCCCAACCACAGGAAGAACAGCACCAAAACGGAAGTCAGCCGCGCATCCCAAACCCACCAGGTTCCCCACATGGGCCGGCCCCAAAGGCTGCCTGTCGCCAAACAAAGCGCTGTCACCAGCGCACCCACCGGCGACAATTCGCGCGCGAAAAGATCCGCCAAGGGATGGCGCCAGATCAGTGACATGATGGAAGCGGTTGCAAGCGCCGTATAGCCACCCATGGCGAGCCAAGCCATCGGCACATGCACATACATGATGCGCACCGTCTCACCCTGCTGCCAATCGGGCGGGGAAAGGAAAAGGCCCCAAACCAGCCCTATCCCCAGCACTATCGCCGCCGCCGCCCAGAGCCATAGCTGCACCCTGGCCGAGGCGCGGAGGAAGCGTCCGGGATTGGCAAAGCGGTGCAGCGAACGCGCGCCAGGGGCGGCACCGCTCGGGCTGCTGTCAGCTTTGGCTGTCATTCTGGTGTCCACATGGTCAGACTAGCCTAGTTATCCAGCGGGTGGAATCACCCGCCTGCCTCCTTGCCAGCTTCACATGGGGGGCGGTGGGTCGCCAAGGGAGTCCCCCCGCTTCGAAAACCCGACCTTGGCTTATTGAAGCCCAACGCGTCTGGCGTTACCTGCTTGTCAGGCGCCCCGATCCGGCGCCGGGGGATAGAGGAACGCCATGCCAGCAGCCAGGACCAAAGCGCCCGCTTCTCGCTGGCTGGTGAAATCCGAACCCGATGCCTTTTCCTGGGACCAGCAGGTCGCCAATGGCGTGGAACCCTGGACGGGCGTGCGCAACCATTTGGCCAAGAAGAACCTGATGGCCATGAAATTGGGCGATCTGGCCTTTTTCTACCATTCCAACATCGGGAAAGAGGTTGTGGGCGTGGTTGAAGTAGTGCGCGAAGCCTATCCCGACCCGACCGCGGAGGAGGGCTCATCCTGGGTTTGTGTGGATATGCGCGCGATCGGGCCCATGCCAAAGCCCGTGGGGCTGGCCGCCATCAAGGCCGAACCGGCGCTGGCCGAGGTGGCTTTGATCCGCCAATCGCGGCTTTCCGTGATGCCCATCGCGCCCGAGCATTGGGCGGTGATTGCCAGTATGGGCGGCTGGGCCGGCGAATGAGCAAGCCGGAACGCGCGCTTTGCGCGCTTGAGGATATTCCCGATGGCGGATCAAAAGGCTTCCCGGCGGCGCCCGGCGCCTTCATGGGGTTATTCGCTGTCCGGCGCGGCAGCGCGGTTTGGGTCTATGTGAATTCCTGCCCGCATATCGGCCTGCCCCTGGACCCCGTGCCGGATCGCTTTCTGGATGCCAAGCGCCAGCACATCCTCTGTTCGGCCCATGGCGCGCGGTTTGAGATTGAATCCGGCGAATGCGTCTCCGGCCCCTGTTACGGGGAAGCCTTGGAAGCCGTGCCGGCGCGGGTGGATGAGGCGGGGCAGGTGCTGGTGCCGGCCGATGCGGGCCTCTGACCCGATTTCGCTTGGCCGCATAATGTTTTAGACCCCTTGGCTTCAACTTCCTTCGACCCAAGGGTTTTGCATGTCGGCTTGGCAATTCTGGATTGATCGCGGCGGCACCTTCACCGATATCGTCGCGCGCGATCCGGCCGGGCGGCTTTCGACGCTGAAACTGCTCTCCGAAAACCCGGAACGCTACAAGGACGCCGCCGTTGCCGGCATTCGGCAATGCCTGGGCCTTGCCGCCGGCGCGGCTATCCCGCCCGGGCTGATCGAAGCGGTGAAAATGGGCACTACGGTTGCCACCAATGCGTTGCTGGAACGCAAGGGTGAACGTGTGCTGCTGCTGGTCAATCGCGGCTTTGCTGATTTGCTGCGCATTGGCAATCAGGCGCGGCCCCGCTTGTTTGATCTTGATGTGCGCCTGCCGGAGTTGCTGCATGAACGCGCCGTTGAAATCGGCGGGCGTGTCGCGGTGGATGGCACAGAATTGGAAGCCTTGGATGAGGCCGCGGCGCGTGATGCGCTGCGCGCCGCGCATCGCGAAGGCTTCCGCGCCGTTGCCATTCTGATGATGCATGCCTGGGCGCATCCGGCGCATGAGGAACGGCTTGGCGCCATCGCCCGCGAAGAAGGCTTTGGGCAAATCTCCTTGAGCCACCGCGCAAGCCCCTTGCCGCGCATTGTGCCGCGCGGGGATACCACCGTTGTTGATGCCTATCTCTCGCCCATTCTGCGCCGCTATGTGGATCAGGTGGCGGCGGAATTACCCGGTGTGCGGCTCTATTTCATGCAATCAAGCGGTGGGCTGACCGAAGCCGGGCATTTCCAGGGCAAGGATGCGATTCTGTCTGGCCCCGCCGGCGGGATTGTCGGTGCCGCGCGCACCGCGGCCATGGGTGGGTTTGAACGGATCATTGGCTTCGATATGGGCGGCACCTCCACCGATGTTGCACTTTATGCCGGCGCCTTTGAGCGCGCGTTCGAGACCGAAGTCGCTGGCGTGCGCATGCGCGCACCAATGATGGCGATCAATACGGTCGCCGCTGGTGGCGGTTCCATTCTGCATTTCGATGGCGCGCGTTTCCGGGTGGGGCCGGATTCCGCCGGTGCGGTGCCGGGGCCGGCCTGTTATCGGCGCGGCGGGCCGCTCACGGTGACGGATGCGAATGTCATGGTCGGCAAAATCCAGCCGCATCATTTCCCGGCGATTTTCGGACCGCAGGGTGATCAGCCCCTGGATGCAGCGATTGTCGCGGAGAAATTCGCCGCACTGGCGGCCGAAATCGGCAAGGCACAAGGCAAGCCAGCGCCCGATCCGCGTGCGGTGGCGGAAGGGTTTTTGCGTGTGGCGGTTGCCAATATGGCCAATGCCATCAAGCAGGTTTCGATCCAGAAGGGCCATGACGCGACACGCTTCGCGCTGCAATGCTTCGGCGGTGCGGGTGGGCAACACGCCTGTTTGGTTGCTGATGAATTGGGCATGGAAACGGTCTTCATCCATCCCTTTGCCGGCGTACTTTCCGCCTATGGCATGGGGCTCGCGGATCAGGCGGTGATCCGAGAAGCCGCAGTTGAAGCGCCCTTCACCGCTGATGCCATCAATGATCTGACCGCGCGGCTTGAAGCGCTGGTGGCAGCGGGGCGGGAAGAACTGGCGCGCCAAGGTGCCGATCCCGCGAGGCTCCAAGCGGCGCGGCGGCTGCATTTGCGCTATGCCGGCACGGATACCTTCCTGCCGGTGGCGTTTGGCGCGCATCAGGAAGTATTGGCCGCCTTCACCGAGGCACATCGCCGCCGCTTTGGTTTCGCGACACCGGAACGCCAGGTGATTGTGGAAGCCTGCATCGCGGAAGTGACCGCCCCCGGTGAGGAAGTGCGCGAAGCCGCGCTGCCACCGCGCGCTGCGGGTGACGCACCAAAGCCACTCGATACCATCGCGCTTTTCACCAGCGGCGCGGAACACGCCGCCCCGGTGCATGACCGCGAAGCGCTGTGCGCGGGGGATCGCATCAAGGGGCCGGCGTTGCTGCGTGAAGCCAATGCCACCACTGTGGTGGAACCCGGCTGGGAAGCGGAAGTCACCGCGCGCAATCATTTGGTGCTGCGCCGCATCGCGGCCCGGGCGCGCGCGGCGGATGTGGCGGCGACGGATCGCCCCGATCCGGTGATGCTCGAACTCTTCAACAATCTGTTCATGAGCATTGCCGAGCAAACCGGCGCGGTGCTGCAAAACACCAGCCTTTCGGTGAATATCAAGGAAAGGCTCGATTTCTCCTGCGCCATTTTCGATGCGACCGGCGCGCTGATTGCCAATGCGCCGCATGTGCCGGTGCATCTTGGCGCCATGGGGGAAAGCGTGCGCACCGTGATTCGCACGCGCGGTGCGACACTGAAGCCCGGCGATGTGGTGGCGCTGAACAATCCCTATAATGGCGGCACGCACTTGCCGGATGTGACCGTGATCACGCCGGTCTTTGATGCGGCGGGCACATCCATCCTGTTCTTTGTGGGATCGCGCGGGCATCACGCTGATATTGGGGGGCTGACACCTGGCTCGACACCGCCGCTATCGCGCACGCTGGAAGAAGAGGGCGTGGTGATTGATGATTTCCTGCTGGTGGATGGCGGGCATTTCCGGGAAGCGGAATTCCGCGCTTTGCTGGCTGGCGCACGCTACCCCGCGCGCAGCCCGGATGTGAATGTGGCGGATATCAAGGCGCAAATCGCTTCCAATGAAAAAGGCGTGCAGGAATTGCAGCGTGCCGTGGCGGATTACGGGCTGGCCACTGTCAGCGCCTATATGCGCCATGTGATGGATAATGCCGAAGAAAGCGTGCGCCGCGTTTTGGAAAAACTGCCTGATGGGCGTTTTGAGACCAGCATTGATGATGGCGCGCCGCTGAAAGTCGCCATCCGTGTGGACCGCGCCGCGCGCAAGGCGGTGATTGATTTCACCGGCACGGGTCCGCAACGCCCGAGTAATTTCAACGCGCCATCGGCGGTCTGCCGCGCCGTGGTGCTGTATTGCTTCCGCTGCCTGGTGGGTGAGGATATTCCGCTCAATGATGGTTGCCTGAAGCCGTTGGAAATCGTGATCCCCGAAGGCACTTTCCTTTCACCGCACCCCGGCGCCGCGGTGGTGGCCGGCAATACCGAGGTCAGCCAAATGACCTGCAATGCGCTACTCGCCGCGCTTGGTGCCTGCGCTTCTGCCCAAGCCACCATGAACAACCTGCTTTTTGGCGATGCGCGCTACCAATATTATGAAACCATCTGCGGCGGCATTGGCGCCGGGCCCAGCTTCGATGGCGCCGGCCCGGTGCAAACCCACATGACCAATACGCGCATGACCGATCCGGAGATTCTGGAATTGCGTTATCCGGTTCGGCTTGAGGAATTTTCCATCCGCCGAGGTTCGGGCGGTGCAGGGCGCTGGCGCGGCGGTGATGGATCACGCCGACGCATTCGCTTCCTGCATCCGATGGAAGCGGTGATTGTGGCATCGCGCCGCAACGTCCCCCCGCATGGGCTGCAAGGTGGCGCCAATGGCGCGGCCGGCCGGCAATGGGTGGAACGCGCCGATGGCAGCATTCAATGGCTGGGGGGCAGCGATTCCGCGCATCTCGCGGCTGGGGAAGTGCTTGGCATTGAAACGCCAGGTGGTGGCGGTTGGGGGACGGCAAGCTGAGATCACGCCGCAGCCTTTTCGCGCTTCTTCTGGCCGGGATCGCGCTTGCGGCGGTCTGGGTCGGACCGCGCCTGATTTCCTGGGAAGGGCAGCGCGACCGCCTGGCAGCGCTGGCCGAGGAACGGCTTGGCCGACCGGTCGCCTTGCAGGGACCGCTTCGTGTCGTGCTGCTACCGCAGCCCTTGATTGAAGCGGATGAAGTGCATCTGGGGCAGGATGAGGGCGGGCTTGGCGTGAAGGCACGCACACTACGGCTTAAGCTTGGCCTTTTGCCGCTGATCCTTGGACGGTTGGAACCGCGCGATCTGGTGCTGGTGGGTGCGGATATCCGCCTGCCCTGGCCGCTGCCCGCTGCCGGTGCGCTCCGCCCGCCGCCCTGGCTTTCCGATTTCGCCGCGCGCATTGAAGCAAGCCGCGTGACGCTGGGCGAAGTGGCCTTGGAAAATGTCGCCGCGCGGCTGGTTGCCCCCGGACCCCTGGATGCGGTGCGCCTGGAAGGCAGTTTTGTGCGCGCAGGGGCGGAGGCGCGCTTCCAGGCCGTGCTTGGCCGGCCCGGCTATGATGGCATTGGCACTTTGGATTTGCGCCTGAATGGCCAGGGCGCATCACTGGTCACGCGTGGCGCACTGCTGGCGGAAGGTGGCTATGAAGGGCGCGTGGAAGCCTCTGGCGCTTATCTTTCCGCCTTTCTGCCTGCGCCCGCTCTGCCCTTCCGCATCACGGGCCGCATCCGCGCCAGTGAGGATAGGATCATCACCCCCGATCTGGCGGTGGAATTTGATGGCGGCACCGGCCGCACGGCAGCCGAAATCCAATTGGCGCCAGATGCGAAAATGGATCTGGCCGTCAGCATGAACCGGCTGGATCTCGATCCCTGGATCGCCGCCATGCGCGCCGCGCGAGATTGGCCGTTTCCGATTGTGCTGGATGTGGCTGCCGAATCAGCACGCTGGCAGGGCAAGGAATTGCGCCGCTTCAAGGCCGGCATCGCGCGTGACGGCGCGCGCATGACGTTGACGGATATCGCAGCGCTTTTGCCCGGCGAGGCTGAGTTGGAAGCGCGCGGTGCCACACTTGGCGAAAGGCTGGAATTGGCATTCAGCATCGCCGGCCCCAGCCTGCGTGATAGCCTTACCGCCTTCGGCTTAGCGGTCGCAGCGCCAGACCCTACAAGGCTGCGCCGCTTTGAAGGCCGTGGGCGCCTGGTTTTGGAACCGAACCTTGTGGAGGCGCCGGAATTCTCCGTCATGCTGGATGGTGGGCGCTATGCCGGGGCGGGCGCCTTGCGGCTGGGCGCGCGGCCCGCGCTTGGGCTTGGGCTTTCCATTGATACGCTGGCTGTGGATGGGCTGCTGGCCGAAAGCCTGACCTGGCAGGCGGCGAATGAAGCTCTGCAAGGCTTTGACGCAAATTTGCGCCTGACCGCCGGCAGGCTGGAATGGCAAGGCCAGGCGCTGGAGGGTGTTGCGCTGGATGCCACGCTGGATGCCGGGCGGCTTGCCGTGCAGCGGCTTTCGGCGCGCCAGGGCCATGCCAGTTTGGCCGTCAGTGGCAGCATTAATCTCGGCGCTTCACCCAACTTCGCCGATCTTGTGCTGGAAATCGCCGCCCCCACCGCAAATGCTCTGCCGCCGGCAATCCTTGGGGGCTTCCCGCTGCCGGCGGGTTTGGCGGCGCTGCCGGCAACGCTGCGCCTTCGCGGCAATGGCGCGGCGGAGGCGCTGACGCTCGGCGCTGAAATCGCCCTTGAAGATGCACGGCTTGACGCGAATGCGGTGCTTGATCTGCCAAGGGCGCGCGGGGAAGGCAGCCTGACCTTTCGCCACCCAAGCGCGGCACGGCTTTACGCCCAGGTTTTCGGGCGTGAGGAGCCAGGCTGGATGGGTGAGGGCTCAGCCTCTCTCATCGCGCGCATGGTGGGGGAGGGCAGCGTCTTCACCATGCCCTTGTTGACGCTGGTCGCGGCGGAAACCCGCGCTGCGGGGGAGGCGCGGCTGGACCTGACCGGCGCGCGTCCCAGGCTCACGCTTCGGCTTGCGGCGGAAAATCTGGCCCTGCCAGGGCCTGATCTGACGGATCAGGAACCGCTACCCTTGGCGGTGCTGGCTGGTTGGGATGGCAGCTTCGCGCTGAGTGCTGCGCGCATCGCCGTGCTGGGACTGCCGCCTGTCGATAATGCCCAGGCCGAGCTGACACTGGATAATGGCCGCCTTGCCCTGGGCGCCTTCCGCGCCGGATTTGCCGGCGGCGTCATGGAAGGGAAGGGCCTTTTGGATTTTGCGGCCGAGCCACCGCGGCTGGAAGGCAGTTTTGAGATCACCAGCGCAACCCTGGCGCATCCGATCTTCGATCTGCCGCTTGATCTGGCGGCGGGGCGCGTTGAAGCCGCCGGGCGTTTGGCGGCTTCCGGCCATGCGCCAGCAGCGCTGCTTTCTTCTTTGCAGGGTTCCGGGCGTTTCTTGCTGGCGGATGGGGTGGTGGCGGGTCTGGCGCTGCGTGATGCCTATGCCGCCGCCGGATTGGCTGATCCCGTGATGGCCGAGGCCGCTTTGCGGCGTGCGCTGATTGGTGGTGCCACGGCGGTGGAGCGGCTGGAAGGTGGCTGGCAAGTCTCTGCCGGGCGGCTTTCGGTGCAAGAAATGCGCCTGGCAGCCGAAGGCGGCGTTTCGGCCCGCGTCACGGGTTCCATGGATTTGCCGCGCGCAACGCTTGATATCGGCTTCGCGCTGCGCCCCCCGGCGGCCGAGGCGCCCGAGATTGGGCTGCGTTTTTCCGGCCCTGCCACAGCACCGCAGCGCCTGCCGGATATTGCGCCCTGGGCGCGCTGGCGGGCAGAGCAGCGATGAGTGGAATTGGGCGCTACTTCAGGCCAGTACCAGATCACGCGTGATCTCGGCTGGGGAAGTCGCGCCCAATAGCGCCATGGCGGTTTCGAATTCATGCCGCAGTAATTGCAAGGCGCGCGCCGCACCGGCCTGCCCATAAGCCGCCAGGCCAAACAAAACCGCACGCCCCAGCAGTACCGCATCAGCGCCAAGCGCCAAGGCGCGCGCGATATCCGCGCCATGGCGGATGCCGCTATCAAGCAGGATGGTGCCATGCTGGCCGATCTCGGCCGCAATCGCAGGCAGCGCGGTGATGGAAGGCGCCGTACCATCCAGATTGCGCGCACCGTGATTGGACACCACCACCCCGTCAGCGCCGGCTTCAATGGCGCGGCGTGCATCATCAGCCCGCAAAATGCCCTTCACCAGCAGCTTGCCGGGCCAAATTCGGCGTAGCTCCATCACATCTTCCCAGGTAATGCCGCCATTGAGCCTGGTGCGCGGCCCACCCCCCACCAGCGCACCCGGCGCGCCGGGATGGTTCAGCATGCGCGGCACGCCGGTTGTCAGCGCATAACGCCCCATGGTGCCAAGCAGCCAGCGCGGATGCGTGAGCATATCCGTGATGTTCCTGAAGCCTGGCTTGAAGGGCGTGGCCAAGCCGCTGCGATAATTGAAGGCGCGATAGGGCGCGACTGCGGTATCCACCGTCAGCAGCAGGACCGAGGCTCCGGCAGCGGCGACTTGCTCCACCAAGCGTAGGCTTTCCGCCTTGTCGGCCCAGACATAAAGCTGAAACCACCAAGGGCTGCCCGCCATTATGGCGCTGATGTCCTCCAGCCCAGTCATGGATTCTGTCGGCAGCGTATAGGGAATGCCGAAAATACGCGCGGCGGCGGCAAGCTTGCCTTCGCCTTCATGCCACAACAGCCCGGCGGGGCTCATTGGCGCAATCGCCGCCGGCATGATGAGGTTTTGGCCAAACAGCGTGATTGCCGTGCTGCGCTGCGCGATGCCACGCAATACACGTGGCGCGAAGGTGATGGCTTCAAACGCCGCGCGGTTCCGCGCAATGCCGATATCCCCATCGCAGCCGCGATCCACATAATCGAATAGACCGCGCGGCAAGCGCCGGCGCGCGGCTGCCCGCAGATCGGCTATGTCATGGCAAGTATTGGGCCCCATGGCACGAGCCTAGATCGGCTACGCGCCTTGGGGAATGGCTTTCAGCAGCCACAACCAACCGGCTTACCGGCGCGGCCTTCAAGCCCCGCCGTCTGATAGCCATCGCGCTTCCACCAATCCAGGCCACCGATCAATTCACGCACCTTGAAGCCAAGGGTCAGCAATTTGAGCGCGGTCTTGGTTGAACCGTTACACCCAATGCCATCGCAATAGCAGATATAGGTCTTCGATTTGTCCAGGGCTTCGGTGCTGAGTGTGGAAATACCCCGATGCGGCAGGTTGATCGCACCGGGGATATGTTCCTTCGCAAAGGCCGCTTCGGATCGGCCATCCACGACCACCAAAGCCTCATTATTGCTGAGCGCGACATGCAGGTCCCAGGAATCCATCTCAAAGGCAAGCTTGCTTTGATAATGGGCCATCTGTTCGATTGACATTCCCAATTCCTTTCAGCGTGCTGGTGGTTTTGGATGGCCTTACTCCGCCGCAATGGCTGGCACTTCGCTCATCGGTACCGGGAGATATTGCGCATATTCCTTCGGCACCACATGCCAGAAGCGGCCACGTTCCGTCGCCCATTCATTCAACAGGCGCGCGGCGAAACGGCTGCCGGTTTCGGTGACGTGGCGCGCGATCAGATCGCGCAGCGCTTCTTCCCAATGCGGATGGGTAAGGCGCGACCAGAGCAGCGTTTCCGGATTGATGCGCTTTTCGAAAGTGCCGTCCGCATCATAGACAAAAGCCTGACCGCCGGTGAAACCCGCGCCGTAATTATCGCCAACCGCACCCAGGATCACCACCGTGCCGCCGGTCATGTATTCACAGCCATTGGCGCCGCAGCCTTCCACCACGGCAATGGCGCCGGAATTGCGCACGGCGAAGCGCTCACCGGCCTGGCCAGCCGCGAAAAGCTCCCCAGCCGTGGCGCCATACAGCACCGTATTGCCGATGATGGTATTGTCATTGGAGATCAGGCTGGAGGAAGGCGCGGGGCGCACCACAATGGAAGCGCCCGACAAGCCCTTGCCAACATAATCATTGGCATCGCCGAAGACTTCCAGCTTCAAGCCGCGCACGCCAAAGGCGCCGAGTGATTGGCCGGCACTGCCGCGCAGCCGCACGGTCAAATGCCCGGCCTGCAGCCCTGTCATGCCGAATTGCCGCACGATGCGGGAAGACACCTTGGTGCCAATGGCGCGATGCGTGTTGCGGATATTGTATTGCAACTGCATCTTTTCGCCATGGCGGAACAGCGCATCCGCATCGCGGATCATTTCCGCATCCAAGGTCTCCGGCACCTCATTGCGGCCTTCCAGCGTGCAATAAGGTGTGAAGGCGCCAGCATCGGCCTGCACCAGCAGCGGATTGAGGTCGAGGTCATCCAGATCCTCAGACCCGCGGCTGACCTGTTGCAGGAGATCGGTGCGGCCAATCACATCGGTGAGCTTCCGCATGCCGAGGCTTGCCAGAATCTCGCGCACTTCTTCGGCGATGAAGGAGAAAAGATTGATCACCTTCTCCGGGCTGCCGGCGAATTTGGCGCGCAAAGCCTCGTCCTGCGTGCAGACGCCAACCGGGCAGGTATTGGAATGGCATTGCCGCACCATGATGCAGCCCATCGCCACAAGCGATGCCGTGCCAATGCCGAATTCCTCGGCGCCCAGCATGGCGGCAATCACCACATCGCGCCCGGTCTTGATACCGCCATCCGTGCGGAGCTTGACGCGATGCCGTAGCCGATTGAGCAATAAAACCTGATGCGTCTCAGACAGCCCCATTTCCCAGGGCAGGCCAGCATATTTGATGGAAGATTGCGGAGAGGCACCGGTGCCACCGGAATGGCCGGAGACTAGAATCGCGTCTGCTTTCGCCTTCGCCACACCAGCCGCAATGGTGCCAATGCCCGAACGGCTGACGAGTTTCACACATACCGTCGCATCCGGGTTGATCTGCTTCAGATCATAAATCAGCTGCGCCAAATCCTCGATCGAATAGATATCATGATGCGGCGGCGGGCTGATCAGCATGACGCCGGGCGTGGAATGACGCAGCTTCGCAATCAGCCCCGTCACCTTGAAGCCGGGCAATTGCCCGCCCTCACCAGGCTTGGCACCCTGCGCGACCTTGATTTCAATCTCCCGGCAATTGTTGAGGTATTCCGCCGTCACGCCAAAGCGGCCAGAGGCAATCTGCTTGATCGCGGAATTGGCATTATCACCATTGGCGCGCGGCTTGGCACGCGCCGGGTCTTCGCCACCTTCGCCGGAGTCACTCCGCGCACCAATGCGGTTCATGGCAATGGAAAGCGTTTCATGTGCTTCAGGGCTAAGGGCGCCAAGCGAAATGCCTGGGGCCACCAGGCGCTTTCGGATTTCCGTGATGCTTTCCACCTCTTCCAGCGCAATCCGCGCGCGGCCTTCGGTGCGGAAATCGAGCAGATCGCGCAGCGCAACTGGAGGCAAGCGCCGCACCGCATCCGAATAGCGCTTGAAGGTTTGATAGCTTTCGCTCTCCACCGCGCTTTGCAGTGTATGGATCAGCGTGCCGTCAAAAGCATGCGCCTCACCACGGCGACGGAGCTTGTAAAGCCCACCAATCGGCAACGTCACTGCACCTTCCGCCCAGGCTTTTGCGTGCAAGGCGAGCACACGCCGCGCAATGCCGGAAAGCCCGATGCCGGAAATGCGTGAAGGCGTGCCGGGGAAGAATTCCGCCACCAGCGCGCGGGAAAGCCCGATCGCTTCGAAATTCATGCCGCCGCGATAGGAAGACAAGACGCCAATCCCCATCTTGGACATGACCTTGAGCAGGCCCTTATCCACCGCCTTCTTGTAGCGCCCAACCGCTTCACGCAAAGACATGGCACCGAACAGGCCGCGCCTGTGCCGATCCGCGATGCTTTCCTGCGCCAGATAGGCATTCACCGTGGTGGCACCCGCACCAATCAGCACCGCGACATAATGCACATCCAGGCATTCCGCGACCCGGACATTGAGCGAGGTAAAGGTACGCAGCCCATTCTTCACCAGATGCGTCTGCACCGCGCCCACTGATAGGATCATCGGGATCACGGCGCGTTCGGCGCATTGCGCCTCATCCGTCAGGATCACATGGGCGCAGCCGGAACGCACCCCTTCTTCGGCCTCGCGCCGGATGCGTTCAATGTGGCGGCGCAGCCCTGCCTCACCTTCCGCTACCGGAAAAGTGCAATCCACCACACAGGCGGTTGTGCCCATATAGGCGCGCATGGCATCGAATTCGGCATTGGACAGCACGGGGCTATCCAGCATCAGCATGTCACATTGGGTCGGGTCCTCATCCAGGATATTTCCAAGATTACCGAGCCGCGTCTTCAGCGTCATCACGCGCGTCTCACGCAGGCTATCAATCGGCGGATTGGTCACCTGGCTGAAGGCCTGCCGGAAATAATGATGCAGGCCGCGATATTGTTCAGACAGCACCGCAATCGGCGTATCATCACCCATGGACCCCACCGCCTCATTGGCGTCTTCCACCATGGGGTGCAGGATGGATTCCAATTCCTCCAGCGTATAACCCACGGAAAGCTGACGGCGGCGCAAATCCTCACCGGTGAGGTTCGCGCGTTCATCGGCTTCGGCCTTCACGATTTCATCAATGCGCGTCGTGCGTTCGGTCCATTGGCCGAAGGGCTTGCGGGCCGAGATCAAATCCTTCAGCGCCTTGTCTTCGAAGAACCGCCCCTCATCCAGGTCAACGCCGATGCATTGGCCAGGACCAACGCGGCCCTTTTGGATGATCTGATCTTCGGCCAGCTTCACCATGCCGGTCTCGGAGCCCACAATCAGCATGCCATCGGAAGTGATGCTGTAGCGAAGTGGCCGCAGGCCATTGCGATCCAGCCCCGCCACCACCCAGCGCCCATCGGTCGCGCAAATCGCTGCCGGGCCATCCCAGGGTTCCATGACTGCGTTGCAGTAAAGGAACAGGTCGCGATGCGCCGGCGGTATGGTTGCGTTATTGCCAAGGCTTTCCGGGATCAGCAGCGCCTTGGCCATGGGCGCATCGCGCCCGGCGCGCACCAGCAATTCAAACACGTTATCCAGTGTCGCCGTGTCAGAACCACCTGCCTGCACCACCGGCTTGATATCTTCCATGAAGGGATCGAGCAAAGGATGCGATAGCCGCGTTTCATGCGACTTCATCCAATTCACATTGCCATGCAGCGTATTGATTTCGCCATTATGCGCCAGCGTGCGGAAAGGCTGCGCCAGCCGCCAGGTCGGGAAGGTATTGGTGGAATAGCGCTGATGATAAATCGCGAAGCGGCTGACAAAACGCTCATCCAACAGATCAGGGTAGAATTCCGTCAGCGCTTCGGCCAGGAACATGCCCTTATAGATGATGGACCGCGCGGAGAGCGAACAAAGATAAAGTTCCGCAATCTGCGCCGCGATGGCCTGTTTTTCGATCCGCCGGCGAATCACATACATATCGCGTTCAATGGTCGCGATATCGCGCTGTTCCGGGTCATGGATCAGGATTTGTTCGATCTCGGGCCGTGTTGCGTTGGCTTTTTCGCCGATGCAGGCAACATTGATCGGCACTTGCCGCCAACCATAAATGGCGTAGCCAGCATTGAGAATCTCGGTTTCCACAATCTGCCGGCAGCGTTCCTGTGCGCCGAGGTCCGATTTCGGCAAAAACACCTGACCAACCGCGATGCGCCCCGGGCGCAACCGATCACCACCGCGTTCCACCACGGCGGCGAAGAAATCCTGCGGGATTTCGACATGAATGCCCGCACCATCACCAGTCTTGCCATCGGCATCCACCGCACCGCGATGCCAAACCGCGCGCAGGGCATCAATGCCGGCCTGCACCACCGCCCGCCGCGGCTTGCCATCCAGCGCGGCCACCAGGCCAACACCGCAGGCATCATGTTCCGTCAGGTCAATATGCGCTTCGGTAGCAAGGCGCGCAGCTTCAGCGCGCATCAGGGCAATGTCTTGTGCCATGTCGTTCATCATCATCACTCCGCCGCCACTGCGATACTTGACTTGCCGGCTTCAACGAAAGCCGCAATCTGTTCCGCCACATCGCGGCCATCGCGAATGCCCCAGACCACCAGGGATGCGCCGCGCACAATATCGCCCGCCGCGAAAACACCGGGCAGCGATGTCATCATGCTGCGATGATCCACCTTCAGCGTGCCCCAGCGTGTGACCGACAGCGCAGGTTCTTCGAACATCACCGGTAAATCTTCCGGATCAAAGCCAAGCGCCTTGATCACCAGATCGGCCTTCAGGGTGAAATCACTGCCGGCGATGGGTTCCACCTGCTGGCGGCCTGTCGCATCCGGCAATCCAAGATGCATACGCACGGCGCGTACGGCTTCAACCCTCGCCTTGCCTGCAAAGGCTTCCGGCGCGGCCAGCCATTCAAAGCGCACGCCTTCTTCTTCGGCATTATAAACTTCGCGCATGGACCCCGGCATATTCGCCTTGTCACGCCGATAAAGGCAGGTAACGGAAGCAGCACCCTGGCGTGTGGCGGTGCGCACGCAATCCATTGCGGTATCACCGCCGCCAATCACCACCACATGCCGGCCTTCGGCATTCAACGCGCCTGAATCAAAATCGGGCACAGCATCACCCAGGCCCTTGCGGTTGGACGCAATCAGAAAATCCAGCGCTGCCACTACGCCCGGCAGATCAGCGCCGGGCACGGAAATATCGCGCGCCTTATACACTCCGGTCGCAATCAGCACCGCAGCATGTTTGCGGCGCAACTCAGTAAGCGAGATATCGCGCCCCACCGCGCAATTCAGCCGGAATTCAATGCCGCCTTCGGCATATTGCTGCCAGCGGCGCACCACCACATCCTTTTCCAGCTTGAAATTCGGGATACCGTAAATCATCAGCCCGCCGGCGCGGTCATGCCGGTCATAAATCGTCACCTGATAGCCCAGCACGCGCAGCCGTTCCGCCGCCGCCATGCCGGCCGGGCCGGCGCCGATGATACCGATGCTCTCCGCGCGTTCGCGCACCGGCTTGGGCGGCTTTACCCAGCCATTCTCC
This sequence comes from Roseomonas sp., assembly GCA_020249865.1. Lineage (GTDB taxonomy): Bacteria > Pseudomonadota > Alphaproteobacteria > Acetobacterales > Acetobacteraceae > Neoroseomonas. The sequence continues at coordinate 17,230 of JADCEV010000137.1, read as the reverse complement.
CAGGCCGTATCGGTGATGTATTTTTCAACCGCGCCAATCGTGACCGAATTGAAGCCCTTTTCGATCACGCAATTGCCTTCGCATAGCCGATCCTGCGGGCATACGCGGCCGCAAATCTCCGGGAAGTTATTGGTGGCCGAGGCAACCTCATAGGCTTCCTCAAGCCGGCCCTCGGCGGTCAGCTTCAGCCAATCGGGGATGTTGTTGTTCAGCGGGCAATGCACCTGGCAAAACGGCACCCCGCATTGGGAGCAACGAGACGCCTGCTCGGAAGCCGCTTCCGCGACGAAGGGGCGATAGACCTCATTCCAATCTGCGCGACGTTCGGTCGCTTCCCGCTTATCCGGCTGGTGCTGCGCCAAGCGCACGAATTGCAGCATTTTCTCGGCCATGGGGGGTGTCCTTGCGCGCGGTTGAACCCAGGGCGGCGCGGTTCCGCGGCCACCCTTTCCCGCCCCTTAGCCAAAGCGGCTAGGCAAAGCGAGTCTTTTTTGCGCGATTGGGACAGTTTTTATGACCTAATTAATGGTAGCTATCCCTCATTAAACCTCAAGTCTCATTCATCCCAACCCATAAAAGTCCGAATCGGACTTAATTAGCTCGGCGCCGCCACCCGCTGCCCACCCACGCGAAACCGCGACAAGTAGCCCGGCACAATCGCCTCTACCGCCTTGGGCTCGATACCAAGTGCCTGAAATCCCAGAGCATTAGGCGAAACCACATTATCCTTGCCGAGCAGAATCAGTTGATCACGCGTCAAAGGCGGGGTTGGCAGAAGCTCCCCAAGGCGCGCTTGCAGGCGCACGAAGCCCTCCGGCAGGGCGATCATGGGTCGGCGTCGGCCCGTCACATCCAATATGTAGCGGAGCACTTGCCGCATGCTCATCACGCGCGGCCCGCCGAGCTCAAACACCTTGCCCGCCGCCGCCGGGTTCGCCAGCGCCGCCATCGCGGCATCCGCCACATCCCCCACATAAACCGGCTGAAAGCGGGTTTCGCCCGCCACCACCGGCATGAAGGGCAGCAGGGAAGCAAGGCCTGCGAAGCGGTTGAAGAACTGATCCTCTGCCCCGAATACCACCGAAGGCCGCAGGATGATGGCGCCGGGGAAGGCCGCCAGCACTGCCGCCTCGCCCGCTGCCTTGGTTTGCGCGTAAAGGCTCGGGCTCGCGACATCGGCGCCAATCGCCGAAAGATGCAGAAACTGCTTGGCCCCGGCGGCAGCGGCCAGCCGGGCGACGCGCCCGGCCCCTTCCGCCTGGATGCGCTGGAAATCCCCCGCCCGGCTTTCAAACAGAATGCCCACCAAATTTATGACGATATCCGCCCCCGCCACCGCGCGGGCTGACGAAGCCTCATCCGTGACTGAGGCCGCAACGGGCGTGATCTGCCCGACACCGCCCATGGTGCAAAGCCGCGCGGCGCGTTCGGTATCCCGCCCCGCAATCCGAATGCTATGGCCCGCTGCCGCCAGGCGCTGCACGATATGGCGCCCGATAAAGCCGCCGCCGCCAAAAACTGTCACAAGCATGGCCCAAATCCCCAAATCCTCTCGCCCGATATAAGCGCAGCGGGCGTGGCGGGAAGGGCGTGCGGTTAGCTTGCCAGAATGCCTACCCCCAAGCCGATCAGCATGTTCAACAGGATGGAGGCCAAAACGGCCGAAAAGCCCAGCATGCGCGCCTTCACTGGCGCCACGGGAAACAGCCGCTGAGCGCCATCATAGAAAAGGTAGAGCGTATAAAGCGCCCCGATCAGCGCCAGAAACCCGCCAAGAGAAGGGACAATCAGCGCAAGCCCGCCCACCCAGGCGCCGGTGGGTGCGAAGGCCGCCAGCTTCATCCCCGCCTCGGCATCCGGCGTCGCGCCAAACCGCGTGGCCAGGGGTGGCATGATCTTGCCCATGATCAGCACACTCGCCAGCGCAATAACGTAGCTGATCGCCAATTCCGCGATATTCGGCAGGTTCCCACCCAGAAAAGTGCCAATGGCGCTGCCGATGGAGGGAATCGCCGCCAGGGGCAGCACGTAGCTGGTGAAAACCCCGCCCAAACTCATGGGCTCCGCCGCGATGCCATCCCAGGTTTTGCCGGGTTCCACCAAAAGCCCCTTCGCCTTGGCGATGGTATTCATGCCGCTGCCTCCCACACTGCTTGGCGCGATGTTGCGACGGCAAGTGCCGGCAGGGCAAGCCATGGGTGGTGGCAGGCAGGCGCCGCTTCTGTCAGTTTCAGCGCATGGCCGATTCGCTTCCCCGCTGGCGCGACAAGCGCTTCCTTGTGATGCTGGCGCTTGGCTTTGCCGCGGGCGTGCCGCTGCCGCTTTCGGCCTTCACGCTCCGGCAATGGCTGGCGGAATCGAACCTGTCGCTGGCTGCCATCGGCTTCACGGCGCTGATCGGGCTGTCCTATTCGCTGAAATTCCTCTGGTCGCCGCTGATTGACCATAGCCCGCCACCGCTTTTCCGCGCACTCGGGCGCCGGCGCGGCTGGCTGCTTTCCATCCAAATCCCGCTGATGGCCGCCATTATCGCGCTTGGCCAGACCAACCCGGCGCTGAATGTCAGCCTGACGGTGGCAGTGGCGGTGGCGGTTGCTTTTCTTTCCGCCAGCCAGGATATTGTGATTGACGCCTTTCGTATTGAAAGCCTGGAAGAAGCCGATCAGGGCTATGGCCTCGCCTGCTACGTCTGGGGCTATCGCGGCGCCTTGCTGGCAGCGACGGCGGGGGCGCTCACCATGGCGGAATTCGCCGGCTGGGCCTTCGCCTTTGCCGGCTGCGCCGCGATGGTGGGCATAGGCGTTGCTGCCGTGCTGTTTGCCGCCGAACCCGCGCATCAGGGGGGCGCTGTCCCGCAAGGTTGGGTCGCGCGGCTGCGCTATGCGGTGATTGATCCCTTCGCCGATTTCATGCGTCGGCGCTATTGGTTCGCGATCCTCGCCTTTGTTGCCCTGTTCAAATTGGGCGAGGCCCTGGCCGGCATCATGACCGCACCCTTCTATCGCCAGCTTGGCTTCACGCGGCTGGAGGTGGCGAGTGTTTCCTCGGTCTTTGGCCTTATCGCGACACTTGCTGGCGCGCTGGCCGGCGGTTGGCTGGTGGCGAAGCTTGGCACCGGGCGCGCCTTGATCCTGACAGGGATCACGCAAATGCTCTCCAACCTCATGTATGTCGCTTTGGCCTTTGCGGGGCATGATATCCGCATGCTGTTCGCGCAGGTGGGGGTGGAGAATTTCACCGATGGCCTCGCGGATGCAGCGTTTCTTTCCTACCTTGCCATGCTCACCAATCGCAGCTTCACCGCCACACAATATGCGCTGCTGTCATCATTGGCGGCGGTGCCCTTGCGCACCTTGGGCGCGACATCCGGCATGCTGGCGGAAGGCCTGGGCTGGCCGTGGTTTTTCGTGCTGACCACCGCGGCGGCGCTGCCCGCCATGGCGATCATGGTCTGGCTGCTGCGCCGCCTGCCGCCCACATCCGAAAGAACCGCGATATGACCAGCCCCTTCCTGCTGACGCCCCTGCTGCTGCTGGGCAGCAATATCCTGATGACCTTCGCCTGGTATGGGCATTTGAAGCAGCCAAGCTGGCCGATCTGGCTTGCGGTGCTGATTTCCTGGGGCATTGCGTTTTTTGAATATTGCCTGGCGGTGCCGGCCAATCGCATCGGCTATGGGGTCTTTACCGGCCAGCAGCTGAAGATCATGCAGGAAGTGATCACACTCGCGGTTTTTGCCGTGTTTTCCGTGATGTGGCTGGGGGAGCCGTTGCGCTGGAATTTCGCCGCAGCAGCGCTGTGCCTGCTGGGCGCGGTGGTCTTCATCTTCCTGCCCCTTGATTAGCCGTGCCAGGGTTGATCCCCCCTGCCGCCGGGCGTATGGCGCGGGGCATTGCTTGCACGGATTCCCACCATGACTGATGTGATCGCGCCGCGCCGCGCGCTGCTTTCCGTTTCCGACAAGACCGGGCTGATCGAATTTGGCCGCTTCCTGGCGGCGCGCGGGGTGGAGATCCTTTCCACCGGTGGCACCGCCAAGGCGCTCCGCGATGCGGGCGTGCCAGTGAAGGATGTTTCGGACCATACCGGCTTTCCGGAAATTCTGGATGGCCGCGTGAAGACACTGGTGCCGCAAGTGCATGGCGGCATTCTGGGCCGGCGCGATCTGGCGGAGCATCTGGCGCAAATGCAGGCGCATGGCATTGCGCCGATTGATCTGGTGGCGGTGAATCTCTACCCGTTTGAAGCCACCGTCGCGAAGGGCGCGGATTTCGACGACTGCATCGAAAACATTGATATCGGCGGCCCGGCGATGATCCGCAGCGCGGCGAAGAATCATGCCCATGTTGCGGTGCTGACGGAACCCACGCATTTTGCCGAGGTGCAGGCGGAAATCGCGGAAGCAGGCGGCACACGCCTGGCCACGCGCCGGCGCCTTGCCGCCGCCGCCTATGCGCGCACTGCGGCCTATGATGCGGCGATCTCCGGCTGGTTCGCCGGGCAGGAAGGGCAGGCATTTCCGGAACGCCTCAGCTTCACCGGCACGCTGCGCCAGACTTTGCGCTACGGCGAAAACCCGCATCAATCGGCAGCGTTTTATCTGGATGGCAGCGCGCGCCCCGGCATCGCCACTGCGCGGCAAATCCAGGGGAAGGAGCTTTCCTACAATAACCTGAATGACACAGATGCTGCCTTTGAAGCGCTGGCGGAATTCGCTGATCCGGCGATTGTGATTGTGAAACACGCCAATCCGTGTGGCGTGGCGGTAGCGGCGGATTTGGCGCAAGCCTGGGACCGCGCGCTATTGTGCGATCCGGTTTCGGCTTTCGGCGGCATTGTCGCGGCCAATCGCAAACTGGATGCGGCGGCGGCGGAACGCATCACCGCGATTTTCACCGAAGTGGTGATCGCGCCCGATGCGGATGAAGCGGCACTCGCGGTTTTTGCCAAAAAGAAGAATCTGCGCCTGTTGCTGACTGGTGGCCTGCCCGATCCGGCCGCGCCGGGCATGATGTTCCGTTCCGTCGCGGGTGGCTTTCTGGCGCAATCGCGCGATGCCGGGCGCATCAGTGAAGCCACGCTGAAATGCGTGACCAAACGCGCGCCGACAGCGACGGAAATGGCTGATCTGCTTTTCGCTTTCCGAGTCTGCAAGCATGTAAAGTCCAATGCCATTGTCTATGCCAAGGGCCTTGCGACGGTCGGCATTGGCGCGGGGCAGATGAACCGTGCGGAAAGCAGCCGCATCGCTGCCTGGAAAAGCGAAGCGGCGGCGAAGGCGGCGGGACTGCCTGAGCCACTCGCCAAAGGTTCCGTGGTGGCATCCGATGCGTTCTTCCCCTTTGCCGATGGGCTGGAAATCGCGGCTTCCGCCGGTGCTACCGCCATCATCCAGCCAGGTGGCTCAATCCGCGATAATGAGGTGATTGAGGCCGCGGATAAGGCCGGGCTTGCCATGGTATTCACCGGCATGCGGCATTTCCGGCATTGAAGCGCGCATAGGGGCCGCATGGAGCATTGGACCTTGCCGAGCTGGCTGCCACCTGATGCGGTTTTGCCGCTCGCCATTCTATTGGCGGCGCTGCTGATTGCCCTGGTGCTGATCCTGCGCCGCCCGGCGCCTGATCCGCTGGCCGGCATGGTGCTTGGCCAGCTTTCCGCTTTGGCGGATGCACAGGAACGGCAAGCGCAACGCGTGGCGACGCTGGAAGGCAATATCGCCGATCGCGTCAATAGCGTGGTGATGGACCAGACCCGCGTGCTGAATACTGCCGTGCAGGAACAAATCTCACGCATCGCCGCGCAGGAAGCCGCCATGGCGGATCGGCTGACCCAGGCGGAACGCAGCCTGACGGAAGCGATAAAGGGGCAGAATGAAAGCCTTTCCGCCGCACTCAGCAGCCAAACCGAACGCATGACAACAAGCCTTGGCGCGACCTCAGCCGAGATCAAGGAAAGGCTTGCGGTGATTGATGCGGCGCGTGGCAATATCGAAGCGCTCGGCAATCAGGTGAATACGCTGGCGGGAATTCTCGGCAATAAGCAGGCGCGCGGCGCCTTTGGCGAAAGCCAAATGGAACAGATCATCGCGGATCGGCTGCCATCAGATGCCTTCACCCTGCAAGCGACACTTTCCAATGGCAAGCGCGCGGATTGCCTGATCCATCTGCCGAACCCACCCGGCCCGATTGCGATTGATTCGAAATTTCCGCTGGAATCATGGCTGCTGCTGCGCGATGCGGCCGATGACGCAACGCGCACCCAAAAGCTCCGGCAATTTTCCGCCGATGTGCAAAAGCACATCAAGGATGTGGCGGAACGCTACATCATCCCTGGCGAAACTGCCGAAGGCGCGCTGATTTTCGTGCCGTCTGAGGCGATTTATGCCGAATTGCATACCTCGCTCGTCTCGCTTGTTTCGGATGCCACGCGGCGGGGGGTTTATATCGTCTCCCCCACTACGCTTTGGGCGGTGCTTGGTACCATGCGCGCGCTGCTGCGTGATGTGCGGCTGCGCACGGAAGCGGGGCGCATTCGCAAAGAAGTGGATAAGATGCTGGCGGATGTGGTCCGGCTGGAAGACCGCACCGATAGCCTGCGCAAGCATTTCGGCCAGGTGCAAAAGGATGTGGACCAGATCGAAATCTCGGTCGGTGCCATCAAACGTGGTGGCCAGCGCATCGCCGATCTGGAATTGGACGATCCGCCAACGCCGATCCTGCCGACATGATGATGCCCTGCGGAAGGTTGGACAGCGCGCTGCGCCCAACTGGTGTATAGGCTCTGCCCGTGCATATCCTGTTCGACACGACCATGATGCTGATGTCGCCCCTTTGGACGCAGCCTTCGGGCGTGGACCGTGTGGTCTTTGCGCATGCAAGGCATTGGGCGGCCTTGCCACCTTCTTCCGTAACGCTGGTGGCGCGCACGCCGCAAGGGCAGCTTACGGCCCTGCCAGATCAGGCAGGCCGCGCCTTCATTGCGGCAACCCAGGAAAGCATTGCGGCCGGGCGTCGCGGCGCGATCCCGTGGCTCAGGGCACAGGCAGCCGCGCGCATGCTTGGTCACTTGCTGGGCGAAGGCCGCCTTCGCCTGCGCCGCGTGCTGGAGGCAACGCAAGGCCATGGGGCGGTCCTGATCAACGCCTCAGGCCATATGCTGCTGGCCCCGCGCGCTGTAGCCGAAGCCAAGGGCAAGGGTGCTCGCTTTGTGCCGTTGCTGCATGATAATCTGCCGCTCAGCCACCCGGAATATTCCCCACGCAACGGCGCGGCACAGCAAAAGGCGCGCATGGCATTGGTTTCGGCCATGGCGGATGGGGCGCTCGCGGTATCGGCTGCTTCAGCCCAGGAATGCCGGCGCTATCTCGCCGCTCAAGGGTTGCGCGTGCCGCGCTTCGCAGTGGCGCATCCGGGGCTTGACCTGCACGCCTTACACGCCGGCTCACCGCCGATACGCCCCCGGCCATGGTGCGTCATGCTGTCAAACATCGCGCCACGTAAGAACCACCTGCTGATGTTGCAAATCTGGAAGGAAGCCTTTGCTGACCGGCCAGATGCGCCAGACCTGGTCATCATTGGCCGCCGCGGATGGGAAAACACAACAACCTTCGCCATGCTGGATCGGGTTGATTGGCAAGGGCGGGTACTGGAACTCGGCCGCTTGACGGATGCCGCGGTGGTGCCCTGGATCAGGGGCGCATGCGCCTTGCTTTTCCCCTCCATCGCCGAGGGCTATGGCATTCCGCTGGCCGAGGCCCTTGCAATGGGCGTACCCGTATTGGCAAGCGATATCCCTGCCTTCCGAGAGCTGGGCGCCGGCGTGCCCGACTATCTTCACCCGCTGGATGGCCCCGGTTGGCGCGATGCGATCCTGGCGATGAGCGCCGAGAACAGCCCGATGCGCGCGGCTCAGCTTGAACGAATGCAGAATTGGCGTGCCCCGGATTGGTCCTCACATTTCGCTGCGGTGGAGCGTTTTCTGGAAGAGATTGTGAGCGATTCGCAGGAACAGGCGCATTCTGCGGAAACTGGGCAAGATGAACATTGATGCGGATGAGGCAGTGAAAGGCTTGGTCCCGATCGAAACCAGGATCGGGGCTGGCAGGCGTTACCTGGCCCTTAGTGCTGTCCCGCGATTGGATTATCCGCTCAAGTGGAATTTACCGACATGACTGCGCTGCAAGCCCAATCCGGCCTTGGCCTGCTGGCGCTTTGCCTGCTGGCTTGGGGCTTGGGTGGGTTCAAGCGCGGCGTTTCGGCACGCGTGGTGTTGATGGGGCTTGCGCTGCAAATTGCGCTTGCTGCGGCGCTATTGCATATCGCGCCGCTGCGCGCGGGTTTTGCCCATTTGGGCCATGCGGTGAATGCGTTGGCGGCCGCAACACAGGCCGGCACATCGCTGGTCTTTGGGTATCTGGGTGGTGGTGCCTTGCCGTTTCAGGAACTCCGCCCCGGTGCGTCCTTCATTCTGTTTTTTCAGGCCCTGCCGTTGATTCTGGTGGTCGGTGCGCTTTCGGCGCTGTTCTACCACTGGGGCATCCTGCCGGCGATTGTGCGCGTGATGGCGGCGGTGCTGCGTCGGCTTTTCGGCATTGGCGGCGCGGCGGGTTTTGGCGTGGCGGCGAATGTCTTTGTCGGCATGGTGGAAGCGCCGCTTATGATCCGCGCCTGGCTTTCGCGCATGACGCGGGCCGAGCTTTTCGTGGTGATGACTGCGGGCCTTGCTACCATCAGCGGCAATACGCTGGTGGTCTATGCGCTGATGATCGCGCCCGTGGTGCCGGATGCAGCCGGGCAATTGCTGACCGCAAGCCTGATTTCCGCCCCCGCCGCGATCCTGGCCGCTTTGCTGATGCTGCCAGCGGAAAGCGCCGGTACCGTGCCAGACCATGATACCGGCGCACCCGTAAAACTTTACGACAGCAGCATGGATGCGCTGGTGCGCGGCACGCAGGATGGGCTTTCGCTGCTGCTTGGCATCATGGCGTCACTGATTGTGTTCGTCGCGCTGGTCGCCTTGGTGAATATGGCACTGGAACCCGCAACCGGCTTCACGCTGCAACGCCTGCTTGGGCTGGTGCTTTGGCCGGTGGCCTGGGCCATGGGCGTGCCGGCGGCGGAGGCAGCCTCCGTCGCGTCTTCGCTGGGCGTGAAGGTCGTGGTGAATGAATTCGTGTCCTACCTGGAACTCGCGCAATCGGGCGGGGCGGGGCTTTCGGAACGGTCGCGGCTGATCCTGACCTATGCGCTATGTGGCTTCACCAATTTCGGATCGGTGGGGATTATGGTGGCGGGCATGGCTGGCATGTGCCCGGAACGGCGCGCGGATATTCTCAGGCTTGGCCTGCCATCACTGGTTTCGGCTTCCATCGCCTGCTGCATGACCGGCGCGGTGGTTGGGCTGCTGACGCCCTAAAAAACCTTCTAGCCCTGCGGGGCATAACGCGGCAGGATATTCGCGAAGGAGCCCGCGCCATGTCCCATATCGTCCATCGCAACCTGTTGCAGGACCCGCCCATTGCCGTTTCCGGCCAGGGGATTTGGCTGCGCGATTCCACCGGGCATGATGTGATTGATGGCTCGGGCGGTGCGGCCGTGGCCTGCTTGGGGCACGGCCACCCACACGTGGTTTCAGCCATGAAGGCGCAGATTGATCGCCTGTGTTACGCGCATACGGCCTTGTTCAGCGCTGGCAGTGCCGAGAAGCTGGCGGAAGTGCTGGTTGGCCATAAGCCAGGCGGCCTCACCCATGCCTATTTTGTCTCCTCCGGCAGTGAGGGGATGGAAGCCGCGCTTAAAATCGCGCGGCAATATTTTCTGGAAGCGGGTGAGCCACAGCGCACGCGTTTTATCGCGCGGCGGCAATCCTATCATGGCAATACGCTGGGTGCGCTGGCGGCGAGTGGCAATATCGCGCGGCGCACGCCCTATGCGCCGATCCTGTCCGATGCCTTCAGCCATGTCTCACCATGTTACGCCTATCGCGATCGGCGCGATGATGAGAGCGATGCCGATTATGTCGCGCGCCTGGCCGCCGAACTGGAAGCGGAATTCCAACGCCTTGGCCCGCGCAATGTGATTGCCTTTTGTGCGGAAACCGTGGTGGGGGCGACGCTTGGTTGCGCGACCGCGCTGCCTGGCTATTTCCAGGCCATGCGCGCGGTGTGTGATCGGCATGGTGCGCTGTTGATCCTGGATGAGGTGATGTCCGGCATGGGCCGCACCGGCACCTTGCATGCCTGGGAACAGGAAGGTGTTTCGCCGGATATTCAGGTGATCGCGAAGGGGCTTGGTGGTGGCTATCAGCCGATTGGCGGCATTCTGGTGCATGGGCGCGTGGTGGAAACCTTGAAGCGTGGCACCGGTACGTTCAAGCATGGCCATACCTATCAGGCGCATCCTGTGGCCTGTGCGGCAGCGCTTGCGGTGCAGGAAGTGATTGCGGAGGAAAACCTGCTTGCCAATGTCTGCACCGCCGGCGCGCTTTTGGAACGCGGCTTGATGGAGCGGCTGGGCAATCATCGCCATGTCGGTGATATCCGTGGCCGCGGCCTGTTCTGGGCGGTGGAATTCGTCCAAGACCGCGCGAGCAAAGCCACCTTCGACCCTGCGCTTGGCGTCAATGAACGGATCAAACATGCGGCCTTCGCGCATGGCTTGGCCTGCTATCCCATGGGCGGCACGATTGATGGCAAGCATGGCGATCACGTGATTCTCTCACCGCCCTATATCGTGACGGCGCGGGATGTGGAGATGATCGTGGAACGCTTCGGCGCTGCGGTGGATGAGGTTTTTGCCAATCTACCTAGATCGTGAGGTGTTGCGCACGCAGCGCTGAGTCGGCTTCCAGCGCTGCCATGCTGCCATCATAGCGGATTTCACCGCGTTCAATCACATAGGCGCGATCCGCGACCGCCGCCGCGAAATCGAAATTCTGTTCTGATAGCAGCACGGCAATGCCTTCGCGCTTCATGCGCAACACCGCATCAGCCATCAATTCCAGAATGACGGGCGCCAAGCCTTCCGATGGTTCATCCAGCAGAACAGCTTCCGGATTGCCCATGAGCGTGCGCGCAATCGCCAGCATTTGCTGTTCCCCGCCGGACATGGCGGCAGCGCGGCGGTGGCGCATGGAAGCCAGGTTTGGGAAAACCTCAAACAAACGCTCCGGCGTCCAGGCATCACGGCCTTCCGCCGGGCGGCGGCCAACTTCCAGATTTTCGGCGACCGTCAGATCGGTGAAGATGCGCCGATCTTCCGGCACGTAACCCAGGCCAAGCCGCGCAATGCGAAAGGCGGCGAGCCCCGCGATATCACGCCCGGCAAAACGTACCCGCCCAGCGCGTGGCGGGATCAGCCCCATGATCGCCTTCAGCGTGGTGGATTTGCCCGCGCCATTGCGGCCCATCAGCGCCGCAACCTCACCGCGCGCTAGCTTTAGAGACACGCCAAACAGAATCTCCGCCGGGCCATAGCCGGCGCGCAAGCCTTCTGCTTCCAGCATCGCCTCAGCCATGCGCCGCTGCTCTCGCGCGTAGTGCAGCACGCAGGCCGGAAGTACCGAGGTAAACGCGCTGCACTTCCGGATTGGCGCGGACTTCTTCCGGGCTGCCGGCGGCGATGATTTCGCCGCGCACCAGCACCAGGATGCGATCCGCATGGGCAAAAACTGCATCCATGTCGTGTTCGGTGAACAGCACGCCAATGCGCGACTGCCGCGCAATGCCGGCCACCAGGCGCATCAGCGCGGCGCGTTCAGCCGGCGCCATGCCGGCGGTGGGTTCATCCATCAGCAAAAGGCGCGGGGTGCCGGAAAGCGCGATGGCCAATTCCACGCGCTTCACATCACCATAAGCCAGCGCCCCCATGGGCCGATCTGCGGCTTCCGCCATGCCAACTTGCGCAAGCAGGGCAAGCGCCTCATGACGGTACAGCGCGCTGCTGCGTGCCAGCATATCGCGCGTCCGCCCGGCATGGGCAATCAACGCCATTTGCAGATTTTCCAGCACTGACATGGAAAGAAAAATCTGCGCCACCTGAAAACTGCGCCCAACGCCCAGGCGGCAAATGGCGCGCGGGGGCAGGCCGGTAATATCCTGCCCGGCCAGCACCACACGCCCGCTATCGGGCCGCAATTGCCCGCCCACCATATTGAAGCTGGTGGATTTACCCGCACCATTCGGGCCGATCATGGCGAGAATTTCCCCTGCTGCCAGGGCAAAACTCACATTCCGCGCCGCCACCACGCCGCCGAAATTCTTGTTGAGATTCTCGACAACCAGCAGCGTCATGGCGCGCCACCCGAAAGCCGCGCGCGCAGCGCTGCATAGGCGCCACCAAGCCCGCGCGGAAAAATCAGCACCAGCGCAATGATGGAAGCCCCCAGCAGAAAGCGCCAATGATCCGTGAGCGGCATGAAGACATCCTTGATGCTGTGGAAGGCTGCTGCCCCCAACACCGGCCCCATCACGGTTTGCATGCCGCCCAGCAGAATCATCGCCAGAAAATCCACGGACAAGGGAATGCCAAGCAAGGTCGGATCAATCGAACCTTTCGAAAATGCGTAAAGCCCGCCCGCCAGCCCCGCCGCTGCGCCAGCGATGGTGAAGCCAAGCCAGCGGTGGCTGCGTACATCAATCCCAATCGCCTCGGCACGCGGCGCGGAATCGCGCGCGGCGCGCAGGCTTGCACCAAAGGGCGCGTAGATCACATGGCGCAGCGCGAAAATGCCGACCAAAGCTACGACCAGCACAATATAATGATAGGTGCTGCGGGATGCTGCCCAAGTCGAAGGCCAAACGCCAACAATGCCGTTGTCGCCGCCCGTCACCTCCACCCATTGAAAGCAGACAGCATAGGCAATTTGTGCGAAAGCCAAAGTCAGCATTGCGAGATAGATGCCCTGCAAGCGCACGATGAAAAACCCAAACAGTGCGGCAAAAAATCCACCCGCCAAGGGTGCCGCGATCAAGGCAGGTTCCATCGGCATGCCGAGCTTCGTCACCAAAAGCCCGCTCGCATAGGCACCAAGGCCGAAATAGGCGGCATGGCCGAAGCTGACGATGCCGCCATTGCCCACCAGGAAATTCAGCGAAAAGGCAGCAAGGGCAAAGATCAGCACCTCGGTCGCGACCTTGATTGCGTAAGTATCGCCAAAAATCGGCACAGCAGCCGCCACCAAGACCGCCAGGAGCAAAAGCAATTTCTCTGTAACTGCAAAGCCGCGTGGTTGCATGATGCCTTCAGGCAAGGCGGTATGACCTGCGGCACTTTCCGGCCGGCCGAGCAAGCCCCAAGGTTTTATCACCAGCACCAGCGCCATCAGTAGAAACACCAGCACCAGCGTGATCTTTGGGAAAATCAGCACGCCGAATGCCTGCAATTGCCCGATCAGCAGCGCCGCCAAAAACGCACCACCGATGGAGCCCATGCCGCCAATCACCGTCACCACAAAGGCCTCGGTAATGATGGAAAGATCCATCTGCGCCGAAGCCGAAACGCGGGGGATTTGCAAGGCGCCACCAAGCCCCGCCAGAAAGGCACCTAGAAACAGCGTGCCGGTGAAAAGCATCGCCTGATTGACACCAAGCGCGCCCACCATTTCCCGGTCCCGCGTTGCGGCGCGGAGCAATATCCCAAAGCGTGTCTTCTTCATCAGCAGCCACAGCAGGCCGAATACCACCGGGCCGGCAGCAATCAGGAAAAGCTCATAGGCCGGAAAGCGCTGATCCAGGATCATTACGCCATGCCGCAGCCCCGGCGCGCGCGGGCCCGTAATATCCATCGGGCCCCAGATTTTCAGCACCGCATCCTGCACCATCAGCACCACACCGAAAGTCGCCAGCAACTGAAAAAGCTCTGGCACCTTATAAATCCGGCGCAGCAGCAGGATTTCCATGACAACGCCAAGCACGCCGACCACCAGGGCGGAAATCAGCACTCCAGCAAAAAACAGCGTTGGCGATCTTTCAATCTGCAATAGCCAGGGCACGATCGTCACCGCCATATAGGCGCCAAGCATATAGAACGACCCATGCGCGAAATTCACAATCCGCGTCACGCCAAAGACAAGCGTGAGCCCCGATGCGATGATGAATAGCGAGGATGCGCTGGCCAGGCCCGACAGGCACTGGACCAGCAGAAAGCCGAATTCCACGCTCAAGCCCGGCGCGCGGCCCGCACTTCTTCTTCGGGGAACATGTAGTCAGCACCATCAGCATAACGGGCATTGCGCATGGTGCCCTGCCCATTTCGCTGCGTGGTTTCTCCAACCCAGGTGCCCATCGTGCCCTGCTGATCAATGCCACGCATGGTGACATTGCCGACAACGGTTTCGGTGCGCAGATCGCGCAGCGTATCCACCAACACCTCATTATCCAGGCTATTGGCGCGGTTCAGCATATTGGCCAGCACCTGCACGGTCACATAGCCAAGCAAGCTGCCCTTGCGCGGCGTGTCATTAAAGCGCGCGCGATAGGCTTCGACAAAAGCGCGGTGCGCGGCGCCTTCCACCTGATCCCAGGGATAGCCCGTCACCACCCAGCCTTCCGGGGCTTCATCGCCCAGCGGGATCATGTATTCCGGCTCCCCGGTCAGTAGAGAAAGCACAAGGCGGCGTTCAAACAAGCCGCGCGTATTGCCTTCCCGCACAAAGGCCGTCAGGTCCGGACCGAACAGCACATTGAAGATCGCATCCGGCCGCGCCTGGGAAAGCGCGCCCACTGTCGCGCCCGCATCCACGCGGCCAAGCGCCGGATATTGTTCGGCGATGATTTCCGCACCGGGAACCGCACCACCGATCAGCCGCTTGAAATTCGCCGCCGCCGATTGGCCATATTCATAATTCGGTGCCACGATCGCCCAGCGCCTTTGCGTCCTGCCGCGCGCGGCTTCCACCAGCATGCGCGTTTGCATGAAGGTGGAAGGGCGCAGCCGCCAGGTATAGCGATTGCCCTGCGCCATGGTGATCGCGTCACTCAGCGGTTCGGTCGCGAAGAAAAGCCGCTTGCGCTGATTGGCGAAATCCGCGACCGCCAGCCCGACATTTGACAGGAAGGTGCCGGCGATGAAGGCGACGTTTTCGCGCGTCAACAATTCCTCAGCCACGCGCACCGCATCACCAGGTGTGGCGCCATCATCGCGGAAGATGAATTCCAGCCGTCGCCCGCCCATGACACCACCGGCGGCATTGATCTGCTCGGCGGCCATCTGGATGGCGTTGCGATAGGGAATGCAGAAGGCCGCCATGCGGCTGTAGGAATTCAGCTCCCCAATGCGGATCGGCGCGCCCTGCGCCGCCGCACCGCGCCCTGCCGCCGCTGCTGCCAGCCCGGCCCCGCCGGCCAGAAGCGCGCGACGCCCGAGAAAAATGCTACCCATGACAAGCCTCTGCTGTCTTTTCACCCCCAAGAATGGCGATGGCAGGGGCGCTGGTCCAGGGTCTGGCGCCTACTTGTTTGTGACAGGCCAGATTCAGTCTAGCCGGCCGGGGCAGCCTCGGCTAAAAGCCCGCCACCATGATTACCGTCCTGCTTGTCCTGCATCTTTTCGTCACACTCGCGCTGATTGGTGTCGTCCTGCTCCAAAGGAGCGAAGGCGGCGGGCTAGGCGTGGGTTCTTCCCAGGGCATGGGGTCTTTCATGGGCGGGCGCGGCACGGCCAATCTGCTGACACGTTCCACCGCCATTCTGGGCGCGGCGTTTTTTGCCCTGGCGCTGACCCTGGCGCTGCTGACCCGCGGCGCATCTCAGCAAAACCGCTCCATCCTGGATGGCCCGGCGCCGATCACAGCCCCCGCCGCCCCGGCGGTTCCCGTGCTGCCGAGCGTGCCGACCAACTGATCAGCCGGATCGGGCCTAACCCACCAAGCGCCGCACCGCCGCCACCAGTTCCGGCGCATCCCAGGCAGCTTCGCCTTCCAGCCGCGCCACTTCCCGCCCGGCACGGTCAATGATCACCGTGGTCGGCAGGCCCCGCGCCCCAAAGGCCCGCGCCGCCGCGCCGCGCGGGTCGAGCCATATGGCAAGCTCCCGGATATTGAGCCGCTGATAAAAGGGCTCCACCTGCGCCCGCCCGCCACGGTCCGAAGAAAGCGCCAACACCGCAATACGCTCGGCCCGCAGCATGGCCTGCAAGCGGTCCAGCGCCGGCATCTCGGCCACACAAGGGGGGCACCAGGTGGCCCAGAGATTGATCACCAGCCCCTGCCCGGCAAAGGCCGCCAACCCCGTTTCCTTGCCATCGGCATCGGTGAAGCTGATTGCCGCCGCCGGCGCCGGGTTGGCGGCCTCGCGCAATTTCTCCAGCCCCTTCGCCGCCCACCCTTGCCGCGACGCGCCGGGCGCGAGTAGGGTCGCGCCAATCAAGGCCGGGGTGCCGAACATCACGGCACGGCGTTTCAGAACCAGCACGAAAGATACTCCCTCCGCATGAGCAGCAGCGCAAACCAGCAATGGGGCGGACGTTTCGCCGAAGGCCCCTCGGCCATCATGGCCGCCATCAATGCCTCGATCGGGTTTGATCGCAAGATGTGGCGCCAGGATATCCAAGGCAGCCTAGCCCATGCCGCCATGCTGAAGCATGTAGGGATCATCAGCGCGGAAGACGAGGCCGCGATCCGGGACGGTCTCGCAAAAATCGCGGCGCGCATCGGAGCGGGCGATTTCCCCTTTGATGACGCGCTTGAAGATATTCACATGAATATCGAAGCGCGGCTGACGGAGATTATTGGGGAGGCCGGCAAGCGCCTGCACACTGGCCGGTCGCGCAATGACCAGGTGGCGCTTGATGTGCGGCTTTGGGTGCGTGATGCGATTGATGGGCTTTCCGGCCAGATCAAGGATGTGATGCGCGCTTTGGTCACGCGCGCGGAAGAACATGCCGGCAGCGTGATGCCGGGCTTTACCCATTTGCAGCCAGCGCAGCCTGTCACCTTCGGCCATCACATGCTGGCCTATGTTGAAATGCTGTCGCGTGACTTGTCGCGCCTGGCGGATTGCCGGGCGCGCTTGAATGAAAGCCCGCTCGGGGCGGCGGCCTTGGCAGGCACGGGCTTTGCCATTGACCGGCACATGACCGCGAAGGCGCTTGGCTTTGATCGGCCCATGCGGAACAGCCTGGATGCGGTGGCGTCGCGCGATTTCGCCGCCGAATTCCTGTTCTGCTGTGCCATGTGCAGCGTACATCTTTCGCGGCTGGCGGAAGAGATTGTGATCTGGACGAACCCCTAT
>JADCEV010000136.1 GCA_020249865.1 Roseomonas sp. | reverse complement strand
GCTATGCCAAAAAGCTTGGCGTGGATGTGGATAATCTGCTGATCAGCCAGCCCGATGCTGGCGAACAGGCGCTGGAAATTGCCGATACGCTGGTGCGTTCCGGCGCGGTTGATGTGCTGGTGGTGGATTCCGTGGCCGCCCTTGTGCCCCGCGCCGAATTGGAAGGCGAAATGGGCGATAGCCATGTCGGGCTGCATGCGCGGCTGATGTCGCAGGCGCTCCGCAAGCTCACGGGTTCGGTCGCCAAATCCAATACGTTGCTGATTTTCCTTAACCAAATCCGCCTCAAGATCGGGGTGATGTTCGGCAATCCGGAAACCACCACAGGCGGCAATGCGCTGAAATTCTACGCCTCGGTCCGCATGGAAATCCGCCGCATCGGCGCCATCAAGGAACGTGATGAGGTGACGGGCAACCACACCCGCGTGAAGGTGGTGAAGAACAAGATGGCGCCGCCCTTCCGCGAAGTGGAATTCGACATCATGTATGGTGAGGGCATCAGCAAACTCGGCGAATTGATCGACCTTGGCGTGAAGGCCAATATTGTCGAAAAATCCGGTGCCTGGTTCTCCTGCGATAGTCAGCGCATCGGCCAGGGGCGTGAAAACGCCAAGAACTTCCTGCGCGACCATCCGGAAATGGCCGCTTCCATCGAACAGCGCATTCGCGGCCAGGCAGGCTTGCTGGCCGAGAAGATGCTCTCTGGCGATGTCACCGAAGAAGAGGAAAAGGCGGCGGCTGAATAACCGCCACCCTTTTCACTCAATCCGCGAAAGCGCCGGCGGCTTCGATAATGGGCCGCCAGCGATCCACTTCCTCAGCCACGAAGCGGCGATGGAAGGCAATGGAAGCGCGCTCATCCGAAGGCACATCGGTCAGCAGATCGGCAAAGCGCTGACGGAGCCTTTCTTCCTTCAAGGCCGCCCGCAGCGCGGCGGAGATATGTTCCTGGATCGGCTCTGGCGTGCCGGCAGGCGCGTAAAGCCCGTGCCAGGTGGACATGGCGATGCCCGGTGAACCGGCCTCAGTCGTGGTCGGCACATTCGGCAGTCCGGCCAAGCGCGCGGGGCTGCTCACGGCAAAGACCTTCACGCGATTGTCGCGGATATAGGGCACGGTATTGGTCGCCTGATCACAAAGCACATCAATGCGCCCGGCCATGAGCTCGGCAATCGCGGGGGCGGTGCCGCGAAACACCACCGTGGTGGCGCGGGCGCCCGCCGCCTGTTGCACCAATAGCCCGCAAAGATTGGCGGCTGAGCCAATCCCCGCAGTCGCCAGATTGATCACATCGCCCTTGCGGTTCATTTCCGCCATCAGCTCCCGCAAATTGGCAGCCGGGAAATCGGGCCTTGTGATCACCGTCATGGCGGCGTCAGAGACAATGCCAAGCGGCGCAAAGCTCCCCGGCACCTGATATGGCAGCCGGCGGAACAGGGTCGCACTCGCCGCCATACCGATGTTATTGATCATCAGCGTATAGCCATCCGGGCGGGATTGGGCCAGGCGCTGCGGCCCCACCACGGAACCGCCAATCGCCTCCACCACCACGGATTGGCCGATATGCCGCGCGATATTATCGGCGACGATCCGCGTGATGGTATCAGTCGGCCCGCCCGCAGCCCCGGCAGCAATGATGGTAATGGGGCGCGCGGGATAGGCCTGGGCATGGGCGGCGGGGGCGGCAAGCATGGCGGCCCCGGCGGCAAGAAACTGACGGCGCTTCATGATTTCCTCCTGCTAATATGGGGCGGGCTGACCCTTCCGCCCTTGGCGATTTCCATCCTGGCAGGCATGGGCATGGTCGCGATAGGGGTGCGTTACGGAAATCTCACCTGCCGGCCCCTTTGAAGCTGTTTCCTTTTGCCGAAGGCTCCGGTAACAAGACAGCAATAAGTGAAGAAGCCCGCCAGCCGAGCGGGACGGCCTTTGCAACAGGGGGTATTCGCTTCATGGCGCCACTTTTGGCGTTCAGTCGCTTGGTCGACTGGATCAATCAGAACATCGGCAAAATCTGCGATTGGCTTGTGCTGCTCGCCGTCCTGGTCAGTTCCGTCAATGCCATGATGCGTTATGGCTTCGACATGAGCTCCAATGCCTGGCTCGAAGCGCAGTGGTATATGTATGCCGCCATCGTCATGCTTGGCGCCAGCTATACGCTGAAGCGCAATGAACATGTGCGGGTGGATATCCTTTACATGATGCTGTCGCGGCGCGGGCAGATCCTGCTCGATATCGCGGGCATCATCGTCTTCATGCTGCCGGCCTGCATTCTGCTGGGCTGGCTGTCCTTGCCCTTTGCCATGCAGTCCTTCCATATGAATGAATGGTCCAGCAATGCCGGCGGCCTGCTGCGCTGGCCGGTGAAATTCCTGATCCCGGTTGGCTTCGGCCTGCTGACGCTGCAGGGCATTTCTGAACTCATCAAGCGCGTGGCGGCGCTGAACGGGCATGACATACCCGACCTTGAAGCCCATTACGAAAGGCCGGTGCAATGATTCCGTTGGAGTGGATGCCGCCCCTGATGTTTGCGGGGCTGGTGGTATTCTTGATCATCGGCTTTCCGGTGGCGTTTTCGCTGGCGGCGGTGGGCTTGTTCTTCGGCATGATTTCCATGGCGCAGGGCTTCTTCACGCTGGACTTCCTGCAAGCCATCCCTGGGCGCATTTTCGGCAGTATTCTGGCCAATGATCTGCTGCTCGCCATTCCCTTCTTCACGCTCATGGGCGCGATATTGGAAAAATGCGGCCTCGCTGAGGATATGCTTGAAAGCATGGGGCAGCTTTTCGGCCCCATGAAGGGCGGGCTTGGTTATTCGGTCATTATTGTGGGCTTCATCCTGGGTGCCATTACCGGCACCGTCGCCGCGCAGGTGATCGCCATGGCCATGATAACCATGCCGGTGATGATGCGCTACAATTACAATATCCGCTACGCAACAGGCGTGCTGGCAGCATCGGGCACCATCACGCAGTTGGTGCCACCATCGCTGGTGCTGGTGGTGCTGGCCGATCAGCTTGGGCGTTCCGTCGGTGACATGTATCTTGGCGCCTGGGGGCCTTCGCTGCTGCAGATTGCAATTTTCGCGATCTATACCTGGTTCCTGACCATCATTCGCCCGCAGGATTTGCCGCCGGTGCCGCGCACACTGACGGGTCGGCCGCTGCTGATCAAATGCATGTGGGGCATCATCCCGGCCGCGGTGCTGATCTTCCTGGTGCTCGGCACCATCATGCTCGGGCTGGCAACGCCCACTGAAGCCGGCGCGCTCGGTACGGTTGGCGCCATCATTCTATCCGTACTGCGCAATACCAAAATGTCGCGTGTCGATCAGATCGCCTATACGGTGGGGCTGGTGGCAACGGGTCTTTGCATCCTGTTCAGCTTTACCGTCGGCATGAAGACCCTGCCCTTCCGGCTCAGCTTCTCGGCGCTTTTTGCCTCCGTTATCTGGCTATGCTGGCGCGCCTGGCAGGATAAGCCGCTGCATGATCTGATCGTGGCAAGCATGCGCGCCACCATGCGCATCACTTCCATGGTCGCCTTCATCGTCGTGGGCGCCACCTGCTTTTCCATCGTCTTTGCCGGGGTGGATGGCAATCTTTGGGTGGAACATGGGCTGACCAGCCTGCCCGGCGGCGTTTGGGGCTTCCTGATCGCGGTCAATCTGCTGGTCTTCTTCCTGGCCTTCTTCCTGGATTTCTTTGAAATCGCCTTCATCATTGTGCCCATGCTGGCGCCTGTGGCCCAGAAAATCCTGACCCCGGTGGTGGGCGCGGATGCGGCGCTGATCTGGTTTGGCGTGATGTTGTGTGTGAACATGCAAACCAGCTTCATGCACCCACCCTTTGGCTTTGCATTATTCTATCTGCGGAGTGTCATACCAAAGAGCATCAAGACATCGGACATCTACTGGGGCGCTGTGCCCTGGGTGGGCTTGCAGTTGATCATGGTCGCGATCGTCATCTTCATGCCCATCACGGTCACCTTCTTCCTCGATAAACCGCATGGTATTGACCCCAATACCGTCAGGATTGAGGTCGCGCCGCCACCCGAGGAGGATGATCTACCCCCGCCAAGCTTTGGACCGCCAAGGTAAAGGGCGGCCCAGCCCTCAACACAAAACCCGATGGCAAATCGCCATGGGGTTTTTCTTTGGGCGTGATCGGGCAACAAAAAACCGGTCAGGTGCTGCCACCTGACCGGCTCCTAAAACCCAACTACGCGGCTGGCTTAAATGCGGTTGGCAGCCGACATCCTGTGCATGAAGTTGTCGAAACTGCCTTCTGCCACACGGAACCACGCGACGCTATCCGGACGGAAGGCCTTCAGGCTGTCCAGCAGCCTCTTGAACATGGCGTTCTGGGCGGCAACTTCATCATAATATTTCCAGCACTCATCATAACAAGCCTGCAGAACAGCATTCGAGAAGGGCCGCAGCACTGTACCGCCGGCGATCAAGCGCTTCATGGCCTGCGGGTTCAGCGCGTCATATTTCGGTACCATGGAGGCAGTGACGAGCCCCGCGGCAGTTTCGATCATCCCTTGATAATGCTTCGGGATCGAATTCCACGCGCGTTCATTGATGAAAAGCGTGCCGCAGGATGCGCCTTCCCACCAACCAGGGAAGTGATAGAAGCGCGCGACCTTGGAGAAGCCGAGCTTTTCATCATCATGGGGTCCGACCCATTCGGCGCCATCAATCGTGCCGCGTTCCAGCGCGGGGTAGATGTCCCCGGCGCCAATCTGCTGCGGCACCACGCCAAGACGGCGCAGAATATTGCCGGCAAAGCCACCAACGCGGAATTTCAGGCCACGCAAATCTTCAAGCGTATTGATTTCCTTGCGGAACCAGCCGCCCATCTGGCAGGCCGTGCCGCCAAAGGTGAAGGACCGCACGCCAAGTGGGCGGTAGAATTCCTGGATCAATTCATGCCCGCCACCATTGCGGAGCCAGGAATAATATTGCCGCTGGTTTAGGCTGAAGGGCAGGCCCGTCTCAAAAACGAAGCAGGGGTCCTTGCCGAAATGGTAATAGGCCGCGTCCTGCCCGATTTCGACCGTGCCATTCTGCACCGCGTCATAGACCTGCAAGGCGGGCACAATTTCACCGGCAGGGAAGATGCGGAGCTGGAACTTGCCATCCGACATCTCGTTCATGACCTTGGCGAATTGCTCGGTCCCGCCAAACAGCGTGTCGAGCGATCTCGGGAAGGCCGAGGTCATGCGCCAGCGCACTTCCGGCATGCTTTGGGCAATGGCGGGGCTCGCCAGTACAGTCGCGGCAACGGCGGTAGAGCCGAAGCCAGCCTTTTTAATGAACTTACGACGTTCCACTGCGGGAAGCTCCCCTGTTGTGTGGTTGATGAGGTCTACCAGCACCCTTATGCCGGGGCTTGGAAGTTACATTTGTAATACGCCGTGACGCGGCAGAAAAGCCGAATCCGGCCAAGAAAACGCCTTCAATGGCCAGATTTCACCCCGGTCGGCACGGTGGACAGCCGATCCACCAGGGCAATGCCAATCGCTGAGAGGATGAAGATCGTGTGGATAATGGTCTGCCACATGATCCCAGCCTCAGTGAAGGCCGCATTGGGGGAGCCGAGATTACCGGCCTCAATGAAGGTCCGCAGCAGATGGATCGAGGATATGCCCACAATCGCCATGGCCAATTTGATCTTGAGCACGCTGGCATTCACATGGCTCAGCCATTCCGGCTGATCCGGGTGGCCCCTCAGGTTCAAGCGCGATACGAAGGTCTCAAACCCCCCGACAATCACCATGACCAGCAGATTGGCGATCATCACCACATCAATCAGGCCAAGGACAATCAGCATGATTTGCTGTTCGGTGAAGCTTGTCGCTTCCAGCACCAACCGGGTCAGTTCCTTGAGGAACTTATAGACATAGACGCATTGCGCCAGAATAAGCCCGAGATAGAGCGGCAATTGCAGCCAACGAGACCCGAAGATCAGGGCGGCTAGGGGACGAAGCGGCTTGAATTCTTCGGGCTGGGCCATGGAGATCCTCGGCTGGGAGACGGCGCGGCGGACACATAGGGCGGCTTTGCCGAATTGTCAGCAGGGCAACCCCTGGTCCAGGTCGGATGAACCGGTCAAGATGAGAGCATGAAACTCTGGCTCTCCGCCCTTGGCGCGACAATGCTGATGCAATTGGTCGCCTCCTTCATGGGTCAGAGCCTGCCGGTGATCGCGCCCCTGATGATGGCAAGCACGGGGTTGGCGCCGGAACGGATCGGCAATCTTTCATCGCTGACCGCACTCGCGACCGTGTTCTATCTGATGATCGGCGGCGTCTTCCTGGCGCGCATGGGGCCTGTGCGCATGCTGCAACTGGGCACGGCCATGGCGGTAACGGCGCTGTTGGTGGCGAGCCTCGGTCAGCCTTGGGCGATCTTCCTGGCCGCCTTCATGCTCGGGCTTGGCTATGGGCCGACCCCGCCGGCGGGGAGCCGTATGCTGGCCGCAACCGCCCCGCCCGCGCATCGTTCGCTGATCTTTTCCATCAAGCAGGCCGGGGCGCCGGCCGGCGGCGCCTTGGCCGGGCTGGTCGCAGCCCCCGTCGCCCTTGCCTATGGTTGGCCGGCCGCGTTGATGCTGGCCTTTGGCGTTGGTGTACTGGCCATTCTTATCATCCAGCCGCTGCGCCCGGCCTTTGACGCGGAACGCAATCGTGCACAGCGCCTGCGGTTCACTGACATCTTCGCCCCGCGCGCCATCAGCGCCCCCTTGGCGACATTCAAGCAGAACCCGGTCTTGAGGCGCGTGACAGCGCTATCGGTTTCCTTCGCCATTTGTCAGGGCTGCCTGTTTTCCTTCACCGTCACCTGGCTTGTCGAAAAACGCAGCTTTGATCTGGTGCTGGCCGGCAGCGTTTTTGCCGCCATGCAATTCGCCGGCGTGGTGGCGCGCATTCTGCTGGGCTGGGTGGCGGACCGCACCGGCAATGCGCTCGCCAATCTGGTGGCGCAGGGTTTTGTCGCGGGCGGCGCCATCCTTGCCTTGGCGCTGCTGCCCGCGGATGCCGGCTTCTGGCCACTCGCGCTGATCTGCGTGCTGACAGGCTTTTTCGGCGCGTCCTGGAATGGGATTTCCTTGGCCGAGGTCGCGCGCCTCGCCCCGCCGGGCAAGGTTGCAGATGCCACGGCGGGTTCGACGATTTTCGTCTTTCTCGGCTATGTCGCGGGGCCTTCGATTTTTGCCACGCTGGTCAGCCTGACCGGAAGCTGGACGCTGCCGCAAATCCTGACGGCAGCGCAGCTTTTGCTGGTCTCTTCGCTGGTGGGCTTGAGCCTCAGGAAGCCCAGGCAGGGGGGCGCTTTTCCTTGAAAGCGGCAATCCCCTCTCGCGCTTCATCGCCCGAGGCACAGCGTGCAAAAGCCAGCGCGCCGGCTTCGGCATAGCCATCCGGCGAAAGCGGGCCAAGGGCGGCGATCAGCTTCTTGGTTTCCGCCAAGGCGCGCGGCGCGCCCTGCCGGCAATCCGCGATCACCGCAGCCACCGCCGCTTCCAAGGCGGGCGCATCGGCAACCATCTGATGCACCAGACCAATGCGCGCGGCTTCAGCGGCATCAATCACATTGCCTTGCAGCACCATGCGCGCGGCATTGCTGCGGCCCATGCGGCGTACCATCCAGGGCAGGATTTGCGCCGGCACCAGGCCGCGCTTGGCTTCCGGCGCGGCAAAGCGCGCATCGGCTGTGGCAATGGCGATATCAGCCGCGCAGACCCAGCCAAGCCCGCCGGCATGGGCCGAGCCCTGCACGGCAGCAATCACCACCTGCGGCAGGTTGCAAAGGCGGATGAAGCGTTGCCCGGTTGCGTGATTGCGTTGCTGCGCGGCAGCAAGACGTTCCGCTTCCGTGCCCTGCGAACCAACTTCCGTCAAATCAAGCCCCGCACAGAAATGCCCTCCAGCGCCGGAGAAGATCACAATGCGCGCGGTGGTATCCTTCTCAAGCGCATCAAGCGCCGCATCCAAGGCAACCCCCATCGCCGCCGACATGGCATTGCGCCGATGCGGCCGGTTGAGGGTAAGGCGCACCACTGGCCCTTCCCGCGTAAGAAGTACGGGATTTTCAGTTTCAGACATGTGATGCGCCTTCGTGCTGTTACGAATTCGGCCCGCGTTCCATGGAATAGGGCTGCCAGCGCTTGAGGCTTGTGCCCGTCAGCACCGTTGGGTTCACGCAAGACAACGGCCAACGACCCGAAAGCACGAGCGAAATATTCTGCCCCACGCGACGCTTGCGCGCCGGATCAAACCGCGCCGAGGCCGAGGCATTGTGCGGCGACAGGATCACATTCTGCATCTTGTGCAGCGGATTATCTGGCTTGGTCGGCTCAATTTCAAACACGTCAATGCCAGCGCCCGCGATCCAGCCCTTTTGCAGCGCCTTGATCAGCCCGGCTTCTTCCACAGTGGGGCCGCGGCCTGTCGTGATGAAAAGCGCATTCTTCTTCATCTGCTTGAAGTGCTTTTCCTTGAAAAAACCACGGGTTTCGGGGGTATCCGGCAGATGCATGGAAACGAAATCGGAAGTGGCGAGCAGATCGGAAAGGCTCGCCGGTTCCACGCCAAGTGCTGACATGGTCAGTTCTTCGACGAAGGGATCGAAAGCCTTCATGTGCAGCCCAAAGGCGCGGGCGCGATGCGCGGTGGCGCGCGCCACACGTCCAAAGCCGATGAAGCCCATGGTCTGGCCCATCAGGCGCGGGATTTGCAGCAGTTGCGGGCGGCCTTCACCCCAGCGGCCTTCACGCACCATGCGGTCCTGTTCGATGCAGCGCCGATGGGTTGCCAGCAGCAGCATCATGGCGTGATCGGCCACTTCTTCAATGAAGGTATCCGGGCAATTCGTGACCGGAATGCCCTGCGCGGTCGCCGCCGCCACATCCACATAATCAACGCCCACAGATCCAAGCGCGATGATGCGGCACTTCTTCAGCGCCTTGATCATCTTGGCATTGAATTGCATGCCCTTCGCATAGACGGCATCGGCCTGGCCGGCCTTGGCGATGAAATCCTTTTCGGTCGGTTGGCATTCGATGATTTCAACACCCATGCCATCCAGCGCTTCAAGCTCATAATCATAGCCGCCGCCGGATGTGGTGAAGGACGCCGCCGCGGGCGTCAGGATGGTGAATTTAGCCATGTGATCGGTCCTTTTCAGATCATTCCTTGACCGCGCCGGTCAGGGAGGAAACGTAGTAATCCACGAAGAAGGAGTAGAAGATCGCAACCGGGAGCGAGCCGAGCAAGGCACCCGCCATCAGCGCGCCCCATTGATAGACATCGCCTGTCACCAATTCGGTCAGGATCGCGACAGGAACGGTCTTGTTCTCGCTCGATTGGATGAAGGCGAGCGCATAGATGAATTCATTCCAGGAGAGCGTGAAGGAGAAAATGCCCGCACTGATCAGCCCCGGCACGGCAAGTGGCAGCGTGATCTGACGCAGGATTTGCAGCCGTGTGGCGCCATCAATCAGCGC
>JADCEV010000135.1 GCA_020249865.1 Roseomonas sp. | reverse complement strand
GACTGATTCACGGCTCCGGCATTCGCCTCCGCCGATCAGGCGCTTGTTTGCGCGACTGATTCACGGCTCCGGCATTCGCCTCCGCCGATCAGATGCTTGTTTGCGCGACTGATTCACGGCTCCGGCATTCGCCTCCGCCGATCAGGCGCTGGCCATCACCCAATCGCGGAACAGCTCAAGGTCAATATTGCCACCGCAGAGCACCACGCCCACGCGCTTGCCGCGCATGGCCGCACGTTCCTGCATGAGCGCGGCCAGCGGCGCGGCGCCCGCACCTTCGGCCAGGTTGTGCGTATCCTGCCAATAGGCGCGCATGGCGGCGGCCACTTCATCATCCGTCACGGTGACAATGCGCGCCGCACCCTTGCGGATGATCTCCAGCGCATTGGGGTCGGGTATGCGCGTTGCCATGCCATCAGCGCGCGTATTGGCGGTTGGTATCGTCACCACATGGCCAGCGGCGAAGGAAAGCGCGTAGGTCGGCGCTTCGGTGCTTTGCACGCCGATGATCTCGGTGGAAAGGCCCAAAAGGTCCCGCGCCATTATGCAGCCGCAAATGCCTGACCCAAGCCCGATTGGCACATAAAGCGCGGCCAAGGGCGGCGCGGCGCGCAAAAATTCCAGCGCATAGGTCGCCACACCCAGCACCAGATCGCGCGCAAAGGATGGCGCAAACAACAGGCCCTCTGCCTTGGCGAGCCGCGCGGCTTCTTCCCGCGCTTCGTCGAAATCCGCGCCATGCTCAATCAGCCGCGCACCCTGCGCGCGCATGGCGTTGTTCTTTTCAACACTATTGCCGCGCGGCACCAGAATGGTCACCGGTATGCCATGCCGCGCCCCGGCATAAGCCAGCGATTGGCCATGATTGCCGCGCGTTGCACTCACCACGCCTGGCACATCGGGGCTTTCGCGCTTCAGCCTTTCCATGAACACCAGGCCGCCGCGCACCTTGAAGGCGCCGGTCGGCGTGTGGTTTTCATGCTTGACCCAAACCTCAGCCCCCACACGTTGCGCGAGTAATGGCCAGGCATATTGCGGCGTTTGCGGAAAGGCAGCGTGGACCAGCCGGGCTGCCTCTTCCAATTCAGGGAGGGTGAACACGCAGCGTCAATGCCGCGCGAGTTCGATTTCACCTTCCGGCTGCGGGGAAGAAAACGCGCTATCCGCAAACGCCTCCTCCCAGGAACCGGCCGTGCTCGCCTTGGAATATTCGGTCGCACGGTTTTCGAAGAAATTCGCGTGCTCCACCGCATTCAGCATTTCATCCAGCCAAGGCAGCGGGTTTTTTTCGATCTTGTAGAGCGGCTCCAGCCCAAGCTGCTGCAAGCGACGATCCGCGATGAAGCGGATATATTGCTTGGTGAGCGAGGCATCGAGGCCCTGCACACCACCCAATTCAAACGCCAGATCAATGAAGGCGTCTTCATGATCCACAATGGTGGCACAGATCAGGTAAAGATCGCGGCGCAGCTCCTCGGTCCAGATTTCCGGGTTTTCCTGCACGAAGGTGCGGAACAGCCGGATCACGGAAAGGCAATGCAGCGTTTCATCCCGCACGGACCAGCTTACGATCTGGCCCATGCCCTTCATCTTGTTGAAGCGCGGAAAATTCATCAGAATCGCGAAGGAAGCGAAAAGCTGCAAGCCTTCGGTAAAGGCGCCAAAAGCGGCCAGCGTCTTCGCGATTTCGGTCTTATTCGCAACGCTGAAGCCCTGCATGTAATCGTACTTGTCCTTCATCTCCTTGTATTTGAGGAAGGCCGTGTATTCGATTTCAGGCATGCCGATGGTATCGAGCAAATGGCTATAGGCCGCGATATGCACCGTTTCGATGTTCGAAAAGGCCGAAAGCATCATCAGCACTTCCGTCGGCTTGAACACCTGGGAATAGTGCTTCATGTAGCAATTATTCACTTCCACATCCGCCTGGGTGAAGAAGCGGAAAATCTGCGTCAGCAGATTGCGTTCGGATTGCGTGAGGTTCTTCTGCCAATCCTTCACATCATCCGCGAGCGGCACTTCTTCCGGCAGCCAATGGATGCGCTGCTGCTGCAACCAGGCTTCATAGGCCCAGGGGTAGCGAAAGGGTTTGTAGACAGGGTTCGAAGTCAGAAGATCGAATTTCACCGGCAATTCATCCCGCACCATGCCATCGGCCATTGTGTCGAATCCCATCTTGTTTGGTTGCCCGGCCTTTTACCACAATTGGTGGGTCGGGCAATCGGCAACCGCAAGATATTGTGGCTCGGCTATTCGACGCGGATATTCGCCTCCCGCGCGACCACGATGTTTTCCGCCAATTCGCGGGCAATGCGGGCAGAGAACACGTCAGGCCCCTCACCCAGGATCACACCGCCCTGATCCAGCAGCCGCTGGCGAATAGTCGGATCGCGCAGCAGGCCCTGAACATCGCGCGCGATGCGGTCCACAATATCGCGCGCCAAACCCCTGGGCGCCATGAAGCCGTACCAGGGGCTGGTATCCGGAATGCTCATGCCAAGCTCATCCAAGGTGGGCACATCGGGCAGCACGGGCACTCGCTGCGGCCCGCCAATCGCCAGCGGGCGGAGCTTGCCCTCACGCGCCAAGCCAATCGCCCCGGATAGCGTGCTGAAAGTCCCAGGCACACGCCCCGCCACGACATCCTGCAAGGCGGGCGCCGCACCGCGATAGGCAACATGGGTCAGGTCCAGATTCATTTTCCGCCGGAACATCTCAAGCGCAAAATGCCCGGAAGACCCATTGCCGGAGGAAGCGAAAGCCATCCCCGGATCGCGCCGCGCTGCCGCGACCAATTCCTGCGCCGTGCGGAAGGGCTGCCCCGCGCCGGTGAACAAGACGGTCGGCGAGGCATAGATATTCACGATCGGCGTGAAATCATTGATCGTGTCATAGGGCAGCCGCGCATAGACCGCCGCATTGCTGGCATGGGTGCTGGCCGCGAGGAAAATCGTATAGCCATCAGGGGCTGAGCGCGCGACCATTTCAGAGGCAATCACCTGGCTCGCGCCCGGGCGATTCTCAATCACGATGGGCTGACCCCAAACCCGTTGCAGCGGTTCCTGCAATAGCCGCCCCGGGAAATCCGTGGGGCCACCGGCAGGATAGCCGATGATCATCCGCACCGGACGATCCGGCCAAGTGCTCGCTTGCGCCTTGGCTTTGGTGATGATGGTGCTGGCCATCCCGGCGGCCAGCAGGCTGCGACGCTTCAACATATCGGACTTCCTCCCGCGCCCATTTCGGGCTTACCGCCCCCAAGGCTGGGGGCGGGTTGGGAGGAGTTTAACGCAGCTTTACTGGCAGGCCAAACATTCTTCGTAGTTGTTGTTGGTCGCCGGCACCGCCGCCACAAGCGGCAATTGCGCCTGGTCATTGGCCGGCGCCGCCACGCCAAGCGCTGCCTGCGGCGCCACTTTTTCACTGATGGCGTCCGCGCGCTGGATGGAAAGGCTGCGGCAGTAATAAAGCGACTTCACGCCCTTCTTCCACGCCGTCATGTGGATCTGGTGCAAATCCCGCTTATGCACATTGGCCGGCAGGAACAGGTTCACCGATTGCGACTGGCAGATAAAGGGCGTGCGGTCGGCGGCGTGTTCAATGACCCAGCGCTGATCCAATTCGAACGCCGTCTTGAAGGTGGCCTTTTCCTGTTCGGTCAGGAAATCCAGATGCTGCACGCTGCCCTTATTCACCGTGATGGTGGTCCAGGTATCCTCATCATCGCGATCATGCTTGGCAAGCACCTTCTTCAGATACGGGTTGCGCACAATGAAGGAACCGGACAGCGTCTTGTGATTATAGACATTGGCCGCGATGGGTTCGATCCCCGGGCTCGCGCCACCGCAAATGATGCTGATGGAAGCGGTAGGTGCGATGGCGATCTTGTTCGAGAATCGCTCCATGAAGCCGTATTCGGCGGCATCCGGGCAGGGGCCGCGTTCTTCCGCCAATTGGCGCGAAGCCGCATCGGCCTGGGCGCGGATATGCTTGAACATCCGCATATTCCACACCTTCGCCACCACGCTTTCAAACGGCACGTTCAGCGCCTGCAGGAAGGAATGGTAGCCCATCACCCCAAGCCCGACCGAGCGTTCGCGCATGGCGCTATAGCGCGCCCGCGCCATGGAATCGGGGGCGGTATCAATGAAGGATTGCAGCACATTATCCAGGAAGCGCATCACATCGGGGATGAATTGCGCCTGATCCTTCCATTCAAACCAGGTCTCAAGATTGAGTGAAGACAGGCAGCACACCGCCGTGCGCTGTTCCCCATGCTGGTCAAGCCCGGTCGGCAGGGTGATTTCAGAACAGAGGTTTGAGGTTTTCACCTCAAGCCCCGCCAGCTTCTGATGCTCGGGCCGCGCATTATTCACGTGATCCGAATAGATGATGTAGGGCTCACCGGTTTCGATTCGCGCAGTCAGGATGCGAATCCAAAGGCTCCGCGCGGAGACCTTCTTCATCAGCGCGCCATCCTTGGGCGAGACCAGCGCCCATTCCTCATCCGCTTCCACGGCGCGCATGAAGGCATCGGGGATCAGAATGCCGTGATGCAGATTGAGCGCCTTGCGATTCGGGTCACCACCGGTCGGGCGGCGCATTTCGAGGAATTCTTCGATTTCCGGGTGATTGACGGGCAGGTAGCAAGCCGCCGATCCACGACGCAGTGACCCCTGGGAAATCGCCAGCGTCAGGCTATCCATCACGCGAATGAAGGGAATAACGCCCGAGGTCTTGCCGTTGCGGCCGACCTTTTCGCCGATACCGCGCAGATTCCCCCAATAGGACCCGATGCCACCGCCCTTGGCGGCGAGCCACACATTCTCATTCCAAAGCCCGACAATGCCATCAAGGCTGTCAGAGGCTTCGTTCAGGAAGCAGGAAATCGGCAGGCCGCGCGTTGTGCCGCCATTGGACAGCACCGGTGTCGCCGGCATGAACCAAAGCCGCGAGATATAGTCATAAATCCGCTGTGCATGCGCCGCATCATCGCCATAAGCGGATGCGACTCGGGCGAACAAATCCTGATAGGATTCGCCCGGCAGCAAATAACGATCATCTAATGTGGCCTTGCCGAAATCGGTCAGCAGCGCATCGCGCGTGCGATCAATGCGTACCTGGCCATGGCCTTCAAGCTGAATTGCGTCGAACACGGATAACCCCCTGAGAACTCCCCTGAGGCTGGATCATGCCCCAAGTTACAGTCTGACTACAAGATGTAGTCTTGCCACAGTCGCGATACCACTAGATGCGGTGCGTGATTCTGCTCTTGCAAAAGCCCGGGCATTTGGGGCAGCGCCAGTTTGTTCTCGTTTCGCCCCAGGGCCAAGCCCCTTTCGCCGGTGGGCCGCTTGGCGTTTAATCCCCCGGAAGGGCGCTGCGGCGCCAAGCGGAATAACGCAAAAACAATGGCTTGCATGTTGAAGGAGAATTGCCGTGACCACCACGACCCGCCGTAGCCTATTGGCCGCCCCGCTGGCGCTAAGCCCGCTCGCTGCCCCTGCCTATGCCCAGGCGCCTTGGCCAACGCGGCCCATCCGGATTGTGATCCCCTTCGGCACCGGGGGCGGGACGGATATCACCACGCGGCTTTTGGCCCCCAAATTGGCGGAAATCCTGGGCCAGCCCGTGGTGCTGGAAAACCGCCCCGGCGCGGGCGGCGTGGTCGGCACGGATTACGTGGCGAAGCAGCCGGCAAATGGCGATGTTTTTGTGCTTTCCACCCTCTCGCCCATCGCACTCGCCCGTGGCCTGCCCGCCCCGGTGCCTTTTGATGCGCGGACCGATCTGGTGGCGGTGGCGCCGACCGTCTTTGTGCCCATCGCGCTTGCTGTCACCACGCGCAATTTCGCGCCCAGCACGGCAGCGGAATTCATCGCCACCCTGAAGGCGGCCCCGGGGCGCTATCAATATGGTTCCTCAGGCATTGGCACTTCGGGGCATATCGCCTCGGCCAGTTTCTGCGTGCGCACCGGGACGGATGCGGTGCATGTGCCCTATCGCGGTGGCGGGCAGGTTTTCACCGCACTCACCGCGGGCGAGATTCAATTCTGCTGCGACATCCCCTCCCTCCTGAAAGGGTTTCAGGATGCCGGTACGGCGCGAGTCCTTTTTGTCGCGACCGATCAGCGGTCTTCCCTGCTGCCCAATGTGCCAACAGCGGCTGAGGCGGGAATCGCCGGCTATAAATCCCATTCCTGGTATGGGTTTTTCGCCCCGCGCGGCACGCCGCCCGCCATTGTGAACCGCATGGCAGCGGCGACTGAACAGGCCTTGTCCGATCCCGCGATCAATCAGCGCTTTGAGGAAATGGGCACTCCCGCCATGCGCGGCTACACGCCCGAGCGATTCGCTGCCTATGTGCGGGATGAAATCGCCTTCTGGGAGCCGGAAGTACGCGGCCTTGGCATCAAGGCGGAATAAGACAGCCTATCGTTTCCCTTTGGCCAACCGGCTGAGCGTTACAACTGCCTCAAGCTGGCCGGACCAAAGGAATTGATCAATCGGCGTGGCGGCATCCACCCGCCAGCCTTGATCGGCGAAAAAGCGCAAATCCCGCGCCAGCGCCTGCGGATTGCAGGAGACATAAATCACCGCCGGCACGGCGGAGCGCGCCAGCAAACCCGCCTGCTCCTCGGCCCCCGCAAAGGGCGGGTCCAGCACCACGGCGGCGAAGGGCGCCAATTCCGCGACCGTCAGCGGCTGGCGCACCAAGTCCCGCCGCGTCGCAGCCAGTGGCAGCCCGGCCTTGGCGGCAGCATTGGCGAGTGCCGCCACCGCTGCGCCATCCGATTCGAAAGCCGTGACCCTGCCCCGCCGCGCCAAGGCGAGGCTGAGCGTGCCGTAACCCGCATGAAGATCAGCAATCCGCCCCCGCCCGACGAGTTTGGTGGGCAGGCCGGCCAGCATGGCGGCGATGATGGCCTGCTCCCCCTCGGGGCTCGCTTGCAGGAAGGCGCCGGGCGCGGGTGTGACCGCCACACCGCTCAGCGTGATGGCGACCGGCCCAAGCTGCGCGGCGATTTCCGGAGGGCCATTGCCGCGCGCCCAGGCGATGCGCGCCAAACCCTGCGCTGCCGCAAACCCCGCCAGCAGCGCCCGCCCCGCCGCATCCAAAGTGCCATCGGTGCGGAGCAGCAGGTCAGGCCCGGTATCCAGCAGGTTCAGCACCGCCGAGCCATCGCGCTTCAGCGCCGGCAGGCGCGGCAGCAGATCACGCAGCGGCTTCAGCACCGCGACCAGGCGCGGATGCAGCACCGGGCAGGCGGCGATATCCAGAATGGCCGCACTGGCGGCGGCGTGAAAACCAAGCCTAAGCCCATCCGTCCCGCGCCGTATGGCGAAATCAGCCCGCCGGCGCGCGCCAGCTTGTGTTGTGATGGTCTCGGCAATGGGGGCCTCGGCAAAGCCACCCCGCGCCAGGGCCACGCGCAGCTTGTCGCGCTTCCAGGCCGCTTGCGGCGCGGGCGCCCAATGTTGCAGCGCGCAGCCGCCGCAGCCTGCCGTGAAATGCGCGCAAGCGGGCGCTATCCGGTCAGGGCTGGCGGTAATGATGTCCTGAATGGCCGCAAGCGCCCCATCACCGCGCTTGCCCGCGATAGTGACATTCAGCCTTTCGCCGGGGAGCGCCTGCGGCACGTAGATCGGGCCGGGGGCGACGCCATCGCCGCCCGCGCCCATACGCTCAATCAGGACTTCCACGACAAGGGCTTCGGCGAGATCAGCCGAAGGCGTTCAACCCGGTCTGCGCCCGGCCCAGGATCAGCGCATGCACATCATGCGTGCCTTCATAGGTATTGACCGTTTCAAGATTCATGACGTGGCGAATGACATGATACTCATCCACAATGCCGTTGCCGCCATGCATGTCGCGCGCAACCCGGGCGATATCCAAGGCCTTGCCGCAATTGTTGCGCTTGACCAGGCTGATCATCTCGGGCGCGGCCTTATGTTCATCAAACAGGCGCCCCACGCGCAGCACCGCATGCAGGCCAAGCGTGATTTCGGTTTGCATGTCAGCAAGCTTCTTCTGCACCAATTGCGTCGCCGCCAGCGGCTTGCCGAACATGATGCGGTTCAGCGTGTAGTCACGCGCCGCATGCCAGCAGAATTCCGCCGCCCCCATCGCGCCCCAGGCAATGCCATAACGCGCACGATTGAGGCAGGAGAATGGACCCGCCAGAGACCGCACACCCGGCAGCCGGTTTTCTTCCGGCACGAAAACCTCATCCATCATGATCATGCCCGTGACAGAGGCGCGCAGGCTGAACTTGCCTTCAATTTTCGGGAAAGTGAGGCCCTTCATGCCGCGTTCCAGCACGAAGCCGCGCAGAATGCCCTCATCATCCTTGGCCCAGACAACGGCCAGATCGGCGATGGGTGAATTGGTGATCCAGGTTTTCGAACCGCTCACGATATAACCGCCATCCACCTTCCGCGCGCGCGTGCGCATGGAATTGGGATCAGAACCGGCATCGGGTTCCGTCAGGCCAAAGCAGCCAACCCATTCCCCGGTGCGGAGCTTCGGCAGATATTTCTGCTTCTGTTCTTCCGAGCCATAGGCATGGATCGGGAACATCACCAGCGATGATTGCACGCTAAACGCGCTGCGATAGCCGGAATCAACACGCTCCACCTCGCGCGCCATCAGCCCATAGGACACGTAGGAAACGCCGGCGCAGCCATAGCCATCCAGCGTGGCGCCCAGGAAGCCCATTTCGCCGAATTCATTCATGATATCGCGATCAAAGCGCTCATGCCGATTGGCTTCCAGCACGCGCGGCATCAGCCGTTCCTGGCAGAATTGCCGCGCGCTGTCGCGGATCATGCGTTCTTCTTC
>JADCEV010000134.1 GCA_020249865.1 Roseomonas sp. | reverse complement strand
CGGACCGAAGGTACTTGCGGATGGTGTTCCGCGACAGACCAGTACGGCGCGCGATCGCCCGGATCGACAGGTGCTCCCGGAAATGCCAACGCCGGATAACGCTCAATAACGCCATGTACAACACTCCAGCTGCCCCCGCCCAAAGGGCCGAGGCTAGCGTCCGAACATGGGTCAAATCTCAGCAGCAACTTCACCCCAAACCGAGTCACTTCTCAGCGGCATTCAACACCGACGGCCACGCGGAACGCCGCCACCTCCTCGGCCTCGAAGGTTGAGCGGCGGACGGCCTCGTCGTTCCTGTCCAGCCGGGGCATCTTGCGGAAGTCAAAGCCATCGATCTGACTGTCGCCCCGGCGGAACAGCCACAGCATCATGGCGTTGATGGTGCTCTGCTCATTGGCGATGGTGACCTGCCGCGCGGCCACGCCACGCGCGCCGGCAAGGCGGCTGCGGTGGTAGTCCTCGCAGCTGCCACGATCCAGCTCGCTCAGCCGCGTGTCGCGCCCGACGAAATCCAGTCAGTGATTGAGGTGGGTGCGCATGGTGGCCCAGCGGCCCGGCACGATCAGGCCCGCATCCACGTCGCGCTGGCGATGGGCGAGATAGCGCTCCACGGCCTGCTTGGCGTTGAGGGAGAAGTAGCGCTTGCCGGCACGCAGCCGGGCCATGATGTCGAGGTAGAGATCGCGCCCGCGCTCAATGGCCGTGCCCTGGTGGCGGGTGTTGAGGCTGCGCCTGGCATACTTGCCCTCGCCGGGGAGCCACATGCGGAACTGCCAGTGCTCACCCCGGAAATAGATCACGGCCCCGTCGAAGATCGCGATCTCGTCCTCGGCGAACGCCTGTTTCCTCATGCCCCCGTGCCCGCCCTGGGCCACTGCGAAACTCCGCAGCCGCAGGAATGCGCGGCTGCACGGGCGTTTTAGTTGCCAAAATCCAACGAGGACAACCGCTTAGCGCAGCGCAACTTCATAAGTTACCTTGCTTTTTTGCAAGTAATATCAACGACTTGCGCGAAAGCCCTTCATTCCCACTCAATCGTCCCCGGCGGCTTGCTCGTGATGTCATAGGTAACGCGATTGATCCCGCGCACCTCATTCACAATCCGCGCCGCCACACGATTGAGGAAGTCCATATCAAAGGGATAGACATCCGCCGTCATGCCATCCGTGCTGGTCACGGCGCGTAGCGCGCAGGCTTGGTCGTAACTCCGCCCATCACCCATCACACCAACCGTGCGGACAGGCAGCAGCACGGCAAAGGCCTGCCAGATCGCGTCATACAGGCCGGCATTGCGGATTTCTTCCAGAAACACACTATCAACGCGCCGCAGCAGATCAGCCTTTTCGCGCGTCACCTCACCAGGAATGCGAATGGCAAGGCCCGGCCCCGGGAAGGGATGGCGGCCCACGATTTCTTCCGGAATGCCAAGCTCGCGCCCCAGCGCGCGTACCTCATCCTTGAACAGGTCACGCAGCGGCTCCACCAGTTGCATGCGCATATGCGCGGGCAGGCCGCCGACATTGTGGTGCGATTTGATCGTGACGGATGGCCCGCCGGTCGCCGAGACGCTTTCGATCACATCCGGATAAAGCGTGCCTTGCGCCAGGAAATCCGCACCGCCCAGCTTGTTCTGTTCATCCTCAAAGACTTCAATGAACAGCCGCCCGATGGTCTTGCGCTTCACCTCCGGGTCCGTCACGCCGGAAAGCTGGCCCAGAAACAAATCCGAAGCATCGCGATGGATCAGCTTGATGTTGAAGCGGTCGCGAAAGGTGCTCACCACCTGTTCGCTTTCATTGGCGCGCATCAGGCCGTGATCCACGTAAATGCAGGTCAATTGATCACCAATCGCCTCATGAATCAGTACCGCGGCGACCGAGCTATCAACGCCGCCGGAAAGCCCGCACACCACGCGCCCTTTGCCCACCTGGGCACGAATGCGCGCTACCGCTTCCTGGCGGAAGCCGGCCATGGTCCAATCGCCGGCGCAGCCGCAAACGCCATGGGTGAAATTCTTGAGCAAAGCCGCGCCATGCGGCGTATGCACCACTTCCGGGTGGAACATGGTGCCATAAAACTGCCGCGCATCATCGGCGATAACCGCAAAGGGTGCGCCCTCGCTGCTCGCGACACTCCGAAAACCCGGAGGCAAAGCCGTGATGCGATCACCATGGCTCATCCAAACCTGTTCACGCGCGCCCTTGGCCCAGATGCCGCGCGTGATGGCGCATTCATCGGTTACCTCCACAAAGGCGCGGCCGAATTCGCGATGATCGGAAGGCTCCACCAAGCCACCCAATTGCGCCGCCATGGTTTGCTGTCCGTAACAAATTCCCAAAACCGGCACACCAAGGGTGAAGACCGCTTCCGGGGCGCGTGGGCTTTCGCCTTCCGTCACACTCGCCGGTCCGCCGGACAGAATAATGCCACGCGGCGCGAAGGCGCGGATGCGTTCTTCGGGCGCGTGGTGAAAGGGCCAAACCTCGCAATAAACGCCGGATTCCCGGACGCGGCGCGCGATCAGCTGCGTCACCTGGCTTCCGAAATCGAGGATCAGCACATGATCGTGCCGGGGGGCGGAGTCTTGCTGTTCAGGGGCCATGCGGGCTTGCACCACAAGCCGCGCCTTCCGGCAAGTTAGGGTTTGTTTGGTCGCATTTTCCGAGCCGCCAAGTGTGTCCCCTTGGCCTGAAAATGCTTCACGCCTCCGGCGCCGCGGCGGTCGCGGCCAGCAGCGTATCAATCGGCTCCCACAGCATCGCCACCTGCTCAACCGGCTGGCCACCGACGCGGGTCTGGCCGCGCGCCACCACCCGCCCCCCCAGATGGCGGTAGAACCACTGCGTTGGGTTGTCTTTCAGCACCCAAACCATGGCCGAACGGCAGCCCACCACCCGCAAATGCGCCGCCGCCGCGCGCATCAGCCGCCGCCCCGTGCCGCGGTCCCGGTAATCCTCATTCAAATAGAGCGTATTGATTTCCCCATCCGCCAGCCCCCCGCGGCGGGACCGCCCGCCCGAGGCAAAGCCAATGATCGTCGCTTCCTCCGGGCTGCTGCCTTCCGGCGCGTCATCACCCGTTGCCACGGCGACAAACACGGCATAGCCGCCGCGCCGGTCGAACATGTCACGCTGATAGGCAGCGGCCAGACGAGTGGCGGAAAGCCCGGCCAAATACGTATCGGGCAGAATGCCGGCATAGGCGCTGCGCCATACCGCGACATGCAGCGCGCCAATCGCGGCGGCATCGCTGGCACGGGCGCGGCGGATCGCGATCATGGCTTTCTTTCCAGCACGGCACAGAAGAATCCATCCGTACCCTGCGCGCCCGGAGAAAGCCGCAACCATGGCCCGGCGCAAGGCTGCGCGACATCGGGGCAGAGCGCAGGCCACAGCGCTTCAAGCGCCAATGGCGCGAAATCCGGGTTGCTTGCCAGGAAGCTTTCCATCCGCTCCTCATTCTCCGCGGGCAATACAGAACAGGTAGCGTAGACCAATCTGCCGCCCGGACGCACCAATTCTCTTGCCCTGTCGAGAATGTCGTTTTGCACTGCAACAAGCTCAGCCAAATCGGCCGGGCGGGTGCGCAGCCGCGCATCTGGGTTGCGCCGCCAGGTGCCGGTGCCGGTGCAGGGCGCATCCACCAAAACGCGGTCAAAACTGCCGGCGCGGCGCTTGGCCCAGCGATCCCCGGCGGTCAGCAAATGGCGTTCGGCATTATCCACCCCGGCGCGGCGGAACCGCAAAGCCGCCCCTTCCAGCCGGGGCGCCGAGGTATCGCAGGCGGTAATCTTGCCCCGATTGCCCATGGTGGCCGCCATGGCGAGCGTCTTGCCCCCGGCGCCGGCGCAGTAATCAGCGACCCGCATGCCCGGGCGGGCATCGGCCAAAAGCGCGATCAATTGGCTGCCTTCATCCTGCACCTCGATCAGTCCGGATTTGAAGGCCGCCGTGCCCGTGACTGGCCGGCGCGATGGCACCCGCAGCCCCCAGGGGGAAAATTGGGTGGGTTCCGTGGCAATGCCCTCGGCCGCCAGGGCGGCGGCGGCTTCCGCCCTTGTGCCGCGCAGCAGATTGGCGCGCAGATCAAGCCCAGCCGGTTCTTCCATGGCAGCCGCTTCGGCAGCCAGATCCGCCCCGAAACGCGCCTTGAAATCGGGCAGCAGCCATTCCGGCAGGTTCAGCCGCACGGCTTCGGGCATATCCGGGTGCAGCAAATCCCGCCCAGCCATGATGCGCACGGCGCGGGCTTCGGCGGCATTGGGTGGGGCCGCGCCATAGCGTTCGCCCGAAAAGCCACGGCCGATATCGGCATCCGTCCAGCGCGCCACCAGCACCAGATAGGCCATCAACAATAGGCGCGGCGTGGGTTCAGCCGGCAGGCGCGCCAGGTTCCAATCAAGGCGCAGCCTTTGCCGCACCACCCCCCAGACCCATTCGCTGACGCTCCGCCGATCTCCCCCGCCGATGAAGCGCCGGGCACGGAAGAAATCACTCGCCACCGCATCGGCGGGGCGGCGACGGGCATCAGGGGCAAAGCATTGGGCTTCGAGCGCACTGAGCAGCTCGATCGCCGCGGCAAGTCTGGCGGAAGGGGTCACCCGGGGAGCATCAGGGCAGAAGCGCCCCCTGGCAAGGCCCACCCCCCTTCACCTTTCGCGCTGCCTTGTTTTAGGCTGCGATCAGAAACGGCGAGGCACATCGCCCAAAACGACTTGAGGAAGCGCCGCATGCATCTTGGCTTGTTCATGATGCCGCTCCATCCACCGGGGCGGCCAATGCATGAAACCCTGGCAGAGGATACGGAAAAATCCCTGCTCGCGGACCGCCTTGGCTTTCAGGAGGTCTGGGTGGGGGAGCATTTCTCCGCAACTTCTGAACCCATTGCCTCCCCCCTGATGTTCATGGCGGGGCTGGTGCATCGCACGAGCCTTAACTTCGGCACCGGCGTGATCAATTTGCCGAACCATCACCCGGCCATTGTGGCGGCGGAAGTGGCGCAATTCGACCATATGGCGCAGGGGCGCTTCATGATGGGGATTGGCGCCGGCGGGCTTTCTTCGGATTTTGAGCTGTTTGGCGATATCGAGCCCAAGGAACGCGGCAAGCGCATGGTGGAATCGATTGAAACCATCCAGCGCATCTGGGCCGCCGAGCCGCCCTATGATGTGGGCGGCGAAACCTGGCCGGTGAAGATCTCCCGCAATGTGCTGCCGCAATATGGTGTTGGCTTTATGCCCAAACCCTTCCAGCCGGGCGGGCCTTCCATTCATATCTCAGCCCGGTCCAGGGATTCGCAGGGCGTGGCGCTGGCGGCCAAGCGCGGCTGGGGCGTGATCAGCGCCAATTTCGTCGCACACCGGATTCTCGCTGGCCATTGGCAGAGCTTCGCCGCGGGCCAGCGTGAAGCGGGGCAAGCGCCTAATGGCGCGCGCTGGCGCATGGCGCGGAATTTCGTGATTGCCGCGACCGATGCCGAAGCCCGCGCCCGCGCCACCGCACCGGAAGGCGCCACCCGCTATTACTTCGAATATCTCGGCAGCTTGGCGAAACGCGCCGGCCTTGCCGCCACCATGACGCCGCGCGATGACATGGATCATAACGCGGCAACGGCTGAGGATATGATTGATGCATGCGTGATCGCCGGCAGCCCGCGCACCGTTTTGGACAAGCTGATCGCGCTGCGGGAAGAAGCCGGCCCTTACGGCCATGTGCTGATGGCGGGGCTTGATTGGTCCGGCCCCAATGCGGCTTGGGAGGCGGAGAGCATGGCCCGTTTGGCGCAGGAAGTGATGCCAAGGCTGCGCCAGCATCTTGATCGGCGCGCGGCGGCGGAGTGAACCAAAAAAACTGAGGGGTGGGCGTAAATTTCCACCAGAGGTGTCTATTCTTCAGAAGTTTATTTACGAATCTCGGCTAGATTAGCCGCATGACGAAAACCATCCCCGGCGGCATCAATGCCGCGATGAATGCGACGCTGAGCGGCATGCAGCGAGCCGTGGAGCGTCTGGAAATGGCGGCAATACGCCTGGCCAATACCACCACAGCGCCAGAACGGCCTGTGTATGTTCCGCCCATCCCACGAGAGGGCATCGGTTCCGGCATTGCTGCCATTCAAGGGCAGGAAGCCCTGGAGACGGCCTTTGTAGACGTCATGATCGCAAAACGCGCTTATGAAGCCAATGCCAAAGCGTTTCGTTTCATCTCAGCGACCGAGGATTGGCCCTTCAGTCGAGGGTTCTGATCAGCGCCTTCTAAGAACTAAAGTAGTCCAAGGCCCGACATCTATTCTGCGTTCAAGCACCAGGCCCTGACGGCGATGCGCCGCCAGCACCATGCGCGCCTGCGTGCCGAGAAGCCCGGCCAAAATGGCCGTTCCCTGCGGTGCAAGATGCGCCGCCAATTCTCGCGCCATGGCGCAAAGCGGGCGCGCCAGAATATTCGCAAAAATCAGATCATAGCGCTTGCCCTGCAAACGCCGATCACGCCAGCCATCCGCCAATAACGCGCGCATCTGCGCCGACAGCCCATTCAGCCGCGCATTTTCCGCACAAATGCGCACTGACCAGGGTTCGATATCAGTTGCCGTCACCGGCACATGCAACAGCTTCGCCGCCGCCATGGCGAGAATGCCCGAACCACTGCCCAGATCCATGATACGCCGAGGACAGCGATGCGCCATGGCTTCAAAAGCCATCAGGCAGCCTTGCGTCGAAGCATGTTCGCCCGAACCAAAGGCCAAACCCGCATCCAGCTTCAAGACCAGCCGATCGAAACAGCGCCGATCCGCGACATGCGTCGGGCGGATCAGAAACCGCTGGCCTATGCGCTGTTCCGGAAAAGCCTGCACGGTGCGTGCAAGCCAGCCATCCGCTTCCACCGGCGCGATCTGCACTGCGGGCGGCGCTATGCCGGCCACCAGCGCGGCCAAGGCCAAGGCGCTTTCCAGCGCATCCTGCCCCGCGCCCGCTTCGCGCACACCTTCCACGCGCCAGGTATCGCTTGGCTCGTCGCGGAAATAGGCGACTGTCCCGCAAACCTGTTGCAAGGCAGCTTCGAAAAAGGGCAGCGCTTCCTCACTCAGCCCATCAATGCTGAGCGCTTCCAACGGCTCAGCGCGACGGCGGGAAAGCGCACCTGCGCCATCAGGGCCGGCAGGGCGCATCAGGCTTTCTCCACAAAACGATCAATCAGGCGCTTGTCGCCGGCCTTGTCGAAACGGATATCGAGGCGATCATCATCCACGCCGGTCACCTCGCCATAGCCGAATTTTTGGTGAAAGACGCGATCACCCGGCGCATAACGCGTGGAACTTGTCGGGCGTTCCTTCACTTCCCAGGCGCCCGCTT
This sequence comes from Roseomonas sp., assembly GCA_020249865.1. GTDB lineage: Bacteria > Pseudomonadota > Alphaproteobacteria > Acetobacterales > Acetobacteraceae > Neoroseomonas. The sequence goes on along the minus strand of JADCEV010000134.1, from coordinate 3,755 downwards.
CGATCACGCGCGGGCGCTGGCCATACAAGCCGCCCGAGGCTGGGAAGACACTCGCGCTCCGCATTTCCCGCGCAGCATTGCCTTCCAGCTTGATCTCGGATGCCGGCAATTCATCCAGAAAGCGCGAAGGGATGGAAGCCTGCCAATTGCCGTAAATGCGCCGATTGGCAGCGTGGCTGATCACGGCAAAACGCCGCGCCCGAGTGATGCCCACATAGGCGAGCCGCCGTTCTTCTTCCAATGCGCGTTCGCCGCCTTCTTCCAGGCTGCGCTGCGATGGAAAGACGCCTTCCTCCCAACCCGGCAAAAACACACGATCAAATTCCAAGCCCTTCGCGCCATGCAATGTCATGATGGAAACGCGCTGGCCTTCCGCCGCTTCGTCATTTTCCATCACCAAGGAGACATGTTCCAGAAACCCCGCGAGGGTTTCGTAATCCGCCATGGCGCGCAGCAATTCCTTGAGGTTATCAAGCCGCCCCGGCGCTTCCGGGCTGCGATCCTGCTTCCACATATCGGTATAGCCGCTTTCTTCCAGCAGAGTCGCCGCCATCACGACATGGCCTTCATTGGGCAGCATGGCGCGCCAGCGGGCGAAAGCTTCGAGCAATTCGCCCAAGGCCGCGCGCGCCTTGGCCTGCTTGATCACGCCCTTTTCCAAGGCGAGCCCAGCGGCAATGGCCAGCGGCACGGCTTCCGCGCGCGCCAGCGCATGCATTTCGCGCATCGCGGTATCGCCAAGCCCGCGCTTGGGCAGATTCACAATCCGTTCAAACGCCAGATCATCCGCAGGCTGCGCCACCACGCGGAAATAGGCCATGGCATCACGGATTTCCTGGCGTTCATAAAACCGCGCGCCGCCCACCACGCGATAGGGCAGGCCAAGCGTGATCAGGCGTTCTTCAAAAGCGCGCGTCTGAAAACCGGCACGGATCAGAATGGCGATCTCGCCAAGGCTCTCGCCCGAACGGCGCGCGGCTTCGATCCTATCCCCCACCGTGCGGGCTTCTTCTTCGCTGTCCAAGACTGAGACAACGCTGACCTTCTCCCCATCCGCATCATTGCGCCCGGGGCGCAAGGTTTTGCCAAGCCGTCCGGTATTATGCGCAATCAGCCCGGATGCGGCCGCCAGGATGGGCTTGGTGGAGCGGTAATTCGATTCCAGCCGCACCACCTGCGCGCCGGGAAAATCCTTCTCAAACCGCAGGATGTTTTCAATCTCCGCCCCGCGCCAGGAATAGATGGATTGGTCATCATCCCCGACACAGCAGATATTGCGATGCGCCTGCGCCAACAGCCGCAGCCAGTAATACTGCACCAGATTGGTGTCCTGATATTCATCCACCAGGATGTAGCGAAAGCGCCGCTGATAATCGGCCAGCACTTCCGGATGGCCGCGCAGGATCGTCACCACATGCAGCAGCAAATCGCCGAAATCGGCGGCATTCAGCGCCTTCAGCCGCGCCTGATATGCCTCATAGATGCTGCGCGCGCGCCCGGCGGCGTAATCCGTATCCTCGGCCGGCGTCACGGCATCTGGCGTCAGCCCGCGATCCTTCCAGCGCTGAATGATCGCCATCAGCCCATTCGCGGGCCACCGCTTCAGGTCAATATGTTCCGCTTCCATCACCTGCTTCAGCAGGCGCAGCTGATCATCCGTATCCAGGATGGTAAAGTTCGCATTCAGTCCGACAAGTTCCGCATTACGGCGCAGCATGCGCGCCGTCAGCGCATGGAAGGTGCCAAGCCAAAGCCCTTCCACCGCCTCACCCATCATCGCGCCGACACGCTCACGCATTTCCCGCGCGGCCTTGTTCGTGAAGGTCACCGCCAGCACCTGGGAAGGGAAGGCCTTGCGGCTGCGGAGCAGATGCGCGAACCGCGTGGTCAGCACGCGCGTCTTGCCGGTGCCCGCGCCGGCCAACACCAAAAGCGGCCCATCCAGCGCCTCTACCGCCGCACGCTGTTCGGCATTGAGCCGCGCAAGGTAATCCGCGTTACTCACTGGCAGGACCCGATGGACCCGGCGCCGCAAATCTTCTCGCCATCCAGCCAGCGCGCGCCGCTGAAATCAGCGCCGGAAAGATTGGCGCCGGTAAGCTCCGCCCCAGTCAGGTCAGCGCCGCGCAAATCGGCGCGGAATAGCGTCGCACGGCGCAAATCCGCCCCCTTCAGCGTGGCGGCAGCCAGCACAGCGCGCGTCAGATCGGTGCTGCGCAGCGTCGCACCAGTCAGATCGGCGCGGGACATATCGGCAAAACTGAACCGCGCATCTGACCCATCAATGCCAGCGAGCTTCGCCTCCACAAAGCGCGCCCGCGCGAAGGAGGTATCGCGAAGTATGGCCCCCGTCAGGTCCCGGCCCGAGAAATCCGCATTATCCAGCAGGCAGCGCCGCCAGACCACGCCAGGCGCGGGGGAATCGGCGCAGGCGCCAAAGGCAGGGCCGCCCAGCAGCAGCAGGCCAAGCAGCAGGGGAATCCGGGGGAGGTTGATCACGGAGTGGATATAGAGGCTCCGCCCCGCCGGTCCAACCGCGCCCCGCTTGCATCCCGGCCCCGAAGCGGCAAGCATGACCGCGAAAAGTTTCAGGAGAACAGAATGCGCCGCCAGTTTTTCGCCCTGAGCCTGATGGCCCTGCTGCCCCTGCCGGCGGCGGCGCATCATCCGATGGACGGGGCCATGCCGGAAACACTCTGGCAGGGTTTTGCCTCCGGCATCGGCCATCCGGTGATTGGGCTGGATCATCTGGTCTTTCTGCTGGCGGCTGGCGTGCTGGCGGCAGCACTGCCACGTAATCAGGCGTTCCGCGCGATTGCCGGGTTCCTGGCGGCCGGCATGGCGGGGCTGGCACTGCATATGGCCGGCATTGGCCTTGGCATGACCGAGGCTTTGGTCGCGGCCTCAGTGCTGCTGGCGGGGCTGGCGCTGTTGATCACGAAGTGCGTGCCCGCCCCGGCGCTGCTGCTGGGCTTTGCCCTGGCCGGACTGTTCCATGGCCATGCCTTTGCCGAAGCCGTGATCGGCGCCGAGGCCACGCCGATCATCGCCTATCTGGCCGGGCTTGCCGTGATCCAGGGCGGCTTGATGCTGGGCGCCATGGCGCTGGCGCGGGCCACCAGCGCGCAGTGGTTACGCCCCGCGATGGGCGCGGCGGCCAGTCTTGCGGGGCTTGGGTTTTTGGTGGTGGCTTTGATCGCCTAAGCCGCCCGCCAAACCACCGGAAACACCTCACTATCCATCGCGGCGCCATGCGGCGGCGCATTCGCCGGCGCGGGTGGGCTTTCTATGCCCTTGCGTCGCGTGAATACCGCATCATCGCCCGTCCAACGCGCGGAAACCGCACGGCGCCTCAGCTTGCCGCTGCGATTGCCCGGCGCGCCATGCAAAGTCAGCCCGTGGAAGGCGACGCAATCGCCAGGCTGCAAATCCCAGCCCAGCAAGGTGTAATCGCCACGGTTCCCCTCCACATCGGGTACCGGCAGAAAGCGCGGATCATCGGAAGGATGGTCAGCGCTATCGGCAAAGCGCTTCGGCTTGAACCATTCGCCCCGCCGATGCGACCCCGCGACATATTCCACGCCGTTCTCCCGCGCCACGGGATCAAGCGGAATCCTAGGGTAATCGCTTGAAAGGCTCACTGCTGAGTTCTGAATAGTAATGCTTCCAGATAATCTGTGTTCATGGCGGCTTTTTTTCTTCTGACTTTAAGGCTGTGTTTGTCGTCTGCGTTGCGTATCATGTTCATGGCCATG
>JADCEV010000133.1 GCA_020249865.1 Roseomonas sp. | reverse complement strand
TGGTAACGGTTCTGACACGCTATCCGGCGGTGGTGGGAATGATTGGCTAGATTTTGGCGGTGGAGTTGATAGGTACAGCTTCCTGACTACAGATATCCCTTTCCGCGGCAGTCAGACGCTGATTGGCGACGGGGACAATATCTTCGGCAATGGGATTGGCAATGATACCCTCGATCTGGGCGTGGGCTGGAGTTCAGGGGAAACCGCCAGCGGCTGGATCAACTATCAACATGTTGCCGGTGGCGTCACCACAAATCTCTGGACGCAGGGCTGGGAGCAGGTGGTGTGCTTTGCCGCAGGCACGCGTATTGTGACCCCAAATGGCGAAGATGCGGTGGAGAACCTGCGCGCTGGGGACATGGTGCTGGCGATGCGCAATGGTCAGGCCGGGTTTGAACCACTCCGCTGGGTTGGCTTCATGGATATCGCCGTGCCGCGCAACGCGGCCATGGCAGCGAAAACCGCGCCCATTCTGATCAAGGCAGGCGCCATCGCGCCCGGCATGCCGGCGCGCGATTTGCGCGTCAGCCCGGATCACGCGAGGGAGATTGATGGGCATCTGATCCCGGCGAAGCACCTGGTGAATGGCAGCAGCATTGTGCAGGAAGTCTGGTGCCGGCGCGTGCGCTACTTCCACCTGGAATTGGAAGCGCATGGGCTGTTGTTGTCAGAAGGCACATGGTCCGAAAGCTATTTGGATGATGGCAATCGCCATGCCTTCAACAATGTGGCACTGACTGGGCTATTCCTGGATTTCGAAGCCGGGCGTGCCAAGGGCGAATACGACCATCTGGCCTGCTTGCCGGTACTGCGCCAGGGCCTCAAGCTGGATGAAATCCATGGGCGGATCGCATTGCGTGCTCAGGAATTGGCGCAGGCGAAAAAGGGCCGAAGCCTGGGGTGAGTTTCCCTCCGCTACAGCCAAGGGCATAATGGGGCGATCATTGCAGGAGGTCCCCCATGCCCGAAGGCCGCCTTGTCATCGGCACCAAGCGTTATTCATCCTGGTCCATGCGCGGTTGGCTTGCCGTGCATCTGGCCGGGCTTGATATTGAGGAAGTGGTGATCCCGCTCGCGGGCGGGGGTGCGACCACCGCGCTTAAAACCGCAACGCCGGCCGGCATGGTGCCTTATCTGGAACATCGCGGCGCGCGGATTTGGGAGAGCTTGGCGATTTGCGAATATTGCGCCGAAATCGCGCCCAGGCTTTGGCCGGCGGAACGCAGCGCGCGCGCCCATGCGCGGTCCATCGCGGCTGAGATGCATGCCGGGTTTCGCAATCTGCGCATGGCGATGCCGATGAATTTGGGCCGCAGCTTTCCGGGGCGTGGCCGCACGCCGGAATCGCTTGCCGATATCGCGCGGGTGGAAGCGATTTGGGCGGAAGCCATTGCCGCCCATGGCGGGCCTTTCCTGATGGGTGCCGAATTCGGCGCGGTGGATGCCATGTATGCGCCGGTGGTGGCACGTTTCATCACCTGGCAGCCAGCGCTTTCCTCAACCTCGCAGCACTATATGGCCGCGGTCCGCGCGCATCCTTTGGTCGCACGCTGGTATGATGAAGCCGCCGCGGAGCCCACTGAATGGTTGCTTGATCGTTATGAGAATCCCGCATGAATACCGCCCTTGCCCTTGATCATCTCGGCGTCGCGGCGCGCGATCTGGCGCCGATATGCGCGGCCTATGAAAGGCTCGGCTTCACGCTTTCACCGATTGCGCAGCAAAGCGGGCGGCGGCGGCCTGATCTGCCGGTCGAGAAATACGGCTCCGGCAATCGTTGTGCCTTCCTCAAGCACGGCTATATCGAACTGATCGCGATCCTGGACCCGGCGCTGTTTGACAATAACCTGAACGCCTTCCTGGCGCGCTATCCGGGGATGCATATCCTGGCACTCGCGATGCTGGATGAGGAAGCCAATCTGGCGCGGCTGCGCGCGGCGGGGCTTGATATTCCAGGCGTTGCCTATCTGGAACGACCTGTGGAAGCGGGCGGACCGATTGCGCGCTTTGCCCGTCTGCCCTTCCCGGACCCGCCCGAGGGCCGCGTGCAGCTTATCCGGCACCTCACGCCCGAATTGGTCTGGCAGGATCGCTGGATGGACCACGCCAATGGCGCCGAAATTCTGGAAGCCGCCATCTTGAGCGCCGACAACCCGGCTGAAACCGCCGCGCGGCTTTCGCGCCTTTCGGGCCTGCCGGTGGAACCGGACCCGGCTGGGGGCTTTCTGCTCCGCCTGCCAGGCGCGGCGCGCGCCGCCGGGCCGAAGGCGCCGGTGCTTGAAACGCGCGTCAGGGTACTGACGCCGGAAGCGCTGGCCACCGTGCTGCCGGGGGTGGTGCCGCCGGCCTCCCCCTTCATGGCGGGAATGGTAGTGCGTACCGCCGATGGTGCGGCCTCTGCCCGGCGCATCCTGGCCGGCATCCCCACACGGGAAGCGCCGGAAGGCATCATGGTGCCGCCCGAATACGCTGCCGGCGCGGCGCTGATTTTCTCGTGAACCGAGCCGCCATCAGCCGGAGCCTGCGCATCTACCACGCGCCTGGCCGCGCCGCGGCCTTGGATGGCTTCTATCGGCGCTTCCTTGATTCAGGAGACATCGCTTTCGATGTCGGCGCGCATGTCGGCGACCGGATGCTCTGTTTCCGGCGCCTTGGCGCGCGTGTGGTAGCAGTGGAACCGCAAGCCGCCCTGGCCCGCGTCTTGCGCCTATTGCTGCGGCGTGATCCGGGCGTTGCGCTGGTGTCGCAATTGGTGGGTGCCAAGGCGGGCAAGGCAGAACTTCGGCTCAATACCGCCAATCCAACGGTCGCGACCGCCAGCCCTGCCTTCATTGCCGCCGCTGCCGGTGCGCCGGGGTGGGAGGGGCAGGAATGGGACCAAGCCGAAACCCTGCCCGTGACCACCCTTGATGCGCTGATCGCCGCCCATGGCATGCCGCATTTCATCAAGCTGGACATCGAGGGTTTTGAAGCTGAGGCGCTGCGTGGCCTTTGCCGCCCGCCGCGGGCGCTTTCCTTCGAATTCACCACCATCCAGCGCGATGTGGCCGCCGAATGCCTGGGGCTGCTGGCCGCGCTTGGCTATCGGCATTTCCAGGCGAGCCTGGGGGAAAGCCTGAGCTTCGCCTTGCCCGCGCCCTGTGATGCGGCGGCGATGCAGGCATGGATCGCGGCACTGCCGGCCAGCGCCAATAGCGGCGATGTCTATGCCAGCCTGGAACCGGCGCGCCTGATGGTCACCCCGCCTCAGCCGTGATCCGCGCGGCGGAGATTAGGCTCCGCCAGCGTTCCAGATCGGCCACCAAGAAGGCGCGAAACTCCTCAGGCGTTGAACCCACCACCACAGCGCCCAGCGAACGGAGCCGCGCATTCAGCTCCGGCTTCGCGAGTGCGGTGCGGACGGCATTGTTCAGGCGCTCCACCACCGGCGCTGGCGTTTCGGCAGGTGCCACAAGGCCAACCCCCTGGATATAGCGTTCAAACCCGCCAAAGCCCGCTTCCGCCATGGTGGGCACATCCGGGAAATCCGGGTGGCGTTCCGCAGTGCTGACGGCCAGGCCGCGCAATTGGCCGCGCTGGATATGCTCGGCAATGCCGACCATGGGGTAGAACATGAAGGAAAGCCGGCCTGACATTACCTCGGCCAGCGCAGGCGCATTGCCTCGGAAGGGGACATGGGTCATTTCCGTCTGCGTCATCACGGCAAGCAGCGCGGCTGAGAGATGCGCCGAACCGCCATTGCCGGCCGACCCATAGGTCACCGAACCAGGCCGCGCCTTGGCCGCCGCCACCACGGCGCCGATATTGGCATAGGGTGAATTCGTCGCCGTCACGGCGATCAGCGGCAGGGTCGCAATCAGGGAAACCGGCGCGAAATCCTCAAGCGGGCGATAGCGCGCATTGGGCAGCAGAATGGCATTCACGCTATGGGCCAGCGTCGTCACCAGTAGGCTTTGCCCATCTGGCGGGTCGCGCATGACGCCTTCGGTCGCGATCAGGGAATTGGCGCCGGCGCGGTTTTCCACCACCACGGGCTGGCCGAGCAGCCCCTGCATTTCCTGCCCCAGCACACGCGCGATCACATCCGTGGGCCCGCCTGCGGCAAAGCCCACCACAAGCCGGATCGGCCGGCCCTGCTGCGCCCGGGCGGCTTGCGGTAGCGTGGCAAGGCTTGAGAGCGCGAGCGCCCCGGCAGCGCGGCGGGTGAGCTTTCCTGTCATGGGGTTTCCTTGGCGGTTTTGTTTGTGGCCTCAATGTTTTCCGCCCGACCGCTTTGGGTCAAGCGGGTGCTGCGTGGCCGGGATGACGGCGCAGGGATTTTGCGCTTAAGTCTGGCGGCGATTTGGCAAAGGAAGACGCATCATGGGTGTTTTGACGCAAGAACAGAAGGATGCCTTCTGGCGCGATGGCTGCCTGGTGGTGCCGAATGCCGTGACGCCCGAGCTGCTTGCGCGGCTGCGGGCCGAGATCGCCGGCTGGGTGGAAGAAAGCCGCGCCCATACAAAGCCCTTCGGCCCGCCCTGCGTGGATGGCCGCCCGCGTTTCGACATGGGCAAGGAACATTCCGCCGAAAAGCCGGCGCTGCGCCGGATCAATAACCCATCCGATATCTCGCCCGCCTATCTGGAAGCGATGCGTGACAGTGACATGACGGAAATGGTGGCCGAACTGATCGGCCCCGATGTGAAATTCCATCATTGCAAGATCAATCTGAAGCTGATGGGTGCCAAGACCGAGGTACTGTACCATCAGGACTTCGCCTATACGCCGCATACCAATGACGACATCATCACCGCGTTGTTGTTCCTGGATGATGTGGATGAAACCAATGGCGCGCTGACCATTGTGCCGGGTTCGCACAGGGGTCCGATGTATTCGCTGTTTGATGGGGACCGTTTCACCGGCGCTGTTTCGGATGCGGATGAAAAGGCGCTGCTGGCACAAAGCATCCCCTGCTATGGCCCGGCGGGTTCGGTCTGCCTGATGCATACCAAGCTTGCGCATGGTTCCGCCCCCAATGCCGGCACCAAGCCGCGCGGGCTTTATATTTGCGTCTATACCGCCGCCGATGCGGTGCCGCTGGCGCGCAACCCGATGCCCAGCACGCATGAGGGTGAGGTTATTCGCGGCAAACCGGCCCGCTTTGCACGCATCACGGAAACCCGGGTAGAATTGCCGCAACAACCCAAATCCGCGAGCTTCTTTACCGTGCAGGGTCAGGCTTCCGCGCAAGCGGCGGAGTGATCAGGGTTCGCCCGTAAGATGGAGATCGAGGGTTCTGCATTTCTTTTGGTACCGCTACCGCGAATGAGGCGTGGTGCCATACGAGGCTAGTAAGGATGGGGGCTGGCGTTCGAGACCAAAGATTGGTGAAGATAAGTCGGAGCCATTGCAGTGAAACGTCAAGTCTCCGACCGTGAGTTGGTGGCAATTCGGATTGGCGTTGGCGTAACTGTCACGCTTCTGACTTACATGGTTGCGGTGGCGTGGACATGCGGCGCTGCTCTGATTCTTCCGAATATCATATCTCAATTTCAAAAAAATCCCTACTATTATGGCTTTATCTATATCGTAATAACTTGGCTTAATGTTGGCACCTTTTACAATATGGTAGAATTTGTTCTATGGAAGCTTGGAATGCGCTTGGATTTCGTACCCAGGATCCCCCCGAGTGAATTAAACGATGAATGGATTATACTTTCGAAGGAAAAATGGAACGCGGCTGTTAAGGGGCAAATTTTCCTTTGGCTTCCGCTTTGGTTTTTATTCGTCTCGTGGATATTTTCTCACCATGCAGAACGCTTTTGTTCAAAACCTTGATGTCAGAGGGGATAGCAAGCAATCAGCATGTATAAATATGGTATTCACCTGACAATCCAGATGGTTCAAGCATCCTTTGAGTAGTGGCGATTTTGACCAAAACCACCGGCTTGAACGCGCCCTCTTTAAGCCTCTCCCATCAAATGCAAATCGAGGCTGCGCTCCGGCGCGCCTCGACGATGTTCAAACAAGTATATCTCCTGAAATTCCCCAAGCATCGGGGCCGCTTCCTGCACCGGAATACTGATGCTGGTTTGCGTTAGCGCCGCGCGGATATGGGCGGGCATATTGTCCAGCGCCTCATCCTCATGCCGGTAAAGCCCGCGCCCTTCCGGCACCAGGCGCAGGAAAAAGGCTTCAAGATCCGCCAGCACTTCAGGATCGGCATTGGCCTGCACCAGCAAGGATGCCGAGGTATGGCGGCACCAAAGCGTCAGAACGCCATTTGAAATTCCCTGCTGAGCAACCCAGGCGCGCACATCATCCGTAATGGAATACAAGCCTTGGCCGCTGGTGGCCTTCACCAAGCGGCCAAAGCATTGGTGCGTACATGGCGTGACCCGTTTCAACGGATCACGCCATAGCTATTTTGAGAGAATGATTGACCGCTCCGGTCATTGGACCTCCGCGGATCAGGCGCTACTCCACATTCTCCGGCTCACGCTCCGCATCCCGATCCTCTTCGGGCTTGGGCAGTGCGGGGGGCGCCGCTTCCTGGCAATCGAAGGTCAGCGCACCCTCACGCAGACCCACCTTCACCGATCCACCCTTGGCGAGTTTACCGAATAGCAATTCCTCCGCCAGCGGCTTTTTCACATATTCCTGAATGACGCGCGCCAAGGGCCGCGCGCCGTAAAGCGGGTCATACCCACGTTCCGCCAGCCATTCCTTGGCAGCCGAGGAAAGTTCAATCGTCACATTCCGGTCAGCAAGCTGCGCTTCCAGCTGCATGACGAATTTTTCGACGACCTGCGCCACAATCTCCGGCGTCAGACCCGCAAAACCCACCACCGCATCCAGGCGGTTGCGGAATTCAGGGGTGAACATCCGCTTGATCGCTTCCTCATCCTCACCCACGCGGGCGGCGCGCTCAAACCCAATCGCGGGCTTGGCCATATCGGAAGCGCCGGCATTGGTGGTCATGATCAGGATCACATTGCGGAAATCCACATTCTTCCCGTTGTGGTCCGTCAGCTTCCCGTGATCCATCACCTGCAACAGGATATTGTACAAATCCTGATGCGCCTTTTCGATTTCATCCAGCAGCAATACCGCATGCGGGTGCTGATCAATCGCATCGGTCAAAAGCCCGCCCTGATCAAAGCCGACATAGCCAGGCGGCGCACCAATCAGGCGGGATACGCTATGGCGTTCCATATATTCGGACATATCGAAGCGGATCAGTTCAATGCCAAGCGTCTTCGCCAATTGCTTGGCGACTTCCGTCTTACCCACGCCGGTGGGGCCAGAGAACAAATAATTCCCGATCGGCTTTTCCGGATCGCGCAGCCCCGCGCGTGACAGCTTGATGGCACTGGCGAGTGCTTCAATCGCCTTGTCCTGGCCAAACACCATCGCCTTCAAATCACGTTCAAGATTCTTCAGCGTTTCCCGATCATCGGTGGAAACCGATTTCGGCGGGATGCGCGCGATCTTGGCGACAATGTCTTCCACATCCTTCAGCGTCACGGTCTTGCGGCGCTTGTTCTCGGGAAGCAGCATGCGTGATGCGCCGACCTCATCAATCACGTCAATCGCCTTGTCGGGCAGCTTGCGGTCATGGATGTATTTCGCTGAAAGCTCCACCGCCGCGCGGATCGCTTCCGGCGTATAGCGAACCTTGTGGTGCTTTTCGTAATTGGTCTTGAGACCCTGCAGGATCTTCACCGCATCTTCAAGCGTCGGCTCATTCACATCAATCTTCTGGAAGCGCCGCACCAGCGCGCGGTCCTTCTCAAAATGCGTGCGATATTCCTTATAGGTCGTGGACCCGATGCAGCGAATCGTGCCCTGCGCCAAGGCCGGCTTCAGCAGGTTCGATGCATCCATCGCCCCGCCTGAAGTTGCACCCGCACCGATCACGGTATGGATTTCATCAATGAACAGCACGGAACCGGGCTGCGCTTCCAATTCGGAGACCACGGCCTTCAGCCGTTCTTCGAAATCGCCGCGATAGCGCGTGCCGGCCAAAAGGCTGCCCATATCCAGCGCATAGATGGTGGATTTCGCCAGCACTTCCGGCACATCACCTTCCACGATGCGCTTCGCAAGCCCTTCCGCAATCGCGGTTTTGCCCACGCCAGGATCGCCGACATAAAGCGGGTTGTTCTTGGTGCGGCGGCAAAGAATCTGGATGGTGCGTTCGATTTCCTGATCACGGCCAATCAGCGGGTCAATCTTGCCCTGTTCAGCCTTCTTGTTCAGGTTCACGCAGTAATTCGCCAGCGCATCCTGGCCACGCGGCGCGCCACGGCCCTTTTCCTCACGCTCCTGGCCCGATTCTTCATTGCCCGCGCCATCGCCCTTCGCCGCGCGGGGCTGAGAGCGCCCAGGCGCCTTGGCAATGCCATGGCTGATGAAATTCACCGCATCCAGCCGCGTCATGTCCTGCAATTGCAGGAAATACACCGCATGCGATTCGCGTTCCGAGAATAGCGCCACCAGCACATTGGCGCCGGTCACCTCATCGCGGCCAGAAGATTGCACGTGAATGGCGGCGCGCTGCACCACGCGCTGAAAGCCCGCGGTGGGCTTCGGATCGCCACCGCGTTCCGTCACCAGGCCGGCCAGATCCTTATCCAGAAAATCGGTCAGGTCGCGCTTTAGCTTTTCAACATCCACCCCGCAGGCGCGGAGCACGCCGGTTGCATCGGCATCATCACCCAGCGCGAGCAGCAGATGTTCCAGCGTTGCGTATTCATGTCGGCGCTCACCAGCGAGCGCCAGGGCGCGATGCAGCGTCTGTTCTAGGTTACGGGACAACATGATCAACGACGCTCCATCTTGGCCGGAGCCCCTGCCGAGGCAGGACGCCATGGCCGATTTCAAACACTAATCTAGGCGCCCCGGGGGCATTCTGCGAGCCCCACCCCTCAATCCTTCTCGATGGTGCATTGTAGCGGGTGCTGGTTCTGGCGCGCCAGATCCATCACCTGCGTCACCTTGGTCTCCGCGATTTCATAGGTGAAGACCCCGCAAACCCCGACTCCGCGGCGATGCACATGCAGCATGATGCGCGTCGCCTCCTCACGATTTTTCTGGAAAAACCTCTCCAATACGTGAACGACGAATTCCATCGGCGTGTAGTCATCGTTCAGCATCAATACCTTGTACATGGCGGGCTTCTTGGTGCGCGGGCGCGCCTTCACAACGATGCCCGTCTGCGGCCCTTCACCACCACCTTGCCCGTCATTCGGGCGCTTATCCTGATCGCTCATGCTCTCGGTTCGGTCTTTCAAGGCGCCAGCCACCACGCCGCGCTCCCTATAGGATATGGAGCGAATGGCAGAAGGTGAAGCCCTTGTTACATGTCTGGGAGAAAAGTTTAGCGTGAACACCTTGCTGTTCAACGAAAAAAAATGGCGTGACCCATTGATATGGATCACGCCATGTGCGGGCTACCCCCCGATTGGGAGGAGGGGGGAGGGAGGCAGCCAAGCCAGAACGGGGCGGAAGCCCCGCCCAAATCAAGCCGCCAGTGGCCTCGCCAGCTTTTCCATCGCCACCGTCATGCGCGCATTGACGGGCGCGAAGGCGGTTTCGGCGAGCTTCACGGAAGCTTCCTGAAGCTTGGTGCCTTCGGCAACCATCTTCTCCAGCGCGGCCTTGGCGAACTTCGCCTGCAGCTCAGCGGCTTCATTCACGCTCTTCACGCCGGCCAGTGCCTTGGCACCTTCCAGGGCGTGGTCGGTCAGGCCCTGCGCCAGCGCCATATACTGGCGGGCGAGGTCCTGAGAGCCCGAGGCCCAGGTCTGGGCGGCCTTGGTGAAGGCCTCCACATTGCCGCGGCCGAATTCAGCGGCTTCTTCCGCCGCCTTGAAGATGCTCTCGGCACCCTTGGTCATCTGTTCCATGTTCTTCTCCATTGCAATGCGGGCCTGCGCCGCGCCGTCAGTCATTACCTTTTGAGCTTGCGCCGCGGTTTCCGCCGCCACCTTGCTCACACCCTGGCTCTTGCTTTGCGCCATGATCTCAACCCTTTCCTTGCCTTTCCGGGTTGCAGCGACCCGGGCCTTAAGCGCCGGCCGGGAGGGCCGGGAAGATTTGCTGCGCTGCAACATGAGCAGCTTCTACGCGCGGCGCTGGGGCCTTTGCAAGCATTTTTTTGCACTGCACAAAAATTTTCCGGCGTGCTTCGGGCGGGTTCGGCAAGGGTATTTGCACTGGCGACTCAAGCGCATTTGTTAAGCCTCTGATCAAAATCAGAATTTACGTTTTTTGCTGGACGGGATGCTGGCACCAGTCTATAAACGCCGCAGGGGAAGACAGGCGCGGGGCGACGCAGCCTTGGGCCATCAGGGGGTTTTTGCGGAATGAAGACTCGCCGCCAAGGCTTGGGAAGCCTTGCCGTTCGATTCGCCGGGCTGATTTTCGGGGCGGCCCTGGTCGCCTTGCCCTGGCGCGGGGCAGAGGCGCAAATCGGCAGCGCGCGCTATTCCGCCATTGTCATCGAAGCCCGCACCGGCTCGGTGCTGATAGATGCGGGCGCGGATGAACCGCGCTTCCCGGCATCGCTCACCAAGATGATGACACTTTACATGGTGTTTGAAGCGCTGCGCGATGGCCGCACGCAGCTTAACAGCCGCATTGTCATGAGCGAGGAAGCCGCTTCCCGCCCGCCTTCCAAGCTTGGCATTCCGGCGGGCGGCGGGCTTACGGTGGAACAGGCGATTCTCGCGCTGGTTACCAAAAGCGCCAATGATGTCGCGGCCGCGGTGGGTGAGCATCTGGCCGGTTCCGAAGAACGCTTCGCGCAAATGATGACCATGCGCGCGCGCAGCCTTGGCATGACGCAAACGCGTTTCCGCAATGCCTCTGGCCTGCCGGATTGGGAACAGGTGACAACGGCGCGGGATATGGCGACGCTCGGGCGGCGGCTGTTTACTGATTTCCCCAATCGCTATCATTATTTCGGCACGGTGCATTTCGCCTGGGGGCGGGCGCAGATCCGCAACCATAACCGCATGCTTGGCGATTATGATGGCGCGGATGGCATCAAGACCGGCTTCATCAATGCATCAGGCTTCAATATCGTGACATCGGCGCAGCGCGATGGCGTGCGGCTGGTCGGCGCCACCTTTGGCGGTTCTTCCTGGGTGGAGCGTGATCGGCATATGGGCGCGTTGCTCGATCAAGGTTTTTCGCGCATGGGCGTGGCGCCGCGCGCGCCTTCATCCGTAATGGCCGCCGCTGCGCCGGCCCCAAGGCGCAATGCGCCGGCGGCGCGGCCCGTGGCACAGGGCAATACGCGCACAGCGCAGGTGGCGCCGCAACAGCGACCCCGCCCGCAGCAGCAAGTGGCGGCTGTGCCCAATCGCCAAAACGCCGCACCCGTTGCCTTTCGCCAAACGCCGGCCGCACCGCCACCACGGCCCGCCGCAAGGCCGGCTCAACGCGTAGAACAGGGGAGCGCAGGGACCAATCCTCAACGCGCCAATACGCCACGACCGAATACGCAGCGCCAGCAAACGGCCAACGCCGCGCCGCGCCCGACGCAACGGTAAATCACTCGCGCCAGGAAAGCCCGGCGCGGCGCATGCGCGCGCGTATATGGACCAGCCAGATCGCCTGTATGCCAAGCGCGGGCAGAAAAACCAGCGCCTTATGCGCGGGATCAAGGCCGAGAAACGCCAGGGCAAGCAGCCCATTGGCCAGCACAAAGCCCCAATGCACGGCGGCCACTTGCCGCACGCCCATGCCGCTTCTTTGCGCCATTTGATACAAATGCGTCCGATGCGCAGCGGTGATGTTCAGCCCCATGGCAGCGCGCCGCAACAGCGTGAAGGCAGCATCGAAGAACAAGCCAAACAATAGCAGCGGCACCAGCATGAAGGACACCTCAACCGCATCGAACCGCGCTGCCGCCACGGCCAAGATCGCCACCATGAAACCCAGGAACTGGCTGCCGACATCGCCCATGAAAATCCGCGCCGGATGCAGATTGAAGGGCAGAAAACCAAGCAAGCCGGCCGCAAGCATCATGGATGCCAGATAGACAAACCACCCACCCTGGCTTTCGGCAATGGCGCAAAGGACCAGCAGCGCAAGGAAGATGGTCCCGCCCACCAGCCCATCCAGCCCATCCATGAAATTCACCGCATTGGTGCAGCCCAGAATCCAGAACAGCGTCAGCAGCGGCCCGAGCGCGCCAAGCTCCACCGGCCCCAGGCCCGGCAAGGCCAGGCGCTGCAATTCCAAGCCGCTGCCTATCGCGACCAAGGCTGCCAGCGCCTGCGCAGCGAGCTTGAGCGCAAAGCGCAAATCCCGCGCATCATCCCAAAGCGAAACGGCAGCAATCGCCAGCGCAGCGCCAATCACGCCCAGGAATTGCGGCCCCGGCAGGCGCGCATATTCCGCCTGCCAATACAAAATCGCCATGCCGAGCGTGAAGGCCACCACAATGCCAAGGCCGCCGCCGCGCGGTGTGGGGCGGCTATGGCTGGATCGCGCATTCGGGTGATCCAGAATCGGATAGGCGATCATCAGTCGCACCACCAGCGCCGAGATCAGCGCCAAGCCAAGAGCGACCGCCAAATGGGTCAGAAAAGCGAGCAGGGTCATCCAAGCCCCGCTATCGCCCGGCGCAGCGCTGGGTGCAACCGGATATCAAACTTACCGCCGTTGCAGGATTTCCGGATTGACCATCATGGCGGGATCGGGCGCGCCATCCAGGGCCGCCAGGATATTGCGCGCCGCCGCTTCGGCCATGCGCGCCGTGCCTTCTTCCGTGCTTGCCGCCGAATGCGGGCTGATGATGACATTGGGCAGGCTGAACAACGGATTGCCCGGTGTGGCGGGCTCGATTTCCAGCACATCCGTGCCGAAGCCCATCAGGCGGCCGGATTGCAGCGCGGCCACCACCGCTTCCTGCTTCACAATCGGGCCGCGCGCCGTATTCACAAGAATGGCGCCGGGCTTGAGTGCGGCGAAGGCTGCCTCATCCATCAAATGCCGCGTTTCGGGCGTGAGGGGACAATGCAGCGTGACCACATCGGCCTCAGTCAGTGCCTTTTTGAAATCCCGCGCCGGGATATGCCCGTCAGAGGCGATGCGCGCCGGATGATAGAGCGGGTCATGCACCATGACCCTCATGTGAAAGGCACGCGCATAGGCCGCCACGCGAGAGCCGATCCGCCCATAACCCACCACCAGCGCAGTCTTGCCGGCCAAATCCACCATGCGCGGCCCATCCTTGGGCCACCAGCCACCTTGCTTGATGTGGGCATCCGAATCGACCGCACGGCGCGCCACGCCCAACATTAGCATCATGGCGTGTTCGGCGACGGAAAGATCATTGGTGCCATTCACCACCATCACCGCAATGCCGCGTTCCGTGCAGGCGGGAATATCCACCGTGTCGAAGCCAACCCCGATGCGCGAGACCGCGCGCAAGCGTGGCGCCGCGGCCAATGCTGTCTTGTCCACCCGTTCCAGCCAGGCGACCAGGCCATCGGCATTGGCCAAAGCCGCGTGCAAAGCTGGCGCTGGCGGGTCGAACATTTCGATGGTTTCAACATCAGCGCGCGCCGCCAGCACCGCCGCACCTGCGGGATGCAAGGGCCGGCCAAGGACAATGCGATAGGGCATCAGTTCAACTTCTCGATCTTGTTGGTTTCAACAACCTCGCGCCAGCGGGCGATTTCGCTCCGCACATGGGCGGCGAAACGCTCGGGCGGGCCGCCTTCGGGGCGCACGCCAAGATCGGCGAATTTGCGGCGCACTTCGGGATCGGCCACTGCCTCATTCAACAGGCGGCTAAGGCCCGCAATCACCGCATCGGGCGTGCCGCGCGGGGCCATGAAGCCGAACCATGGCTCCACCACAATATCCGGCACGCCGGCTTCGGCGAAGGTCGGCACATCGGGCAAGGATGGATCACGTTCCCGCCCCGTCACGGCCAGCGCACGGATTTGCCCGGCGCGAATGGCCTGCACCTTGGTTGGGATGTTTTCCATCATCACCTGCACCTGGCCAGCCAGCAGCGCCTGCAAGGCGGGCGCGCCGCCGCGGAAGGGAACATGCACGAGCGTGAGGCCAAGCCTGCCATTCAGCAATTCCGGGATCAGGTGGTTTGAGGACCCAAAGCCCGAGGAACCATAATTCACCCGCCCTGGATTGGCCTTCACCCAGGCCAGGAATTCCTGGAGCGTCTGCGCCGGCACGCTATTGTTCACGGCGACCGCATTCATGACACTGCCGGACCAGAAAACCGGGATCAAATCTCGTTCGATGTCATAGGGCATGCGGGCATAAATCGCCGGGTTGATCGCGCAATTGCCGATGGTGCAGGCGCCAAGCGTATAGCCATCCGGCGCGCTTTTCGCTGCTGCATCCATGCCGATATTGCCATTGGCGCCAGAGCGATTTTCCACTACCCAAGGATGCGGCGCGCTGCGGCTGACGCGATCCGCCAGGATGCGCCCGACCAAATCCGTCGAGCCCCCCGGCGGGAAGGGCAGGATGATCCGCACCGGGCGTTCAGGGACCCAACCCTGCGCGAGCGCGAGGCCAGGCAGGCAAAGGGCAATCAGGGTCAGGGCAATCCGGCGGAACATGGAACCTCCTTGCTATTGGGCCTCATGGGCCATTTCGGGGAGTATCAGGCCTAATCGGCACCGCTTCAAGCCACGCGCGTTTGGGGCGCTTGCCAAGGGGGGCGGGATCGTCTTTTGCACAGGTTTGGATCTGGGGCGCGCCATTGGAGAAGAACAGAACAGGGCAGGGGATTGCGCTGATGGTGGTGGCCATGAGTGTGCTGCCGCTTTTGGATGTATGCGCCAAATTCCTGGGCCAGGGCGGCATTCCCATTCTACAGATCGTCTGGGCGCGCATGTTCTTCGGTGCGGTTTTCATCTTGCCCTTTGCCTGGCGCGCGGTGGGGCCGCGTGGATTGCTGCCGGAAAGGCTTGGCTTCCATATGGCGCGCGCGGCCTTCCTGCTGGGATCAACGGGTTTTTTCTTTGGCGCCATCAGCTTCATGCCGATTGCCGACAGCCTGGCGATTTTCTTTGTGCAGCCCCTACTGATTACCGCGCTTTCGCCGCTATTGCTGAAGGAACATGTCGGCCCGCGCCGCTGGGCGGCGGTCGCGATTGGTTTTTGCGGCACGCTGATCATCATTCGGCCCGGGTTTCAGGAATTCAACCCCGGCATGGCGCTGGCCTTTGCTTCTGGCACCTGCATGGCGCTTTACATGCTGATCACGCGGCGGCTGGCGCGGGATGAAGACCCGCTGATGACAACCTTCCATACCAGCCTGATGGGTGCGGCGATGATGAGCCTGACGCTGCCCTTTTTATGGACTGCGCCTGATGCCGTGGAATGGGGCTTGTTGCTGCTGCTGGCCGCGATTGCGGTGGCCGGCCATTTCCTGATTGCGCGCGCCTATACGATGGCCGAGGCATCATTGCTGGCGCCGTTGGCCTATACGGAAATGATCATGGCGACCCTTGCCGGCTTTTGGTTCTTTGGCGAAATGCCCGATCGCTGGACGTTTATTGGTGTGGCGATCCTGATTGCCTGCGCCATTTATATTTCGATACGCGAACGGTTGAGGCGTGTTCCCGTAGCGCGTGAGTTTGAGCAGCCTTGAGGAGATTGAGACCCCAACTAATGGTTTCCAAAGGCCTTGGGCCTTTGGTGGGTGGGTTTCAGGGAGGGCAAAGCCCTCCCTGATCTGCGCCTGGTTGTCTGATGTGGCTCACCCTATCTGCTGGAGTGCCGGGCCTCGGGGTCGCCTGCTCTAGCCGCCCCGGTCACGCGCTGCTAAAACCCTCAGGCATTCGCTCAAAAACATAAGGGGGTCTGGGATGAGGGGTAATTTTCGCAAGCTGGCGATGGCCGCCGGCACTGCTTTCATTGGCCTTTCGGCGCAAGGCGCGCTGGCGCAGAGTGTCACCATGGCGGTTGCCGCGCCCGTCACCTCGCTTGATCCGCATTACCACCAGCTTTCGCCCAATAATGCGGTGGCGGACACCATTTTCGACAAGCTGGTGAATACGGATGCGAAGTCAAACAACCTGCCCGGCCTGGCGCTGAGTTGGCGCGCGGTTGAACCCAATGTCTGGGAATTCAAGCTGCGGCCCAATGTGCGCTTTCATAATGGCAATCCCTTCACGGCCGAGGATGTGGCCTTCACCTTGCAGCGTTTGCCGAATGTGCCCAATAGCCCATCATCCTTCGCGGCCTATTCGCGGCCCATCCAGGCCATGGAGATTGTGGACCCGCTGACGATCCGCTTCCGCACGGCGGCGCCGCATCCGCTGATGCCGCTCGACATGACCAATGTCCGCATCCTGGACCGCGAGACGCATCAGAACGCGACGACCGAGGAATTCAATGCCGGGCGCGCGGCGATCGGCACTGGGCCTTATCGCGTGGTGTCGCATCGCAGCGGTGACCGGATCGAATTCGAAAGGAACGACAATTACTGGGGGGATCGCGCGCCCTTCCAGCGCGTGATCTATCGCATGATCACCAATGATGCGGCGCGCACCGCAGCGCTGTTGGCCGGCGATGTGGAATTCATTGACCAGGTGCCGACATCTGATCTTGCGAAGCTCCGGCAGGATAATCGGATCGCGCTTTCCGAGACGGTTGGGCTGCGCCTGATTTTCCTGGGGTTGGATCATTTGCGCCAGGCGAATGAGAATTCGCCCTTCATCACGGATAATGAAGGCCGGCCGCTGGGGCGCAATCCGCTACAGGATGTGCGGGTACGGCGTGCGCTTTCGATCGCCATTGACCGGAAGGCGATTGTGGACCGCGTGATGGAAGGGGCCGCGGTGCCGGCGGGGCAATTCCTGCCCGAAGGTGTTTATACGCATGTGCCAGGCGTGACGCCGCCGGCCTTTGATCCCGATGGCGCGCGCCGCCTGCTGGCGGAGGCGGGCTATCCGCAGGGTTTCCGCATTCAGTTGAATGGCCCGAATGACCGCTATGTGAATGATGCGCGCATCATTCAGGCCGTGGGCCAGATGTGGACGCGTATTGGGGTACGCACCACGGTGGAAGCGCAGCCCTGGACAACTTTCGTTGGCCGCGCCGGTCGCGCTGATTTCTCGGCGCATTTGATTGGTTGGGGGTCCAACCCGGATGGGTCACATCCGCTGCGCAATATCCTTGCCACCCAGACGCGCGAAAAGGGCTGGGGGTCTTCCAATCGTGGGCGCTATTCCAACCCGCGGGTGGATGCGCTGCTGGATCAATCACTGGTGGAGCTGGATGAAGCCAAGCGCGTGCAGTTGGTGATTGAAGCGCAGCGCATTGCGGCTGAGGATGTGGCGGTGATCCCGCTGCATATCCAAACCAATATCTGGGCCATGCGTCGCCATTTGGCGCATGATGCCCGCAATGATGAGCTGACGCGCGCGCAGGATGTGCGCCCGGCGGCGCGCTGAACCGGATAGGCGCAAATGACCGTCTATCTCGTCCGGCGCGTCTTGCAGGCACTGCTTGTTGTGCTGGCGATGTCGCTGATTGTCTTCATTGGCGTCTTCGCCATCGGCGATCCGGTGGAAATCCTGATCAGCCCGGATGCGGACCAGATTGAGCGTGAGCGTGCCGTGCAGGCGCTTGGGCTCGATCTACCGCTCTGGCAGCAATATGCCGTGTTCCTGACCAAGGCTTTGCAGGGCGATTTGGGGCGGTCCTTCGTGTACAATGAACCGGCGCTGAAGCTGATCTTGCAGCGCATGCCGGCGACGCTGGAACTGGCTTTCGGTGCCACCATCATTGCGCTGATCATTGGCCTGCCGCTTGGGCTCTATGCCGGGCTTAGGCCTGATAGCCGCTTCAGCCGCGTGATCATGGCGGGGTCCATCCTGGGCTTTTCGCTGCCGACCTTCTGGGTCGGCTTGATGCTGATTATGGTGTTTGCGGTCTATCTCGGCTGGCTGCCATCTACCGGGCGGGGCGAAACCGGCACGTTGTTTGGATTGCAATGGTCCTTCCTGACCTGGGATGGCTTGCGGCACATGGCGATGCCCGCGATCAATCTATCGCTCTTCAAGATCAGTCTCGTCATTCGCCTGACGCGCGCTGGCGTGCGTGAGACGATGCTGATGGATTACGTGAAATTCGCCCGCGCCAAGGGGCTTTCGCCGGCGCGCGTGACCTTCGTGCATGTGTTCAAGAATATCCTGATCCCGGTGGTGACCGTGGTGGGGTTGGAGCTTGGCAGCACCATCGCCTTTTCTGTGGTGACGGAA
Source organism: Roseomonas sp. (assembly GCA_020249865.1). Classification (GTDB taxonomy): domain Bacteria; phylum Pseudomonadota; class Alphaproteobacteria; order Acetobacterales; family Acetobacteraceae; genus Neoroseomonas. The sequence continues at coordinate 14,432 of JADCEV010000133.1, read as the reverse complement.
AGCGTCTTCGCCTGGCCCGGCATGGGCAAGCTGATCATTGATTCGATCAATGTGCTGGATCGGCCGGTGATTGTCGCCTACCTCATGATGATCGTGCTGATGTTCATCGCGATCAACCTGATTGTTGATCTGACCTATTCAATGCTTGACCCGCGCGTCCGGCTGGAGAGCAAAGGCACATGAGCGACGCTGTTCTTCCCGCCAAAATCGCCGATAAGGTGGAAACGCCCTTTCGGCGCTTCGTGTCCGAATTTGCCGAAAGCAAGGTCGCCCTTGGGGCGCTGGTGGTCTTCATCATTATCGCCTTGCTTGCCATTTTCGCGCCCTGGATCACGCCGCAGAACCCCTATGATTTGGCCGAGCTTGACATCATGGATGGGCGGATGGAGCCCGGCACGGTGGGTGGTGCGGGTTTCACCTATTGGCTCGGCACGGATGATCAGGGGCGTGATATGCTTTCTGGCATCATCTATGGCTTGCGGATTTCACTGACGGTTGGGGCGGGTTCGGCGCTGATTGCCTGCCTGATTGGCGCTTCCCTTGGTTTGCTGGCGGCCTATGCCGGCGGGCGGACCGATAGCGTGATCATGCGGCTGGTGGATCTACAGCTTTCCTTCCCGACCATCCTGGCCGCGCTGATGATCCTGGCGTTTCTCGGCAAGGGCATCATGAATGTGGTGATCGCACTCGTGCTGGTGGAATGGGCCTATTATGCGCGCACGGTGCGCGGTACGGCGTTGGTCGAAAGAAGGCGCGAATACATTGAAGCGGCGCAGTGCCTCGCTTTGCCGACGCATCGCGTATTGTTCCGCCACTTGCTGCCGAATTGCCTGCCGCCCTTGATCGTTGTCGGCACCATGCAGGTGGCGCGCGCCATTGCGCTGGAAGCGACCCTTTCCTTCCTGGGTCTTGGCGTGCCGATCACGGAACCATCGCTCGGCCTGCTGATCGCCAATGGGTATGAATACATGCTGTCCGGCAAATACTGGATTTCCTTCTATCCCGGCATTGCGCTGCTGATCACGATTGTCGCGATCAATCTGGTGGGCGATCAATTGCGCGATGTGCTGAACCCGCGGCTGAAGAAATAAGCGCATGATGGCACCTACACTCGAAGTGCGCGATCTGCAGACGCATTTCTTCACCCGCGCTGGCGTGGTGAAGGCGGTTGATGGCGTTTCCTTTTCCGTTGGCCGCGGCAAGGTGATGGGGCTGGTCGGTGAATCCGGTTCCGGTAAATCCGTCACGGGGTTTTCGATTATCGGCCTGGTTGATCCGCCAGGGCGCATTGCGGGCGGGTCCATCCTGTTTCAGGGGCGCGATCTGGCGAAGCTTTCGGAAGAGGAAATGCGCGATTTGCGGGGCAACCGCATCGCCATGATCTTCCAGGACCCGATGATGACGCTGAACCCGGTGCTGCGCATTGATACGCAGATGATCGAAACCGTGCTGGCGCATAAGAAGGTCTCGACCGAGGAAGCGCGCCAGCGCGCGCGTGACACACTTGGCATGGTGGGCATTCCTTCCCCGGATGAAAGGCTGAAAGCCTATCCGCACCAGTTTTCGGGCGGCATGCGCCAGCGTGTTGCGATTGCGATTGCCCTATTGCATGAACCGCAATTGATCATCGCCGATGAACCGACCACGGCCTTGGATGTGACCATTCAGGGCCAGATATTGGCCGAGGTGCAAAAGCTTTGCGCCAATACCGGCACCTCCATGATCTGGATTACGCATGATCTTTCGGTGGTCGCCGGCCTCGCGGATGATATTGCGGTGATGTATGCCGGGCGCATCGTGGAAAAAGGCGTGGTAGGTGAGGTGCTGGACAAGCCCTTGCATCCCTATACCCATGGGCTGATCGGTTCTGTCCCCAGCCGCAACAAGCGCGGTGAGGCGCTCAGGCAAATTCCGGGGATGACGCCTTCGCTTCTCAACCTTCCGCCAGGCTGCGCCTTTCGTGCGCGCTGCCCGCGCGCCTCCGAAGCCTGCCTCGCGGAACCTGTCATGGCGGAGATTCTGCCCGGGCGCGAGGTGCGCTGCATTCACCCCCATCTTGAAGCTTCTGAGGCCGCATGAACGCCGCACCGATGCTGGAACTGCGCGGCATTACGCGCCGTTTCGAAAAAAAGCTCGATTTCGCGGGCCGTATCGCGCAGCGCCTGGGCGCGCCGGTGCGTGAAGAGGTGGTGCATGCGGTGGATCGCGTGGACCTCACCATCCGCAAGGGTGAGGTTGTGGGGCTGGTGGGGGAATCGGGCTGCGGCAAATCCACACTTGGGCGCATGGTGGCCGGCATATTGCCGCCAACGGAAGGCACCATTCTGCGTGATGGGCGCGACATCAAGGCGCTGACGGGGGCGGAAGCGCGGCAGATGAAGCTCCGCACGCAAATGATTTTCCAGGACCCCTATGCCTCGCTCAATCCGCGCATGCGCGTGCAGGATATTGTCGGCGAAGCGCCGAGCGTGCATGGGCTTTTGGATGGTGCGGCCTTTGATGATTATGTGGATGAACAAATGCGCCGTGCGGGTTTGGACCCGGCCTTCAAGCGGCGCTATCCGCATCAATTCTCGGGCGGGCAGCGCCAGCGTATCGGGATTGCGCGCGCGCTGGCGGTGAAGCCGGATTTCATTGTCTGCGATGAAGCCGTGGCGGCGCTGGATGTATCCATTCAGGCGCAAATCCTGAACCTTTTCATGCGGCTCCGGAAAGAGCTTGATCTCACCTATCTTTTCATCAGCCATGATCTTGGCGTGGTAGAGCATCTCTCGGATCGCGTGGTGATCATGTATCTGGGGCGTGTGGTGGAAGAAGCGGATGCGGAAACCGTCTTTCGCCGGCCGAACCATCCCTATACGCGGTCCTTGCTCGATTCCGTGCCGCGGATTGAAAACCGCAAGCGCGCTTTCAGTGTGGTGAAGGGCGAAATCCCGTCACCGCTCAACCCGCCGACTGGCTGCCATTTCCACCCACGCTGTCCGCTGGCGATGGAACGCTGCAAGGTGGAGGTGCCGAAGCTGCGAGAGATTGCGCCCGGCCAGCGCAGCGCCTGCCATCTGAACGATCAATGACCATGCGCTTCCTCCTCGCCGCGCTGCTGCTGATTGGCCTTGCTGCTTGTGAAGGCAGCGGCACGCGCGGCGGTTATGTTGGTGGCGGCGCGGGCGGCAGTCGTCTGTCAAACTAAGTTTGCGCTACCACCGCGCGGGCGTGACGCCGCGTAAAAACTCCCCGCAGCGAAAAGCGCAATCCCCAGCAGCAGCCAAGGCACCGGGCCATAGCCGCCCGCCGCATCCCAAACCAACGCCAGCGCCAAGGGGGCGGCGGTGCGTGGCAGCACGGCAAAGGCGGAAAGCGCGCCCGATGTCGCGCCAAAGCCATCGCGGCCCATGATTTCGGCGACACCTGCGGCGCGCAAAATGGTCAGCAAACCATCCGCCACTGCCCAGGCGATGATGAAGGCAATGGTCAGCGCCAGGCTATTTGGCGCGAGCGCGAATAGCGCCATGCCAATCGGCAGCAGCAACAAGGCAAAGCGCCCCACATGGCGCATGGCGACCCCGCGCCCTAGGGTGAACAGCACCAGCCGCGCCGCCACCTGCCCCGGCCCATGCGCGGCTGCCAGCAGCAAGACTGTCGCTTCCGGCCAGCCGCGTTCGCGCAGCAGCAGCACCAGATGCGCGCCAAGCCCCGTGCCGATGAAGGCGTGTGCTGCAAAGCAAAAGGCAAGGCCCAAAAACACCGGATCACGCAAGCGGCGCAGCAAGGACACTGGCGGCGGGCTTTCCGCCATGCGCTTCGGTGGCCCGGCATGGCGCAGCATATAGCCAGTTAGTGCTGCCGAACCCGTTTGGATCACCGACAGCACCAGCAGCGCATCGCGCCAGCCGAAAACCCCGATCAGCATTTCGACCAGTGGAATGAAGATGGTGCCCGTGAAACCCGTGATCAGCGTAATCGCGGTGATGCTGCGCGTCACATCCCGCGCTTCCGCAACCACCACCGCCATGGCCGGCCCCCAAAGGCAAGTGGCATGCGCGGCACCGAGCAGAATCCAGATCACAACAAAGGCGATGGGGTGCGACACAAAACTCCACGCCACCAACAAAAGCGCGCCCAGCAGCGCGCCGCCTGTCATCATGCCGCGCGGCCCGTGGCGATCCTGCCAACGCCCCGCCGGCACCGCGACCAATCCGGATATCAACAAGCCGCAGGTAAAGGCTCCGGATATCAAAACTCGGGACCAGCCAAGCTCCGCTTCCATCGGCGCGACCATCAATTGGAAGGGGGTGAAAAGGCAGCCCCAGCCGACAAGCTGCGTAATCGCGGTGCCCCAGAACAATAGCCGGGGCGCAATGCGCGGCGCGTCAGTCACACGGTGAATTGCTCGGCAATGATGCGCTCGGAAAGCCCGTGATCGGGGTCGAACATCAAGGTCAGGGAGACATCGCGCGCCTCGCGCACCTCAACCCGCGTCACATTGCGCACTTCGGTGTAATCCGCGACCGCTGCGACAGGGCGCTTGTCGGGTTCCAAAATATCGAACACCACGGTTGCATCTGAAGGCAGCAGCGCGCCGCGCCAGCGCCGGGGGCGAAAGGCGGAAATCGGCGTCAGCGGCAGCAGATTCGCACTCAAGGGCACAATCGGCCCATGGGCAGAAAGATTATAGGCGGTGCTGCCCGCCGGTGTGCTCACCAGGATGCCATCGCAAATCAGTTCCGGCAGCCGCGCCTTGTCATCCACCACAATGCGGATCTTGGCCGCCTGGCGGCTTTCACGCAGCAGGGAAACCTCATTGATCGCCAGCGCTTCCACCGGCGGCCCATCCTGACGCAGTGCGATCATGCGCAAAGGATGCACAATGGCGGTTTGTGCGGCTCCAAGCCGCGCGGGCAGATCATCTTCCCGATAATCATTCATCAGAAAGCCGACACTGCCCCTGTTCATGCCATAAACCGGCAAGCCGCGCCGCAAAAAGCGATGCAGCGTTTCCAGCATGAAGCCATCACCGCCCAGCGCCACCACCACTTCCGCATCGTCTTCGGTGGCGCTGCCATAGCGCGCGACCAGCGCAGCGCGGGCCTTTTGCGCCTCGGCGCTTTGGCCGGCCAGGATGGCAACGCGGCGCGGCGCGAATGCGTTCATGCGCTTTGCCAACCCTGCGCGGCGGCACGGTGTTCCAGCAAGGGCATATCGCGCCGCACGCGCGCGGTCAGCGCCTGGTCAATGCGCGCTGTGGCATGGCCTTTGCCATCACTCGCCTTGGCGACCACATGGCCCCAAGGATCAGCAATGAGGGAATGGCCATAGACGCTGCGCTGCGCGCCGCGTTCTTCATATTGGCCGAAGGAAGCGGCCGCGATGATCCAGCATTGCGTATCAATCGCGCGCGCCCGCAACAGCGCTTCCCAGTGATCCTTGCCGGTTTGCAGCGTGAAGTTGGAGGGCACCAGGATTGCCTCCGCGCCCATTTGCCGCAGCGCCAAGTATAATTCCGGAAAGCGAATATCGTAGCAGATGGTGCAGGCAAAGCGGATGCCGCCGACATCAAACAACGCAAGATCTCGCCCGCCACCATAAAGCGCGCTTTCCCGGTAGCCCGTGCCATCGGGCGCGGTGATGTCGAACAGATGGATCTTGCGGTAGCGCGCAATCTCAACCCCATCGGGCCCAAAAACCAGCGTGGTATTGAACAGCTTCTCGCCGCCATTTTCGATGATGGAACCGCCATGCACCGTCATGCCATGCCGGCGCGCGAGGCCGCGCAGCAGCTCATAGGCCGGGCCACCCTCTGCGCCAGGTGCGGGCAGCACTTCAGCCGCCGCCATGCGGGCATCGCGCCCACCGCCAAGATTGGTCCAGGTCTCGGGCAGGCTCACCAGCCCTGGCCGGTCAGCAGCGACCGCGGCTTCGATCAGCGCCTCGGCCTGCGCGAGATTCGCAGCCTTGTCGCTGCCCTGGTTCATCTGGATCACGCTGACGCGCATCCGCCTACTCCTGCCATGTAAGGCCCCCATCAAGCCGGGGCGGGGGCCGGACCGCAAGGGGGCGTGTGATCAGCTGCGCGGCGCGCGCCAATCCAGCTTCGGTTCGGCGCGGCGTTCGCGCAGAGGCGGCGCGCTATAGGCGGGCGGTGGTGGCACAGGTGGGCTAAGGCGCGGGCCGGCCTCAACCTCTCGCCGGGTGAAGCCCGCGGGTTCTTCCCAATCCTGCTCCACCTGGGCGCGCGGGGCGGCGGCAGGACCGGTGCGGCGCAATTCGGCGCGCAGCTCGGCCAATTGCACTTCCAGCGCTTCCAGCCGGGACTTCACGCCATAAACCGCGAAGGGCATGCCCAGGAAGGCGAGCACCAGCAGCCCAAGCAACAGCGCCAGGATCAACCCGGTCCAGCCCGGCAGTCCTGGAAAGGTGAGGGCGGCAATAAGGGCTTGCAGCGCCTCAGCCACCGGTGACGCTCATGTGCCGGGCGACGGCGGGGCGGTTGCGCCGGCGGTCAATCACGAAATCATGGCCCTTGGGCTTGCGGGCAATGGCGTCATGGATCGCCTGCAAAAGTGCCGCGTCATCCACGCTGGGGTCGCGCAGCAGGGCACGGAATTCCGCCGCATCATCCTGACCGAGGCACATGTAAAGCGTACCCGTGCAGGTCAGCCGCACGCGATTGCAGCTTTCGCAGAAATTATGCGTCATCGGCGTGATGAAGCCGATCCGCTGGCCGGTTTCCTTCACGCGCATATAGCGCGCGGGACCGCCCGTTGAGTAATCGGTATCTTCCAAGGTCCAGTTCTGCTTCAACCGAGAGCGCACCAGCGACAGCGGCAAATACTGATCCGTGCGATCGCCCGTAATATCGCCCATCGGCATGGTCTCAATCAAACAGAGATCAAAGCCGTGCTCACCGCACCAGGCGATCATGCGGTCATATTCATGCTCATTCACGCCCTTCAGCGCGACAGCATTGATCTTGATGGCAAGCCCGGCGGCCTTGGCGGCGAAAATGCCATCCAGGGTCTGTTCAATCTTGCCCCAGCGCGTGACGGCGGCGAAGGCATCCGCATCCAGCGTATCGAGCGAGACATTGATGCGCCGCACGCCAGCGGCAAAAAGCTCATCCGCATAGCGCACAAGCTGCGTGCCATTGGTGGTGAGCGTCAATTCACGCAAGCCACCAGGGCCGATGCGCTGGCCTAAGCCCCTGATCAGCGACATCACATTCTTGCGCACCAGGGGTTCGCCCCCTGTCAGCCTGATCTTATTGACGCCGCTTGCGATGAAGGCGGCGGAAAGCCGTTCCAATTCCTCCAGCGTCAGAATCTCTGCCTTGGGCAGGAAGGTCATGTCTTCCGCCATGCAATAGACGCAGCGCAGATCGCAGCGATCCGTCACGGAAACACGCAGATAGGACACATGGCGCCCGAAGGGATCCACCAGGGGCGCGGGTTGCGGGGTTTGGACGTTCATGGGGGGAGATTTGGGGGCGAAGCGGGGTCAGGTGCAAGCCCCCCTTGGTTCAGACCAAAAGCGCGATGGACCCTGCCCCGATCAGCACAATCAGCGCGAAGGGCCGATACCAGCTTTGCGGCACCACATGGAAAAGCCGCGCCCCAATGGGCACGCAAAGCACCATAACGGGCAGCAATACCGCAGTGCGGATCAGCACGGAGAGGTCAATCAGCCCCAGAAAAAGGGGCGGGAAGACCGAAATCACGGAAATCACCGAAAAGAACAGGATCAGATTGGCCCGATGCGTCTTGGCCGCTTCCTTCCCCGCCAAAAGGTACAGAATGACCGGCGGCCCGGACATGCCCGTGGAGCCCTTGAGCAGCCCGGAAACCGCCCCCACGGCCATATTCAGCGGCAGGGGGCGGGACCCATTATAGCGCCAGCCCGACAGCAGCAGCCCGCCGAAAACCAACACAAAGGCGCCAATGGCGCGCCTGAGTACCTCCCCATCCGCGGTGATCAGGATATAGGCGCCAAGGGGGGTCATGAGCGCGGCCGTGCCGCCAATCGGTAGGATCACGCGCCTATCGGCATCCTTGAAGGCGCTGGGGAGCAATTGGATGGAAACGATCAATTCCATCAGCAGCATGACCGGCACCCCCGCCTTGGGGCCCCAGAGTACGGAATAGATCGGCGCCAGGATCACCGCCGTGCCAAAGCCGGCATAGCCGCGCATCAGGCCGGCTATGGCGGTGGCAAAGGCAGCAGCCAGCAGCCGCCAATCGGTCAGCACCGGCATGGCAGCATTGATCAGATCGGTCATCTTGCGGGCAGGGCCTCAATAATCAGGTCAATCAGCCGGGCATTGATCAATACCTTGCCGGCATGCTCGAAATTGACGGTGACGCGATCCCCCGCCACGGATTGGACTTGGCCCAGGCCCCAATCCGCCTCGGTCGGGTGGCGCACATGCATGCCAGGTTCTATCAAGGCCATCACCATCCACTTTCGTTCTTAATCGCTCGCTAGGCTTAAGAGGATATTGTCCCACCCCATGTCGCAAGTGAACCCTGAGCCTGATAGCGCCGAAGGCGCCGATCTTCATCTGCGCCTCACCCGATTGATCGGGCTCAGGCTTTGCCATGATTTGGGCGGCCTGGCGGGCACCATCGGCAATGCGCTGGAAATGCTGAATGATGCCGGCGCGGAAGCGGCGGATTTGGCGGCGGAGGCCGCGGATATGCTGCGCCGGCGCCTGCTGCTGTGGCGTTCCGTGCTGGGCAGTGGGGAAGCGCGCACCTTGGGCGCCGTGCTTGGCCTGCTGAAGGGCCAGATTGCCGGCGGGCGGGCGCATCTTGAAATCGGCGATTTGCCGGAAGAAACCCCGCTTTCCGAAACCATGGTGCCCCTATTGCTGAGCGGGCTTTTGGTGGCCGGTGAGGCCTTGCCGCGTGGCGGCGTGGTGCGGCTTTCGGGCGATTTGCAGCGCGAGATCATGGTGCTGCCCATCGGCGCTGCTGCGGCCTGGAGCCCTGTTGTGGTCCGCCATGCTGCTGGCGCCGCGCTGCCGGCCGAAATTTCCAGCCGCGACTCGCTTGCGCTTTGGCTTTGCGTCAGCGCGGGCGCCGCTGGCGTTTCACTGAACCTAGCCCTACCGCCTGGTCAGGCCGCGGCCGCCTTGATTATGACATTGCCAGCCTGAATCGCTCCTGGGCTTTACGCTTTATTCGCAAGCACCAGCCCATAATCCCCCCTACCACATGTCCTGGGGATGGTTATGGACGATTTGCTCACTGATTTTCTCACTGAAACCCATGAAGGCCTTAGCGCGGTAGATGAGGCGCTGCTGCGCCTGGAACGCGCGCCGGATGATGCGCCGACGCTGGCCGAGGTTTTCCGGCAGGTGCATACCATCAAGGGAACTTGCGGCTTTCTTGGCTTGGCGCGGCTGGAAAAAGTGGCGCATTCGGCGGAAACCATTCTGGGGCTTTACCGCGATGGCAGCCTGAAGGTCACACCCCAGGGCATTACGCTGATTTTCGCCGCGGTGGATGCCATTCGGCATATTGTGCTGGAACTGGAACAGCATGGTCAGGAACCGGAAGGCGATGACAGCGCCGTGATCGCGGCCCTGGATGCGACAGCGCGCGGCGAATCCGACGTGCCGGCCACAAGGCCGGAAGTGAAGGCGGAAGCGCCGGTTGAAGCCGCGCCGATCGCCGCCCCCATCGCCACCGCGGCGCCCACTGCGCCGCGCGCCCCGGAAGCACCGGCCGAAGCCCAGCAGGCCGAATCGGCCGCGGCGCAGCAGACGATTCGCGTTTCGGTCGAGGTGCTGGAAGATCTGATGACGCTTGTCAGTGAATTGGTGCTGACGCGCAATCAGCTCATGCAATTGGCGCGCGTTTCATCCGATAGCCAGATTTCGGTGCCCCTGCAGCGACTTTCGCATATCACCTCCGAATTGCAGGAAGGTGTCATGAAGACGCGCATGCAACCTATCGGCAATGCCTGGGCGAAGCTGCCGCGGCTGGTGCGCGATTTGGCCAATGAATTGGGCAAGAAAATTGATCTTGAGATGCGCGGGGCGGATACCGAACTGGACCGCCAGGTGCTGGAACTGATCAAGGACCCGCTGACGCATATGGTGCGCAATAGCGGTGATCATGGGCTGGAAAAGCCCGATGATCGTCGCGCGGCGGGCAAGCCCGAAACGGGGCGCATTCTGCTGAATGCCTATCATCAGGGCGGGCATATCATCATTGAAATCGGTGATGATGGACGCGGCCTGCCGGTTGAGAAGATTCGCGCCAAGGTGCTGGCCCAAGGCCTGGCGACCGAAGCCGAATTGGCGCAGATGAACGAACATGATGTGCTGCGCTTCATCTTCCGCCCTGGCTTTTCGACAGCGCAGCAAATTACCTCTGTCTCCGGCCGTGGGGTCGGGATGGATGTGGTGAAGACGAATATCGAACGCATCGGCGGCACCATCGAGTTGCGCTCAAAGGAAGGGCGCGGCACCACCTTCACCATCAAGATCCCGCTGACGCTCGCCATTGTCTCCGCGCTCATTGTGCAGGCAGGCGGTGAACGCTTCGCCATTCCGCAGATTGGCGTGGTGGAGCTGGTGCGCGTGGGAGATGAACATGAAGGCAGCACGCGCATTGAAATGATTAAGGATGCGCCGGTGCTTCGCCTGCGCGATCGCTTGCTGCCTTTGGTGTCGCTTTCTTCCCTGTTGCGGCTGCGTGATGCGCCGGTGGGTGACCTCAAGGGTTATGTTGTGGTGATGCAGGTCGGCGCCAATGTCTTCGGCATTGTGGTGGACCGCGTGTTTGACACGGAAGAAATCGTGGTGAAGCCGGTGGCGCCGATCCTGCGCCACATCACCATGTTCAGCGGCAATACCATTCTGGGCGATGGCAGCGTCATCATGATCCTGGATCCGAATGGCGTGGCGCGCGGCGCCGGCATTACCGCCGAAGGCCGTGCGGAGGATCAGCAGACCGTCACTGCCACTGGCGGCATCCGTTCGGATTCCAGCACTTCCCTGCTGCTGTTCCGCGCCGGGGATCAGACGCCGAAGGCCGTGCCGCTTGGCCTGGTCGCGCGGCTTGAGGATATTCCGGTTGAACGCATCGAAATGTCGGGTGGCACGCCGGTGGTGCAGTATCGCGGCCAATTGATGCCGATGGTGCCGATTGCCGGGCATTGGGAAGCGCCCGAATCCGGCCGTCAGGCGGTGCTGGTCTTCACCGAAGGTCAGCGCAGCATGGGGCTGATGGTGGATGAAATCCTCGATGTGGTCGAAGAACCCTTGGTCATCCAGCCTGGTTCGGATCGGCTTGGCTATCTGGGCAGCGCGGTGATTGCGGGGCGTGTCACGGATGTAATTGACACGGTCTATTGGCTTTCCCATGCGGGGGGCGATTGGTTCCGCGGTGATCGGAAATCATCTTCTTCCGCGCAAAAGCCGCGGCTGCTGCTGATTGATGACAGCCCCTTCTTCCGCCATTTGGTGGTACCGGCACTTTCCGCTGCCGGATTTGACGTGACCGCGGTGGAAAGCCCCGCCGAAGCGCTACGCCTGCGTGATGCGGGTGCGGAATTCGAAGCGCTCATTTCCGATATCGAAATGCCGGAAATGGATGGGCTCAGCTTTGCGCGCAATGTGCGTGCATCGGGTGCCTGGATGCGCCTGCCGCTGGTCGCGCTTTCATCCCGTGCAGAGCCTGATGATGTCTCGCGCGGGCGGGAAGCGGGATTCACCGATTACGTCGCAAAGTATGACCGGGATGCGCTGCTGTCTTCGCTGCGTGAATGCCTGAGTTCACCGATAGCTGCCTGAGGAGGGGATCATGCAAAACATCAGCGAAACCCAGCGTTCCGGCCCCGCCATTGCCGCGCTTGCCCTGGCGGAACGGGATGATGAGGTCTTTCTGACCCTGACCGTTGCCGGCCAGACCTGCAGCATTCCCGTGCTGCTGGTGCGGGATGTGCTGGGGCCTCAGGCCATCACGCCCATTCCGCTTGCACCAGCGGAAGTGGCGGGTGGGCTTAATCTGCGCGGGCGTATCGTGACCGCAATTGATTTGCGCAAGCGCCTTGGACTGCCGCAATCCGACAATGCCGATAAGGCAATGAGTGTGGTGGTCGAACAGGGGGGCGAATTATACAGCCTGATTGTTGATCAGGTTGGCGAAGTTATTCCCCTGCCATCCGCTGGCGTCTGCCCCAACCCTCCAACACTCGATGCACTTTGGCGCGACGTATCGCTCAGCGTCTATCGCGAAGAGGACCGGCTGATTGTGATGCTTGATGTTGAACGCCTTCTCACCATCGGATGATTGAAACCATGCAGAATCGCTCTTGCTTGATTGTGGACGATAGCCCGGTGGTCAGGCGCGCCGCGCGGCGCATTGTGGAAGGCTTTGGCTTCACCGTGCGTGAAGCCAAGGATGGCGCCGAGGCGCTGGTTTCCTGCCGTACGGACATGCCGGAAGCCGTATTGCTGGATTGGAACATGCCGGTCATGGACGGGCTGGAATTCCTCAAGCAATGTCGCGCGGAACATGGCCCTGCGCAGCCGATTGTCGTGCTCTGCACCACGGAAGCGGGGATTGACCGCATTGTGGAAGCGCTCGCTGCCGGCGCGCAGGAATACATCATGAAGCCCTTCGATGCCGGCATCCTGCACGATAAATTCGTCCAGGCCGGCCTGCTTTCGGATGCGGCGTGAGTTTTCCGGCACCCGCCACCACGCCGGAACCAGTGCGTGTGATGCTGTGCGACGACAGCGCCGTACAGCGCGGCATCATGGCGCGCATTCTGGAAACCGATCCCGGCATCAGGATTGTCCATCGCGCCGGTGATGGTCAGGCCGCGCTTTCAGCGCTGGCAGTGACCAAGCCGCAGGTCGTGCTGCTGGATCTGGAAATGCCGGTCATGGATGGCATGACAGCGATTCCGCTGATCCTGAAGCAGGCACCAGGCACCGCGATTATCGTGGCCAGTGCACTGACTCAGCGCGGTGCGGCAGCGGCCATGGCTGCCTTGCGTGCGGGGGCTGTGGATTACGTGCCAAAGCCGCAAGGGTCGTTGGGGGGCGCGGCAAGTCCTGTGTTCCGGGATGAATTGATTGCCAAGGTGCAAGGCTGGGCACGCATGCGGCGCAATCCGGCGCCAAGGCTGCGCCCGCCGCCACCCGCACTGATCAGCACGCGGCCGATTTCGCGCCCCATCGGCAAGCCAATGTTGCCACCGCGCTTGCTTGCGGTGGGCAGTTCCACTGGCGGGCCGCAAGCCTTGGCCAATTTCTTCAAGCATCTGCGCGCACTGCCCATCCCCGTTGCGATTGTGCAGCATATGCCGGCGGGCTTTACCACCATGCTCGCCGATCATTTGGACAAGCTTGGCATCATGCCCTGCGCTGAGGCGAAGAATGGCGAAGTGATGCAGCCGGGGCGTATCTATCTTGCGCCTGGCGATCATCATCTGATCGTTGAAGGCGGCGCTGGCGATACGCTCATCGCGCGGCTCGATACCGGGCCGCCGGTGAATTACTGCCGGCCTTCGGTAGACCCCATGGTGCAAAGTGCCACACGTATTTGTTCCGGTCGCGTATTGGCGGTGATCCTGACCGGCATGGGTCATGATGGTCTGGAAGGCTGTCGCGGCCTTGTCGCCAAGGGTGGCGCGGTTTTCGCGCAGGATGAGGCAAGCTCTGTGGTCTGGGGCATGCCGGGTGCGGTTTCACGCGCCGGCATCGCCAGCCTGCAATCCCCGCCAGAGGTACTGGCGGAACGGGTTCTCGAAATCTTCAAATTGCCGGGTGCAAAAACATGACCCCTGAATCCTTTCAATTCCTCACAGGCCTTGTGAAGGCACGCTCTGGCATCGTGCTGAATGCGGACAAGGCCTATATGCTGGATACGCGGCTTGCGCCCATCCTGAAGCGCGAAAGGCTTGTGTCCCTGGATGCGCTTGCGGGGCGGCTGCGCAACGCGCCTTCCCTGCCGCTCGCGACCGAGGTTGTGGAGGCGCTCACCACCAATGAAAGCTCCTTCTTTCGTGATGGCCGGCCTTTTGAACATTTGCGCCAAGTGCTGCCGAAGCTGGCAGCCTCCCGCCCCGCGGGGCAGGCTTTGCGCGTTTGGTCTGCAGCCGCCTCCACTGGGCAGGAAGCCTATTCGGTGGCGATGATCATAAATGAATTGGGGCCAGTGCTAGGTGGGCGGCGCGTCGAAATCCTGGGCACGGATCTGTCGCGCGATGTACTGGCGCGCGCACAGGAAGGGTTGTTCTCGCAATTCGAAGTGCAGCGCGGCCTGCCGGTGCAATTGCTGGTTAAGTATTTCAAACCGGATGCGGGAAAGTGGCGCATTTCCGATGGGCTACGCGGCATGGTGCGCTGGCAATGCTTTAACCTGCTGGAAAACCCGGCCATCCTGGGCAGGTTCGACATCATCTTTTGCCGCAATGTG
>JADCEV010000132.1 GCA_020249865.1 Roseomonas sp. | reverse complement strand
CGCTCTTCCGATCTGACGTTCCCAAGATGGATAAGAAAAAATAGTGCAACCTCAGCATCGCGATTTTTATCAGGCAGGCTATTGGCATATGCCAGCCAGAGCAAGTACGGATCAAAGGAACCTCTAATCACGCCTGCTATGGTGCGGATTTTCTGCTGTCAGGGCTATACCGGTCCTATTCCTTCAGAGGTTAACAGTTTACCCGTCTATTTCCGGGTTATGAAGGGTTGTCTTGATCCATCTCAGACCTAATCCAATAGGCACGCATGGCAGAATCGCAGCGCCGTCGTAAAGGCTTTCCTTGGCCTGTGGGTCAAACATCTTGAATCATTTCCGCAGGAGGGGGACGCGCAGCCTTCTTTCAATCCCGATCGACGGGCGGTAGTCAGCCAGCTGTTCCCGGCTCGCAGATCAGACAGATGCTGGAACAAAGATCCGGGTAACGTTGCCCAAGCGCATAGCATCCATCCAGGTATTCAGGCGTGATGATGTCGGTCTTGAGCAGTCGGTCCCATTGAAAATTGGCCAGAGCCTTGAAGAAGATTCCGGTACGATGGAGGATATGCAGACCGGCCTGCGTCGCATCGCGCTCCAGCGTATCGAGACTATAGGTGATGCGGTGCCCGTGTTCCGCCTCAGCCGGTGTCACTGCAGCATTATGACTGATTAAACCCATGGCTACGGCGATCTGCCGGGACGGCGCATTGGCGTTAGGACATGCCAAGAACAGGCGCCCACCCGCGGCCAGCCACTCCTCATTGACTCGCTTGAGCAGGCCTACAGGATCATCGAGATGTTCGAGGACATGGGTGAGGATGATGTTGTGATAGCGCCGAGGCAGCACGACTTCCTCGAATAACGCCTGGTGAAAAACGATCGTGTCGGGCAGATTTCGCCGGGCAATGGCGATGGCTTCGGGGGAGGCTTCAACACAGGTGATGTCGGAGAAATCGGCGACCAACCGCTTCGTGAAATCGCCCTTGAAGCTGCCGAGTTCGAGGCAGCTTCCTGGGCGATAGAAGCTGCGGAAGGTTTTCAGCATGTAGCCATGCATGACGTCGAAATCGAAGTCATAGGCGTATTTGCGGTCTGAGTTATCCTTGAATTCGGCGTCGTAGTCTCTTGTCTCGCTCATCTGGGATTCCACTTCGCTCGGCGATGGGCCACGATTCAACTATGCATTGTCGTGCAATACGACAAAAACGACGAGGTTAGAACCATCTCTTCCGCCCTCATAGCCGAAGTTGCATCACAAGTGTTGCGCCCCGGGCTTGCTGCTGAACAAAACCGTGCTTGCGGTAAAGCTTTAGGGCCGGCGTTGCACCGGCATCGCTCTCCAGCGCAACATGGGTAAAGCCGCGGTTGCGGGCGTGATCGAGCGCAGCGCCAAGCAGCGTATCGCCAATGCCGCGCCCCCTGTATTCACCGTGCACGCTTACATTGGTGATGAAGGCAGGCGCGCCCTTCGGCGTGACGCAATAAATCGCCACCAGCCCGACAAGGCGCTCCGCGTTCCAATGCTCGAACCGCTCGCCACGCTCGCAGAGACGCTTGGCGTAGCTCGGGATGTCTTGTCGCTCAGACAGCGGGGGAGAAAAGTCGCTATCGCAGGCGGCAAGAAGTGCAATGACCTCCGCGACTGACGCCTTGTTGCGCGTGACGTCGGATTTCGGTCTCATAGCGCTAGCCGGGCGAGGCCAAAACCCTCTTTGCCAAAGGCATTGCCATTATACAGAAGGAACAGCTGGCCATGATGCACGAAGATATGCGGGTAACACTGCATGTCGGAATCCCAATCACCATGCGTGCCGTTCAGCCTCAGCATGGCATCGTCTCGCCGCCAACTACGGCCATCCTCGGATACGGCATAGCCAAGCCGGTAGCCCTTGCGGGGATCAGTGCGAAAACCATGCACATGGCGGAAGCAAAACACCATGTGAAAGAGGCCATCATAATGCGCGACACTGGGCAGCGCCTGACACTCGTTTTGCCCCAAAACATCCGGCAGGATGGACTTACCGCTATCCCGTTGCCAAGTTTCGCCATCATCAGACCAAGCTTGGCCAATCTTATAGACTCTATCGGGCTCGGACGTCTCGTGCTCACGCATCCAGCCTTGTCCGAAGATATACCACATTTGGAAACGCGTCCCCATCTGGCGAACGAAGCCATCGCCGACGAGGAAAGGTTCATGGCGGCTCGCGCTCAGCACCGGTCCGGTGCCGACCCGTTGGAAGGTGCGCCCCATATCTCGGCTCTTGACGAGGCCGATCGCGGTGTCGACGGAGACAGAGATGCGGCGGGTCCACCCGGTGGTATAGCCCCAGACCTCATCGCCAACCCGCACCGGGTTCAACGGGAATACGCCGTGCTCGTCAAAGGCGCCAAGCGGACCGCGCGCAAGCACTTCGTGCCTGGCCACATCCACAAGCGTTGTCAGGTCGTCCTTGAATTCCGCGTAGGAAACGTAGCTGATGAACTTTCCACTATTGCCGTCCTGGACCCGGGTTGAGAAGTAGACCCTTACAATCCCATTCGGCAGGGCAAGGGTTTGCGGCGCTTGCGCAAAGAGCCCTGGGCCGGCCGCCAGATCATGCGCTGCGGGAGCGAAAATCTTGCCAAGCTTTTCGATTCTCATGGCCGCGCCTCAAGCTTTGCAAGCCCAAACCCCTCGCGGCCCACGCCGTTGCCGAGATATGCCATGTAAGTGGTGCCGTCGACGCAGAACACATGCGGGTAAGAAACCATCTCGCTATCCCAACCCTGCGCGGACGGGTGCAGCCCCGCACGCGCATCATCCCGATGCCAAATAGTCAGGTCATCACTCGCGGCATAGCCGATACGATAACCCCTTGAATGGCCGCGATAATTGGTCGAGTAACGGTAGCAGAAGAACATGTGATACCGACCATTATGATAGTGGACATCAGGGCTCGCCTGGGCTTCATTCTCTTCCAACACCGTCTCGATCAGGTGGCGGTTGTGCTTGTGCCACTTCAGCCCATCCTCGGATCGCGCCATGCGGATTCGGTAGATTGGTTCAGCCCGCCCCGCCTGTGACACCCATTTTGTTCCCGCAATATAGAAAAGATAGTAGGTGCCTCCAAAGCGACGGATCTTGGGGCCACTCATGATGAAGGGCTCGTCGGGCGAGAACTCAATGATTGGTCCGGCGCCAAGTTTTTTGAAGGTGATACCCCCATCGGTGCTGAGGGCAGCACCGATAGCCACGTTGAAGGGGACGCTTTCGCAGCGCGTCCAGCCTGCGTAGTAGCCGAGGATACCGGCTTCAGTTTCGATCGCGGAGAACGGGTAGGTTCCAAATTCGTCGAAGGTGCCTGTCTTGCCTAGTGGGAGAACTGGGTGCTGAGCTACCCGGAGGACCCGCGTCAGGTCGCCTCGGTCCAGATCCAGCCAAGCAGAAAAGCTTTTGAACTGTCCTTGTGTATCGGGCAATGGACGAGTCGAGAAATAGACCCGCACATAGTCTTCGCGGATCAGTGTCGCCGGGGCCTGCGCGAAACTGAACATCCACGGCCTGCCTGGGGCATCGGCAGGATCGAAAATCTTGCCCAGTTTGGTCCATACAAACCTGTCAGTCATCGTGGGGAGCGACCATTTCGTAGCGGCTGGTGATCAGGGCGCGCGCATCCGCAACTGCGTTGAACATCATAGTGTCGAGGATAGACAGGTCCGGCACAAAGGGATGCGAGAATTGCGCATAGCTGACTTCCGTCCGGCGCATGAACTGCAGCGCTATCCCGTTCGTGCGAAAGGCCGAGGCCTGATAGAGATTGAGCCCGCCAATGGGATTGACGTATTCAGTGACCTCAAGCGCCTTGCAGATGGCAAGCACGCGATCCTGCCCCTTCAAAGGAGTGGTGTCCCCCAAGGAGGAGGAGACGATGATGGGTGTCTTGAGGTCAAGATAAGCGCAGACGCGATCCAGGCTGTGTTTCACAAAGCCGAAAAGGTTGGTGTCGGCATGACCGAAGATCTCTTCGATCATTGGCATCACTTGGGCGAACTGCGGGGCTTTCCGATAGGCATTTGCGATCTGTGCGATCATCTGTCGGGCATCATAGCCCTCTGAGATCTTACGATCGCGCACATTGAGGTAATCTGAAGCTTTGCGTAACGGCAGAGTAAAAAGGACAGGCTCACCGTTGCGCAGGAATCTGTTCCGGTGGATCCAGCCCTTCTTGGTAAACTGAATATCGTCATAAATGACGAAACGATCCACCCGTCCAATCAGTTGAAAATAGCCGATATAAGGGAGGAAATAGGGTTGCATGATCGCGGCGCGCATCTGCCCGCCCCCTATGCTCCGGATGCCGCAGCGTCGTGCAGTAGGCCCAAGATCCGCACAACCGACGACTCGTCGAGGTCCGGATAGATCGGTAGGCACAGGATCTCTGCGGCGCCGAGAACTGCATTTGGGAAGCGTGCAGGGTCCGCCGAGGGGAAATGCCGGTACATCGGGAATTCTGAGATCAGCGGATAGAAGTATCGCCTTGGATGCACACCCCGCTCTTTCATGAAGAAATAAAGTCCGTCCCGTGACAGTGGGAAAGACGCCTTGACGCGAATTGGAAAATAGGCGTGGTTCTGACGCATCTGACCGGTGTCGCCCAGACACTCCAGCCCAGAAATTTCTGCGAGCTCACGGCGGTAGCGCGCATCAATGGCGGCGCGTTTTAAAATGGCGTCGTTCACGTGGTCGAGTTGTAGTAAACCGAAGGCCGCATTGATTTCACTCATCTTGCCATTGATTCCGGTCTCGATCACGGAGACCTCTCCATCATGACCAAAGTTTTTCAACTGGTCGACATAGCGCTTCATCTCTGGTGTCTTGCTGACGATGGCCCCACCTTCGAAGGTATTGAAAACCTTGGTCGCGTGAAAACTCAGGACCGATAAGTCACCATGCGCCAGGACAGAGCCGCAGTGGCACTTAACACCAAAGGCATGCGCCGCGTCATAGATCACCGGAATACCATTGCGGGCGCCGATGGCATCGATGGCGTCCACATCGGCCGGATGGCCGTAGCAATGCACCGGCAGAATTGCGGCGGTCTTGGGTGTGATGGCGGCTTCGATCTGCGCAGGGTCAAGGTTCAGACTTTGCGGTTCCACATCAACGAAAACGGGGGTACACTCTGACCACAAGATAGCATGCGAGGTGGCTACAAAGGAGTAAGGGGTGGTGATGACCTCTCCCTTAATGCCCAGCGCTCGCAATGCCAGGACGAGCGCAATTGTGGCATTGTTGAACAGTGAGATATGGGGTACCGCAAGATGCTCGCATAACGCCGCTTCAAGCTTCTGATGATAGGGGCCACAATTGGTCAACACGCCGCTATCCCAGATCTTGCCGAGTAGGTCCCTGAACTCGTCGAGCGGGGGAAGGTGCGGCCGGGTTACGAAGATATCATCTGCCATTTTGAAGCGTTTCCCAGTTCTCGCCCTTGTAGCTTAATTTGCCCGTTTAGTGCGAGAGAAATGTTAAAATCAAAAAGCACCTTAAATTTTAATGCTGAATTCACAGCGTGGAAATTCGCGATAAGCTAGCTTTTTAGGCTAGACGAATGCTTTGTTTTTGGCAATTAGGGCCGATGGATCCACACCGCGTCAACACCAGGGTTCTTTCTGCGTTACTCTCGACCTCGGGACCGGACGTCAGGCTGCCGCGGACCCCGATCCTGTCCATTGCGGCAGCGGTCTCCGCGGGACTTGGACGGTTTTTGTGGCAAGGGCCGCCTGACACGATCCATTTTGCCGCCATCGAAGGCATGACTGTTGCCGAGACAACGGAGGTCCACACTACCTTTTCTGGCTACCCTGCCTATGTCGCTGCGCTTCATGAGGCCCAAGTGGCGGGCCAATCTAGCGCCGTTTTTGGCGCAGGAGGGGAGATCCTCTCTGACACCTACGCGGATCCCCGTTTCGGAAGCGCCGTAGACCTGCGTGCCGATACCATTGTCAAGCTAAGGTATCGTGACACTGCACTCGTAGACCTCCCAAAACCCACCCGGCGCATAGACCAAGCCATAAACCTGTCGGGGCTTGCCACAAATCATTTTGGCCATTGGATCGGCGAGTTTGTCCCGCGGCTTCGCCATATTGTTCAGTTGCCAGAGCTTGCCTCCACGCCAATCCTCGTGAATGCCGACATGCCTGGATCGCATTTCGAGTTGTTGGGGCGCCTCTGCGATAATCCTGTCTTACGCATGTGCCGTGACGAGGTAATCAAGGTCGGAACCTTGATCGTAGCGCCGACAATTACCTTCTTTCCCTTTGACCTGAAACCCGGACACTCTGTACCGATTGAAGGCCAGGCCGCGTGGTCCGCACCCGCAATGCGCTTCTTGCGCGACAAAGTGCTCGCCACTGTGGACGCCCCGAAGCCAACAAGCCCGGATGCAATCTACCTTAGCCGCGAGAACAGCTCCTGGGGTCGTCCCCTCAACGAAGACGCCCTCCTTGCACACTGTTCAGATCTGGGACTACGCCGAGTGCGTCTCGAAACCATGGATTTTGTCGAACAGGTCGTAACAATCCGGCGCGCGTCAACAATCGTTGCGCCGACCGGCTCGGCCTTGAATATGTTGATCTTCGCCCGCCCGGACACAAGACTCCTTATTCTTACGCAGCGGTATCCGCACAACTGGGGCGGATGGGTGGGCCCCCTCCGCGAGATTGGGCTGGATCCCTGCATGATCATGTCCGCCACGGGAGACCCCTTTGTGAAACATGCACGCTACGAGATTGACATCAATGGCCTAGCCTCCCGTCTAAAAGAGCAAGCGGACTAGAGAATACTGCCATGAAGTGGAAGCTTTTCCGGAATTGCTCCGGTAATTGCTGCGCTCATTTGGGCTGACGATATCAATCCATTTGCCGATTTTTTGTCTAAGCTCTTCAACAGTGCGTGGCTGTGCGGCGCGCATGAGGCGTATAAGCTTGGCAAGGCGCTGCTCGATCAGGTTCAGGTCGGGGCTGTAGGGCGGCCGGAAGATCAGGTGGACGCCTAGGCCCCGGATGGCGCGCAGTGCGCGGCGCCCCCGGTGACTGCCCAGGTTGTCGAAAATGGCAATGTCGCCCGCTGCCACGGTCGGTACGAGCACCTGCCCACCATATGTTGCGAATAAGCCGTGCGTGGTGAAAGGCCACTTGCGGTCCGCGCTGATGGCCAATCCGCACACTCGTCACCCAAGCTATACGACTTGGGAAAGCCCCACCTGGCCGGTCACCAAAGCCCCCGTCCTGCGCTGCCGCTCGCGTGGCCTGGAAAGGTAGAATGGAATGGTCTGCAGGATAGCAGCGACCGAGCGGACCGTCTCGCCATCTTCGGCGCTTTCAACAGCACGCTGTCAGAGACGCGCGGAATAGGGGCGCCTCCATGCTGGCCTCCTCAACACAGCACAGAGCTTGAACCGGGGAATATCCCTCGTGGGGATCACGATTCCTCAAAACCGGCCTAGGTTAGCATGCTGGCTAATCCCCCATGGCGGCATCATGTAATATGTCCGAAATGTAACTAATTCTTCAGAAAGCCCTTATATGGAGGCGGCCTTCTTTCCACCCCCCTTAGAAGGAACCCGCCGCGTGCGCATCTCCATCCGCAATCTCGGCCTTGGCATCGGCGCCGTGCTGACGATCCTGGTCGCTTATCTCTCAGCAACCGCCATCAATGAAAGGTTGAATGAAAGAACGCTGGCCAAAAGGGGGCTCGAAATCACTACCGCGCTTGAGCTCGGCTATCGCGCTCTCATGCCGCTTTCCTTGGAACGGTCCGTCACGCAAGTTGGCTTGACGCTGGAAACCCCTCTGCCGGCGCAATTCGCAAGCCTGCGCCTCGAACAGAGGCGGGTTTCCGAACAATACCTCAATGCCCTGATGGCGCATCTGGAACAGACCAATGACCTGCCGAACAAGCAGGAAACGCTGAATGCGCTGAGGGCTGCGCGGTCGAATCTGGCGGTTTTGCGCACGAGGGCGGATGCGGCGGTATCTGCACCGCGTCAGAATCGTGCGAGCAATGTCGAAACCTTGCCCCAAGAAATCATTGCAGCCATCCGGGATATGCAGTCCATCTTGGGTAATCTGATTGACACAGCGGCGATGCGCACCGCGAAATCCGAACAGGCGGTGCTGGCGGCTTATCGCATCTGGCGTATGCGCGAGTATGAAGGCCAGTCGCGTACCTACATAGCGGCAGCCTTGTTGAACCAGCAGCCCATGACGCCGGCGGCGATGAAGGCTTCCAGCGAATTGACCGGCAAGGCCGAGGCTTCCTTTGAGGCATTGAAATCCATGCAGCGGCTTTTGCCTCCAGCGCTATTGCCTTCGTTGCAGACGATCGAAAACGCCTATGACAGAAATTACGGGGCGCTGCGCACACTTGCCCTTTCCGGTGCGGCGACCGGCACTTACCCGGTGGATTTCGCCACCTTCTTCGCCCGTTCCGGTGAAGCGCTGGGGCAGGTTGAAGCCAATACCAATGCCTTCAGCGAATATGCGACGCTAAGCGCGCAGAATGCGGTGGCGGAAGCACGCTCTGCCCTGATCCTGACCTCGGCGGTTGCCGCTTTTGGCTTGGCTGCGGTGCTTTTCATCGCCTGGCTGCTTTATGTCCGCATCGCCCAGCGCCTGTCGCGCACCAATCAGGCGATGGCCGCCTTGGCCAATGGCGATACCGCCATCACCATCAATGACCTCAAAAGCGGCGATGAAATTGGCGATATGGCCCGGTCGCTGGTCGTCTTCCGCGACAATGCGCTGCGGGTTGCGGCGCTGGAAGCCGAAAAGCAGGCGGCGGAGGAAGAACGCGCCGCAGAGCGCAAGGCAGAAATGGAAAGGATAGCAGCGGAATTTGAACGTGACATTGGTGTGATCGTCCAAGCGCTTCGCGAAAACGCCGATGATATGCGCAAGGCCGCGCAATCCATGCAAGAATCGGCGGGTGATGTCGGCAATCGTTCGCAATCGGTACTGCGGTCTGCGGAAGAAACCTCCGGCCTTGCTTCCGGTGTCGCTGCAGCGACCGAGCAAATGACCTCCTCAGTTGGGGAAATCAGCCGCCAAATCCAGAATTCCGCTGCCAAAACCCAGGAAGCGGTAGAAAACGCGGCACGCACTTCAGAACAAATCAATTCCCTTGCGGAAGCGGTAGAACGCATTGGCAGCGTGGTGGAATTGATCAATTCTATCGCCGGTCAGACCAATCTGCTGGCGTTGAACGCAACGATTGAGGCAGCACGCGCCGGCGATGCCGGCAAGGGCTTTGCCGTGGTGGCGAGTGAGGTAAAGGCGCTGGCCTCTCAAACCTCTAAGGCAACCGCAGAAATCAGCGAACAGATCGCCGGCGTGCAAAGTGCGACCAGCGCTGCGGTAGTACAGATCAAGGATATCTCCCGTGCCATTGGCGAATTGGAGCATGTCGCTTCCACTATCGCATCGGCGATTGAAGAACAGAACGCAGTGATTGCCGATGTCGCGAATAATGTGAACCGCACATCTTCTCTGACGTCCGGCGTTCGCAGCGATGTGTCGCTGGTGGTGAAGACCGCAACCGAAAGCAGCGCTTCCGCCGAGCAGGTACTCAGTACGGCGCAGGGCCTCGCCTCCCGGTCTGAGGATTTGTCGCGCGCCATGGCGGGCGTGCTGCAAAGGCTGCGGGCGGCGTAAGCCCGGCATCGCCCATAAACCGCATTGGCGCTGGCCGGATGACGCCGATCAGCGCCAAGCGCCTTCAGTCCAGGCTCGCTGCCAAGCCCTCACGATAACTCGGGTAGCGCCATTCAATGCCAAGCGCTGCTTTCGTCGCGGCATTCGCCACACGGCGATTTTCCGACCAGAAGGAAAGCGCCATGGGCGACATGCTGGCGCGCGCTTCGTCAAAGGAGATGGCTGGCGGAGGTGGCATGCCCAGCAGCCGCGCCGCTTCCTCCATCACCGCTGCACTTTCCGCCGGCACATCATCCACAAAATTCAGCACACGGCAGCCGGGCGGTGGCGGGTTGCTTATGGCAGCCATCACCGCATGGGCGATATCGTCGCGGTGAATGCGGCTGAAGCTATGGCCGGGCTTCACCACCCGCCGCGCAACCCCGGCGCGCAATTCGGCAAAGGGGGCACGCCCCGGCCCGTAAATCCCACCGACGCGGCAGATATCCAAAGCGGCACCTGTAGGCTGCGCCGCGCGCCAGGCTTCCTCAGCCGCCAAGCGCCTTTGGCTGCGCGGCTGGCCGGGGGCGGGCGCTGTCGCCTCATCCACCAGGCCGCCGGCGCGGTCCCCATAAACCCCGGTGGTGGAAAGATAGCCGATCCAACGCTGATGGCCTGAAGCCAACGCATCGGCGTGGCGGCTGAGTACCGGGTCCCCGCCTTCATCCGGCGGCGTGGTGATCAGCCAATGGCTGGCTGCGGCGAAAGCAGGGCCGGCCTCCTCGAAGCTGATCACCTCAACCCCTGCAGGCGCCCGAAGCTTCTGCGGTTGGCGTGAGGTGCCGATCACCCGCCAGCCAGCCTTGGCAGCGGCGTCGGCCACCGCGCGCCCGGCATAGCCAAGGCCGGCAATGATCAGCGTATTGTCGTGTTTCATGGTTTTTCCGCCACGCGCCATCACAAAAATATTGTCTGTTTCGCCAACACATTACCATGCCGCGCAGCCTGCGCTACAATGCCGTTGATGGTGCAAAGACCCATGAAGCTGATCGGGGTTGCGACAGCGCTTTTGGTGGCGGGCGCGGCTGGCGGCTTGTGGCTTTCGGGCGTCCTTTCATCCGCGCAGCAGGATGCGGCGCTGCCCGTGCCGCCGGAACCCCCGCGGCTATCCCAGGCCCCCGAATATGCGCGCTGCCTTGATCTATTGCCTGCCGACCCCGTTGGCGCACGCGGCTTTGCGCGGGATTGGCTGATGCAGGGTGGTGGCGAGGGTGCCGCCCAATGCGAGGCGCTGGCCCAGCTCAGCCTTGGGGAAGCTGATGCCGCAGCGGAAGCGCTGGAACGCATCGCGGCGCGCAGTGAGGCCGGGCTTGCCGCGCGTGCGGCTGTTTTCGGCCAGGCGGCGGAAGCCTGGCGCGCCGCTGGCAAGCCGCAACGCGCAGCAGCAGCGGCCAGCCTTGCCCTGGCACTGACCCCGCAAGACCCTGATTTGCTGTTGGAACGTGCCATGGCGCGGCTCGCTCTCAATCAGGTGAGTGGCGCCTTGGCCGATCTTGATCTGGCCGTAGTGCTGGATGCAGACCGGGCCGAGGCCTGGGTTTGGCGCGCCGCGGCGCAGCGCCGGCTTGAGCAGTTGCGGCCGGCTGAAGACAGTATCACCACCGCTTTGCGGCTTGCGCCACGCAATGTTGAGGCGTTGTTGGAACGCGGCATTCTGCGCCAATTGCGCGGTGAGGCCGAAGCTGCGCGGCGCGATTGGGAAAGGGTGCTGGAATTGGCCCCGGATAGTGCTGCCGCTGATCTGGCTGCTCAGAATCTGGCGCTGATCGAAGCGGGGCCAAGCCTGCGTTAGCGGCGAGCCGTTTTGGCCGCTCCTCCACCGCGGCGTTCTTCCCAAGACCCCCAATGCCGGCCATCAGTGGGCAAGCCGCGCCCATCACAGGGAACCACATTGATCGCCGGGAAATCGCTGACCAACGCCATGGCAACGCCTCGGGGGCGGGAAAAGCCGGCAAGCTGGATATCCAGTGTATTGCGGGTCGTTACCCGAACAATACGCCCCCATTCCCCGGCATAGGCGGTCACAATGGGGCCCGCTTCATCGCGGGTCAGGCGCACAAGATCGCCGACTTCCGGTATCACGATCTGGGAGCCATCCGGTCTTGTATCTATCCGCATGAGGATTTTCCTGCCTGGCGTCGCGGTGGGAGGGACTTCGGTGCGGCAGTAAAACCGACAAACCTCAAGAATCATCTAACGCCGACGGGACTGACCGAACCCTTCTGGCGTCGAATCGGGGGATGGGCTATCAAGGTCTCCCATGACCCGGTTCGTATTCATCGCCGGCGGCTTGGTCTCCTCACTTGGTAAGGGTATCGCTTCCGCTTCGCTCGGCGCGCTGTTGCAGGCGCGCGGTTACAAGGTTCGGCTGCGCAAGCTGGACCCCTATCTCAATGTCGATCCGGGGACCATGAGCCCCTATCAGCATGGGGAGGTCTTCGTCACCGATGATGGCGCGGAAACCGATCTTGATCTTGGCCATTATGAACGCTTCACCGGTGTGCATGCGCGCAAGGCCGATAACTGGACCACGGGGCGCATCTATTCGGATGTAATTGCCGCTGAACGGCGCGGCGATTACCTGGGCGGGACGGTGCAGGTGATCCCGCATATCACCGACAAGATCAAGGAAGTCATCCAGACCGAAACCGATGGTTATGATTTCGTGCTGGTAGAAGTGGGTGGCACGGTCGGCGATATTGAAAGCCTGCCGTTCCTGGAAGCCATTCGGCAAATGGGCAATGAACTTGGCCCGCAGCGCAGCATTTTCATGCATCTGACTTTGGTGCCCTATATCCCCTCAGCCGGTGAATTGAAGACCAAGCCAACGCAGCATAGTGTAAAGGAATTGCTGGGCCTTGGTATTCAACCGCAGATTTTGCTCTGCCGGTGTGATCGGCCAATCCCGGAGAATGAACGGCGCAAGATCGCGCTATTCTGCAATGTGCGCCCGGAAAGTGTGATCCCCGCGCTTGATGCCAGCACGATTTACGAAGTGCCCTTGGCCTATCATGCCGAGGGGCTGGATGTGGAAGTGCTGCGCCATTTCGGCCTTTCCGCCTTTGGCGAGCCCGATATGTCCCGCTGGGAAAGGATTGTGAACGCGATCAAGGCCCCGGAAGGTGAGGTCAATATCGCGATTGTCGGCAAATACACCAATCTGCTGGATGCCTATAAGTCGCTTTCGGAAGCGCTGGTCCATGGCGGCATTGCGCATCATGTGCGCGTAAAGCTCGATTGGGTGGATAGCCAAATCTTCGAAAATGACGCGGAAGCACTCGCCCGGCTTGAACATGTGCATGGCATTCTGGTGCCTGGCGGCTTTGGGGAGCGCGGCACGGAAGGCAAGATTGAAGCGGTGCGCTTTGCCCGTGAACGCAAGCTGCCCTTTTTTGGCATTTGCTTTGGCATGCAGATGGCGGTGATTGAAGCGGCGCGAAATCTTGTTGGCTTGAAGGGCGCGTCTTCCACCGAATTCGGGCCTTGTGCGGAACCGGTGGTGGGGCTGCTGACCGAATGGCAGCGCGGCAATCAGGTGGAACGCCGTGACGCCAGTGCCGATCTGGGTGGCACCATGCGGCTTGGCGTCTATCAGGCGCATCTTGCGGAAGGATCGCTCGTGCGCTGCGTTTATGGAGATGCGCCGGAAATCCAGGAACGCCACCGCCATCGCTATGAGGTGAATATCGCCTATCGCGACAGGCTTGAGGCAGCCGGCTTGCGCTTTTCCGGGCTTTCGCCGGATGGGGTGCTGCCGGAGATTGTCGAATACCCGGACCATCCCTGGTTCATTGGTGTGCAGTACCACCCGGAATTGAAATCCAAGCCCTTCGAGCCGCATCCGCTTTTCTCCGGCTTCATTGGCGCGGCGGTGCGTCAGGCAAGGCTGGTATGATGCGCCATGTGAAGGCGGGCAATGTGACCTTCGGCAATGATCTGCCGCTGGTCTTCATTTGCGGCCCCTGTCAGATCGAAAGCCGCGCGCATGCCTTGGAAACCGCGGCTGCGCTGAAGGAAATCGCCGCCTCAGCCGGCGTGCCGCTGATCTATAAATCCTCCTTCGACAAGGCCAATCGCACCAGCGTTTCTGCCGCGCGCGGCATTGGCATGAAAGAAGGCCTCGGCATTCTCGCTGAAGTGCGCGCGAAAACCGGGCTGCCGGTGCTGACCGATGTGCATGCGCCTGAACAATGCGCGCCAAGCGCGGAGGCAGTGGATGTGCTGCAAATCCCGGCCTTTCTGTGCCGCCAGACGGATCTGCTGCTGGCCGCGGGGGCGACCGGGCGCGTAATCAATGTGAAGAAGGGGCAGTTCCTGGCACCCTGGGATATGAAGAATGTCGCGGCGAAAATCGCGAGCACGGGCAATCACAATGTCCTGCTCTGCGAACGCGGCGCTTCCTTTGGCTATAATACGCTGGTGTCCGATATGCGGGCTTTGCCCATCATGGCGGAGACCGGCTATCCGGTGGTCTTTGACGCGACCCATTCCGTGCAGCAGCCAGGCGGGCAGGGAACGTCGAGCGGCGGGCAGCGCGAATTTGCGCCGGTGCTGGCGCGCGCTGCCGTGGCGGTGGGTGTCGCTGCGGTTTTCATCGAAACCCATGCGGACCCGGATCACGCGCCATCCGATGGGCCGAACATGATTCCGCTGCGGGAGATGCCGGCGCTGATTGCGCGGCTGAAGGCGTTTGACCGGCTGGCAAAGGGCGGTTGATCAGGTAGTTCCCCGGAAGCTCATCCGCCCCATCAAGCCATCCCTTTTGATAAATTGGTGCCAAAGCGCAGCGGCGATGTGAAAGGCAACCAGCCCCAGCAAGGCATAGGCCGCCAATTCATGCACTTCCTTGATGCTGCGCGACAGGGCGCGATTGGCCGCGAGCGGCGAGGCAATGCTGAAGAAGCCAAATTCCAAGCCGCGCCCGCGCAGGAAATGCGCCGCCATACCAAGCAGCGGCACGGCCGCCATCATGGCGTAAAGCCCAAGATGCGCGAGCTTCGCCAGGCGCTGCTGCCGCGCTGTCATGGCGGAAGGCATCGCCGGCGCGCGACTGACCAGGCGCCAGAGAATGCGCAACAACAGCAACACAACCACCACAGCACCCACGCTGTTATGTGTGGTTTTGATCAAATCCCGAAAGGCGCCGCGCGGCAGATCATCGGCAATGAGGATGGCAGCGGCAGCGTAGAAAATCAGCCCGGCCATCACCCAATGAAACAGGATGGCAAGGCGGTCATAACGGGTGCGGTCCATGGCGCATTCCTTCACGAAACTGGTGAAGGGCTAGACGCTTTTCGGAAGCGCCGCCATGATCAGAATCAAACACCACTCGCACGCCGCGCAGGTTCGCGGCTCAGGCCCCGCGATGCCAGCGCGGCCAGATATTCCGCCCAGCGGCTTTCCTGTTCCTCACCCAGGCGGCGCAAATATTCCCAGGTAAAAATCCCCGTATCGTGCAAATCATCAAAGCTGATGCGAAGCGCGTAATGGCCCACCGGTTCCAGCCCAATAATGCCGACATGCCGCCGCCCGGCCACAATCACCTTCTGCCCCGGCCCATGGCCTTGCACTTCCGCACTCGGGCTTTCCACGCGCAGATATTCCGCCGGCAGCGCGAAGCGCGCGCCATCGGCGAAGACAATTTCCAGGATTTTTTCCGCCTTGCGGAGGCGGATTTCTGTGGGCGCGCTCATGCGTCCAGTTTACGCGCCTCATCCGGCAGCATGATCGGAATGCCATCACGCACGGGAAAAGCGAGGCCCGCTGCGTCGCTGATCAATTCACCCCGGTCGCGATCATAACGCAGCGGCTTCTTGGTCACGGGGCAGACCAGGATTTCGAGCAGCTTCGGGTCAAGCGCGCCGCCTTTCGGTTGCGGTTCGGTCATGCAATGAATTCCTTCTTCAGCTCAGGCTGCCAGGGTTCGGCATATTGGCCGCTGCCCCCATACGCAGCAGCGCGACCAGCATTTCGGCCCGTTCCGGCCCCTCGGCCGCTTCCAGCAGCGCCTGTTTTTCCGGCGGATCAAAGGGGCAGACCATGGAAAGCATCGTCACCAGTAGCGCATCGGGGGTTTGTTCCACCGCATCCCAATTTGCTTCAATCCCCCGCGCCAGGAAATAGGGCTTGAGCGCACCCAGCAATGCCGGCCGATCCAGCGGAGGCGGTTCGGCTTCCAGCAAATCCGTGACGAAATCCGTGTAATCCGCGCGCACACGCCGATAACCGCCGGCAGCCTGCGGCAATTCCTCAAGAATGCGAAACCGCGCCACGCCGATCAGCGTGATCAAAAGCCGCCCATCATCGGTTTCGCTGAAGGATGAAATGCGCCCAAGGCAGCCGATGCGATAAAGTCCTGGCCCTTCCGCCGCTGGCTTGCCGCGCGCATCCGGCTGTACCATGCCGAAAAGCCGTCCTCGCCCCAGCGCATCCATCGTCATCGCCAAATAGCGCGGCTCAAAAATATTGAGCGGCAAGCGCCCGCGCGGCAGCAGCAGCGCCCCGGTCAAGGGGAAGACTGCGATTTCGCTCGGCAGGTCCGCCAAACGCGGGCTGAAGGGTTGCATGGTGGGTGGTGCCGCCGGCCTTAACGGAACAGCACAGAAGAAAGCTTGCGCCGCCCGGCGACACTTGCCTCATCCCCAAAGCCCCAGGCTTCGAAGAATTTCAGCAATTGCTTGCGCGCCGCTTCCTCATTCCAGGCGCGGTCGCGCTTGATCGCCTCGATCAGCGCATCCACGGCGCCGGCGCGGTCATCCATGGCGTTCAGGGCCACGGCCAGGTCAATCCGCGCACCATGATCATTGGGGTCAGCGGCCAGACGTGCCTCAAACTCAGCGAGCTTGGCGCGGGCTTCGCGCCCTTCGGCGGCCAATTCCAGGGCGCTGCGGATGGAAGCGATCTCGGCATGGTTGCGGAGTTTTTCCGGCACGCTTTCAATCACCTGCAGCGCCTGTTCTTCCTGACCGAGTGTCATCAGGCAGCGCGCGACACCGGCCATGGCTTCGGCATTTTCCGGTTCCTGCTGTGCCAGCGCACCGAACATTTGGAGCGCTGTGGTGGCATCGCCTTCTTCCAGCGCGGCCTTGGCTTCGCCGAGCAGATCGGCCGTCGGCATCTGCCCGCCCGCCTGCTTGAGCAAGCCTTCAATGAAGCGCCTCACTTCCGATTCCGGCAGCGCGCCCTGGAACAGATCCAGGATCTGCCCCTTCCAGAAGGCGACAACAGTGGGCACGGATTGCAGCGGCAGGCCCATTTGCACGAGCTGCTGCACAAGGCCGCGATTCTTATCAATATCAATCTTCACCAGCCGCACGCGCCCACCGGCGGCATTCACCACCTTTTCCAGCGCAGGCGTCAGTTGCTTGCAGGGCCCGCACCAGGTGGCCCAGAAATCCACCAGCACCGGCACGTCATTGGATGCCTGCACCACATCCTGCATGAAGGTGGTTTGGTCGCCGTCCTTGATGGCGCCGGTAGCGGCGCCCTGCGGCGGGCGAGAGGGGTCGAAGATCACTTCCATTGGGGCACTTCCTGGTCTTGCTGCCCCATAAATGCGCCCTATCGCCACAGAAGCAAGCCACCCCGGGGTGGTTCAGGCACCATCCAGTTCGAGTAACCGCGTTTCATGCCCAAGCCCGGCCAAAAACTCGAGCAAATCCTGGGGGGCGAGGCCGGTGGAGGCCGTATTCACCAGGGGATGCACCCAAATACGCGGATGGCGCATCAGCCCCGCATCCATGACAAAGCGAATCCGGGCGGGTGGTGCATTGACCAGCCCAAAGGGCGTGACCGAGCCTGGCGTCAGGCCCAAAATCGCCAGCAATTCCTCGGCACTACCCATGGTGACCTTGCCGGATCCCGCCAGGCGGGCCAGCGCATTGATGGAGATTTGGCGGGATTCCTCCAAGGTGGCCAGCAGGAAGGGACCATCGCCCTTGGCCGGGCGCAAGAACAGGTTCTTGGTGTGCCCGCCCGGCAGTGTGCCGCGCAAATCCTGGCTTTCGGCGACCGTGAAGACCGCCGGGTGATGGCGGGTCTCCGCAGCAATGCCGGCGGCAGTGAGGCGGGCAAGCAAGCCTTCAGGGGTTTCTGGCATCATGCTTCCTGCATTTCACCGGCGGGAGCATCAAGAAAGCCGAGGTTTTCCTCGCGAATTTTGGCCGCTGCTTCGTCATAAAGGAATGGCAGGAAGGCATAGCGCCGCCCGGCGGTTACCTTGGACACACGATGCAGCAGGCTGCAGGAGAAAATCACCGCGCCGCCTGGTGGCGGCTTGAATCCGCGCGGGCCGAATTCCGGAAAGGAAATCTCGCCGCCCTCGAATTCGGCATTCAGGTTGATGGAAACCGCAAAGCGCCGATGCGCCGTGCCCTTCGTAGTGTTGTCCCGATGGGCACGAAAATGGCCGCCATCTTCTGCCGCGTAACAGCTTACGATGTAGCGTTCCATGCGCGTGACGTGAAATTGATGGACTCTGGCAATCTCAGGCACGATGCGCCGCCTGATCCGCGCTTGGGTGAGGCGAATGATATCGTCATCCGTGATCGTGTAATCCTTGCGCCGCTTGTGGCTATGGTCAAAGACGCCAACGGTTCTGCCATTGACTTCGCGCATGAAGCCGGATTCCCCGCCGCCATGCGTTTCATAGAGGCTGATGAGTTTCTCGCATAAGCCAGGTTCAAAAACGCTATGAAGGCAAAGCACCGGCGCCTGCACGGTGAAACCGGGGTAGCTGTCCAAGGCTGGCAGGGCAGACAGGTAATTGAACAATTCGGTATGATCCGCGCCGCTGGCCGGGAAAGGAAACAGTTTCAGAATGCGCAAGGCCGGATCAAGCACCAGCCAGAAGCGCCTGACCGCAACGGGCTGCCCCGCAACGGCATCATGTGGCACCGCACCGTAACGCCGCGAAATCGCAAGATCATGATCCAGAAAGAACCTGATGCCTGGAATGCTTTCCTGAACGCGGTTTCGCGCCTGATCTTCGGGATCAATCAGCACGCCGAAAAGGCTTGCCTTGTCATCATCAAAGACCCGGCGGTGCGCGGCAATGGCGCGCAGGGCACCCTGCCCGACTTCGTCACCAACCGTCCCGAGGAAGCACAAGACAAGGTAGCGCCCCGCCGCCGTATCGAAGGTGAAGCGTGGGATGGTTGTGGTGGGCGCGACGAAATAGGGGGCTGGGTCGCCCGGTGAGAGATTGACAAAGCGCGGTTCCATGAACGCGAATTCGCACAGGCAAAGATTAACGACAAGTTAACTTCCTTTGGGCGCTGATCGCGTCACCCGCAGGTGATCCGCGTCACCACACCGTTTTCGATCAGCCCGGTGGCGCGGTCCAGCCGGTAATCCTTGGTCATGGGCGTGGTTGGCCCGCCCATGCGAACGGTGTTGATGCCGGGCATGGCTTGGAGTGCCGCACGCACCTCCTCAGGCGCCTTGCCGAGCAAGGCAGGGAAGCGCGCCTCATGCCGCGCGCAGCCTTCGGGGGCCTGGGCTTGGGCGCCGCTGGCGAGGGTGAGCAGGCCGAAGCAGAGCGCCAAGGCTAGCCGCTTTTGGGTCATGGGGTTTTCCTTCCGTATTGGGGTGATGAAAGCCTGACTTCATGGCGATTTCAGGGTGATTGGTGCCAGATTGCCGCGCGGCCCCGCAGGCGCCATTCTGGCCGGGATCAATGCGCAAGGAACCCGCCCATGGCTCAGCCGCTTTCCATCATGTCCACCCTGGCCTTGCAGGGCGTGCTTGACGTGCTGGCGCCGCTTTGGGCCAAGACCAACCCAGCGCCGGCCATGGTGTTCGACCCGACCAAGAGCATTTCGCAGTGCATCGCCGATGGCGCGCGCGGCGATATCGCGATCCTGACTGCGGCGGCCGTGGATGATTTCATTGCCAAGGGGGTTTTCGCAGCAGGCAGCAAGCAAGACTTGGCATTATCACACATTGGCGTTGCGGTGGCCGCCGGCGCGAAGCGGCCCGATATCAGCACGCCGGAAGCCTTTCGCGCGACGCTGCTGGCGACACCATCACTCGCCTATTCACGTGCGGGGGCAAGCGGCTTGTTCTTTGCGGGGCTGATTGAAAGGCTTGGCATTGCGGCGGAGGTCAACGCCAAAGCCACCGTGATCCCGCAGGGCTTTACCGGTGAATTACTGAAGCGCGGCGAAGTGGCATTGGCCATTCAACAGGTCAGCGAATTGATGACCGTGCCGGGGATAGACATTATCGGCACATTGCCCGCCGAAATTGGTGAGGTGATGACCTTTTCCGCCGCCATCTTCGCCGAAGCGCCGCAGCCGGAAGCTGCACGCGCCT